>CAZCGF010000029.1:0-15067 GCA_964498115.1 uncultured Planctomycetaceae bacterium | reverse complement strand
GAGACACGCCCGTCGAACTCGCGCAGTTCGCTCTCGTTATAGGTGTTGTCGATCGACATCATCGCGGCGGCGTGGGTGACGTGTCGGAAGCCCTCAATCGGCTTCTCCCCCACGCGCTGCGTCGGCGAATCCGGATCGAATAGTTCGGGGTGCGCCGCTTCCAGTTCTTTCAGCCGCGCAAAGAGTTTGTCATACTCCCGATCGGAGAGTTCCGGCTTTCCTTCGACGTAGTAGAGATGATCGTGCCGGTTGATCTGCTCGCGCAGCTCGACGATGTCCTTCTCGACGTTGCTCACGATGGGCGGTCCTTATGCGTAGCGTTTGCGGCGATCTTCGAATTCGGCAATATACCGTCCCGGCTAAAGTTCGCTCTCCTCGCGCGGCGGGATGGGTGTTGTCGTCTCGACGTAGAGCAGCCCCGAGTAGCCATCCTGCGTCTGTGCCCCTTCGCGTATTCGGGCGATGCACCGCACTCCCGTTGGCGGCTGGTCCGGCTGCATGGCCAGGCGATAGGCCATCGACTGCGCAATCTCGGGCTTGTAACGAAGCTCCTGATGACGCAGACCGAATTCGTCGATCGACTCGATCGGCGGTTCGTACGAACGAAGCTCACCGTAAGCGATGAATTCGTGATTCATCAATTGTTCGTGCGGTCGAAACGGTACCACAACATACCTGACGCCGAGTTTCTCAAGCTGCTGGACGGCGAGCAGCTCGTCGCGCTCGGCATAGAACTGCGCCGCGGCGACGATGCCCTCCATCGCCCGGTGATATGGCGCGGCGACGATCGGCAGACGCGTGCGATAGAGCAGCATCGGGCCCTCGCCGTCCTCGCAAAGGATGGCCCGACGATCGGCCGGCGACGCCGCGCGAGTCTCAAACTCGTCGATCCGCGCGGCGACGAACGCAGTCCGCAAATTGGTCGGATGCGGCTTCGGGCTCTCGAATTGGAAGAGAAACCCGCTGGAGGGCCACGTCAGTAAAGCGCATATGGTCGCGACGAGACTCGCCGGTAACCACGGCCGCCCGGGGGCTGACTTCGCGATACGACGCGCCAGTTCGACGAGGCCGATGATTGCAACGGTCGTGATCGGCAGGAAGGCATGATCCAGCCATCTCCGCTGGACGATGGCCAGGGTCGCAAAGCCCACGGCCGATAGGGCCAGCATCATTCGAGGACCGACCGGGAGTGTGCTGCCTCGCACAAAAAACCACAGCGCGATCGGCAGGACGTACGGCCAGAGTCCCAGCCATAGGTGCATCTGGGTAAGAGAGAATTGGCTCGCGGTTCGCGTCCAGAGCGGTTGAAGCTCCACGATGTGGGCCGACCAGCGGATAAACTCAGAGCCGACGACGTCGCCGAAGATATAGTCGCTTTGCACGAGCGCCCAGACAGCGAACACCGCTAGTCCCGTGGCCATTGGCGTCCAGTGACGCAGGCCATGAACAAACTTGCTGAGAATCCCCTTTCGCGCCGCGGTGACGGCCCCCGATGGAGCGAGAAACGCCAGCAGCGTCAATGCGACGTGAAACACGCTGACCTTATCTGCCGCGGCGGCAGAGACGGTCGGCCAGTTTTCAATCAGAAACCCGGTCGCGACCACAAAGAATACGACGCAGCCCCATTCAAAACGCCGTGTCGCCCAGGTCACACGCTGCGCCTCTGGTGCGCGAAAGGTCGCAATCGTCGCGCCGCACAGTATCGCCAGCCACACCGCCATCGCCTGAGGAGCGACCCACAGGGCAAGGCCCGTCGCCGTTCCGCTGAGAACGGCCGCCCGTATGGACGGAGCGGCGGGCGATCCATCCTGGGTTCGCCGGGGAAGCCACAACAGCGCCCCGAGCATGAAAAGCAACTCGAGCAGACAGTGATGGTCCGGATGCCCGAGGGCAAATGGCCTGTGGAAGGCGGGTGAAACAACGACAACCAGGGAAATCGTCAGAGCAATCGGCCAGGACGTTGCTCGTTGAAGCAGAAGAGTGAGTAACGAGACATAGATCGCCCCGAGCATCACAGGCAGCCACGCCGCCGCGCGGTCGAGCCGGGCCTGCGGATCATCGCCAAACAGCGGGCCAACGGTTTTTGCCGCCGCGACGATGAGGTAATCCATCGGCGCGGTCCAGTGCAGCGTCGCGCCCACTGGGGAGTTGATTTCCGGCATCTGTCTGACGAGTGATGTCCGGCCCTCCATGATCTCTCGTGCCCGATACACACGCATGTAGTCGTCGGGATCGGTGAAGAGGACGCCGCTATCGGTGAAAACGGCCGGAGCCCGGCGTGCCTCAAGAGTCACACCGAGTGCAGCAATGATGAGGCCGATGATCAGTCCCGCCGCGCGACGCACATGCACCTCCAGGGGTCGGCGGCTCTGGCCGCACGACCGCGTTAAGCATAACGCATGATCGTAGGTCTATCAGCGGCAGGGCAGGTTGGCGGCTGAAGTAACAGCTGACTGGTCGGCGCCCGTCGCGCAAAAAGAAAGCGTCAGGATTCACTGGGAATGCCCGACGCTTTCCGGAGGGGAAAGAAGCCGATTGCCTCTGCCCGGCTCCTGATAAATCATCGAGGGCGAACCCTCGAAGCATGAACGTGTTTTACTCCTGCGTCGCCCTTACGCGACGAGGCACTGCCTGCTGAGAGCTAGCAGTGCGAGTATCCGCATCCGTGGCACTTAGTGCAACCCTCGCCGAAATCAAGCACGCCGCCGCACTCCGGACACTTCAACTTGTAATCATTGCGATGCGAAGCCACCTGAACAGCCGGCTCAGCGAGTCGTCCGGCGGTAATGGTCACATCGGCGTCGTGCTTGTCGCCTCCGTTGCCGTTTCCGTTCTTCGGCGATGCGCCGGCATCCGCATTTGACGGATCGACTTCGCCCAGGAGCAGGGCTCGCAGGCCGAATCGCTCCTTGGCCTTGGTGTACTTTTTGAGCCCCTGGGCCAGGCCGTCGCCGAGCGACATGATCCGGCCATCGCGCGTCGGGATCTGCATCGACGAGCCGATGCCCGACAACTGCTTGATGACGTAAGACAATCGCCCGCCGGCACGGAGCCACAGGCTGATCATCCGGCAGATGGCCTCCAGATCGCTGGTGGCAATGTCGCCGCCCTTGCCAAGCTGAGCAAAGACTTCCAACTCGCGCTCGGCCTGCGGGTCCACGGTGATCTGGATGTGCATGTTGCCGAACGGCGTCTGCTGTCGAACGCGAATGCCGCTGGTGATGGAGGGCAGCTCGCGCGGCTCAAGCGAGGGCGAGGTCTTCTTCACCTCGGTGATTCGCTCGCCGAAGAGATTTCGCTCGGTGGTGATTCGCATTCGCTCGCCCTCGGCCTTGCGCTCGATTACTTCACGGTCCAGGCTCGGCACGGCAGCAGCCGAAGGGCTCCCGGCGGCCTTGGCCTTCATCTCCTCATGCTTCTTCTCCGAGTCGGCCAGCGCCATCGGCTGACTGGAGCGGCATCCATCTCGATACACGGTGACTCCCTTGCATCTCAGGCTGTAGGCCATCCTGTAAATCGCATCGACATCGTCCGGCCCGGCTTCGCTGGGGAAGTTGATGGTCTTGCTGATCGAGGAGTCGCAGTGCTTCTGAAAAGCTGCCTGCATCTTAATATGCCATTCCGGCGAGATGTCGTGGGCGCACACGAAGACGGCTCGTACGTCCTCCGGAATGTCATCAATATGAGCGAGGGTGCCTTCCTTGGCGATCTGTTCCATCAGTCCCTCGCTGTAGAATCCCCGCTCTCGAGCCACGTGAACAAACGTCTCGTTGCTCTCGATCATCGGGGTCTTGCCTTCTTCCTGCCCCTTTAGGACGTTGCGGAAGAAGGCAAGGCTGAACATCGGCTCTACGCCGCCGGAGCAATCCGCGATAATGCTGATGGTTCCGGTCGGCGCGACCGTTGTCGCACAACTGTTGCGCATCGGGCGGTGATGCTGCGTGTCCCACGTGCTGTTGGTCCAGTTCGGAAAGCTGCCGCGCTCCAGGGCCAGCTTCTCCGAGTAATTGTGGGACTCGTCATTGAGAAACTTCATGAAGCGCTCGCCCCATGACACGCCTGCGTCAGAGTTGTAAGGCACGCCGAGCTTGTAGAGCGCGTCGGCAAAGCCCATGACGCCCAAGCCGATCTTGCGATTGGCCTTGCAGACGTCGTCGATCTGCGGAAGCGGATAGTTATTCGCGTCGATCACGTTATCCAGAAACCGCACCGACTCGTGAATTGCCGTTCGTAGGCTGTCCCAGTCCACTTCCGCGTCCGCCGTGCAGGCATCCTTCACGAACAAGCCGAGATTGATGCTGCCGAGGTTGCAGGCTTCGTAAGGAAGCAGCGGCTGCTCGCCGCAGGGGTTTGTCGCTTCCATCCGGCCGACGTGCGGCGTCGGATTGGCCTCGTTGATGCGGTCCATGAAGACCACGCCCGGCTCGCCTGTCTGCCACGCGTGCTTGATGATGATGTCCCAGATGTCCTGCCGCGTGTAAACCGGCGTCAGGCCGTCATACTTCTCCGTCGGAATCAGATCCTTGATCGAATAGTCCGCGATGCGCACGGACTTGGGGACGTAAAACTCAAGATTGTTGCGGGGGTTTCGAGTGAGGTGCGGCGAATGGGGGTCCTTCAGGAAGGCGTCCATCCACTCGTCAGTCATCTTCACCGAGATGTTGTAATTCGTGAATTGGGTAAGGTCCTGCTTGGCGTGCAGGAACTTGATGATGTCCGGGTGATGGACGTTCATCATGCCCATGTTCGCGCCACGGCGAAACGCGCCCTGCTGAATCGCGTTCGTCGCCTCGCTGAAGGCCCGCCAGAAGGAGATCGGCCCGCTGGTCGTGCCGCCGCTCGACTTGATGTAGTCGCCCGTGGGCCGAAGTGCGTCAAAAGCGAAGCCCGTACCTCCGCCCGCCTTCTGAATCAATGCGGTGTGCTTGATCGAATCAAAGATCCCGTCAATCGAATCGGGAACCGGCAGGACAAAGCATGCGCTCAGCATGCCCATCGAGCGCCCCGCATTCATCAGGGTCGGGCTGTTGGGCATGAACTTGCGTGACGCCATGAGATTCTTGAAGCGCGCCTTCCACTCGCTGCGACAAGACTCGTTACCGCCGTAAGTGAGTTCGACGTCGGCCATGACCCGCGCGACCCGTTCGAAGAGGTCGTCCGGCTGCTCTGTGCATTCCCCGGACTCATTCTTTTCAAGATAGCGCGCGCGCAAGACCCGCAGGGCATTTTCGGTCAGGCCGAATTCACCATAACGAGACGAGGGTGCGACGTCCGTGTCGCTGACCTTCATTCGATCCGTCGAAACTTTCAGCATACTTGTCACCCGGTTCCCGATATAGGCCGCGGCTTTCCGCCGCCGGCCGCGCCTGATCAATCGATTGCGACCGACGCCACGAACGGCCGCCATCGATTGAGTTTGTTTCCACTCGACCGAAGTTGATCTCCAAACGAGAGCAACGCGAAGCGGCGGGCTCCCCTACGGGTAGGCCACATCTGGTCCCGCTTCGCTGCAGGCTCGATAATCAACTTCGGATTGCCCTCTACGAATGCTTGAGGACAATCCGTTTAATACCCCAATATGTAGGGGGTGTCAACGAAATCTTATCAAAATATTGTAGTATTGCTAAGGTTTGCAGGCATTTCGGTTTATGGAGTGAATCTGAAAACTGCCCCGATTATTGACCACTTCGATTACAACTTGTCGCTCCTACGCGGACTTAGAGTCGCACCCTACTCGACAGGTCCGAAAAAACCTCGCTAACAGGTTACTCAACCCAACAATTCACGAGCGGGAATACCTTGCGCCGTGGTCGCAGGATGACCATGGCGGCTTGCTCCTGGAGAGAGCTTTGTGCCAATTCAGCCTCCGAAACCGTGCCCGTCCATGCTCGCAACAATCCGAGTCATGAGGTTCTCACCGCGCAAACGGTTGCCAATACACGGCTAAGACCCAAAAGGTGTGCCGCCGCGCATGCGAAGATTAGAGGACTTGGAATTGAATCGGTCGGTCCAATTTCGTAACATCGAAGTAGTTGGTTATCGGAGGGATAATTCCCTTCGGGTGATCCGCTACTTACTGGTGGGCCGCAGTCTCTCGATCCGACCGACTTGGTGATTCAACTTGGCCCGATCGAAATCGAAAACCGCCCTCATACGAGCTTGGGTCAGGCTCGGATGAGTTAGGCGAATCGGGATACTCTCCGATGGCGATCAATCAATCCTCCGCGACAGGCCTTGTCCGTTTCATCGGGAAAAGGCCGGTGGTGCGAGATCCTCAAGCCGGTCACGCATTTGTTCGATGCGTTTTCGCCTTCATGATTGCGGGCTATGCGCTTTCGATCCCCGTCCTCGCCGATCCTCCCGCCGTTCAGATTGACGAGGCTCTGGCCGGCGCAAATGGCGATACGCGCATCCAGTTCATCGAGTTGAAGTTGCTGTCTCCCGCCGATGCCCTGTGGGGCCCGCAGTCCGGCGAATCCGAAGGCAGGCTGCGTCTGGTTTTCTTCGACGCGACCGGGGCTGAGATCGGCGAGTATGTTTTTCCCTCCGACGCGCCTGTGGGTGTCCTCGACCCGATCAACGGCGGCTACAGTGTCCTGCTTGCCACCCAGGCCTTCGCCGACGTCCCCGGCATGCCGCCGCCCGACTTCATAATCCCCAAGTCGCTGATTGTTCAGAATGGAAAGGTGTGCTTCACGGGGAATCCCGACAACCCCAACGCCCCGATGCTGAACCTCTGCCTGTCCTATGGCAACTTCGTCGGCGATCCCGGCAGTGACACGCTGGGACAGTCGGCAGGATCGCCGGCTGGCGCGCTCCCTTCGACCGGCACAACTTCCCTGAAGCGATCGTCCAACTTCAACAACTACGGCACCGGCCAGTTCAACGCGAATTTCTCCACCGGAACCGCGTCCCCCAGAAACAGTGATGGCAGCACCGGAACAATTCCCAGCGCCACAAACGTGAACCAGGGCCGGAACTTGTTTCTCCTTGAGACGTTCGAGGGTAACGGCCGCACCTGCGCAACGTGCCATCAGGCTGACATCCTCTTCGGCCTCTCTCCAGCGAAGATTTCTTTCCTTCCTCCCGGCGATCCAATGTTCGTCGCCCAGTGGGATCCGAATCTTTCCGAACTGGAGAACACCTGCCTCCTCGTTGGTTCTCGCGGCGTTAACCTCGAGAACATTGATGGGTTCGAGAATCCGCCAGTCTTCCGCGGTTCGCCGGCCCTGGTCAACCTCCAGCTCACCGCGCCCTACGGCCGAAGCGGAGAGTTCACGTCGCTCCAGGCGTTCTCCACCGGCGCCGTCTTGCAGCACATGCCCAAGACGCTCGTGCGCAATACTGACCCTTCGGCAGGGCCGATCGACTGCCGCCTTCCCACCTCGGCGGAATTGTCGGCGATGGAGGCTTTCATGCTCTCCATCAAGCTTCCTTCGAACGGTAACTACATCATTTCCAATATGACCAATGCGGCCATCGCCCGTGGCGCCGACGCGGCCGCCATCGCCCGCGGCCAGGATTTGTTCTTCGGCGTGACCGGTAACGCCAAGTGTTTCCTTTGTCACAGCGGACCGGTTTTCGCGCTGGCCGCGCCCGAGTTGGGCGGCGGCACACAATCGTTCAACTCAGGCGTCGGAAACCTGCCGATCAATCTCACTTTTCCCGAAGCCTGTCTTGACGGCCAGCCCATGCCGCAGGAGGACGGCGGCAATCGAGTCTTCAGCACGCCGCAGCTCATCGGAGTCGCACGAACCGCCCCATACTTCCACAATAATGCCGTGCCGACCCTGCACGACGCGGTGGCTTTCTACGCGGGCCCTGAGTTCAACACCTCACCCGCCGCCCAGAATCCGTTGATCGGCACCATCTCCATGACCGCTCAGGAAATCGAAGACATCGTCGTTTTCCTGACCGCCCTCGATGAGCCGTTCGTCGACTGCGACCTGGACACCGTTGACGATCGTGTCGAGATCGCGGGAGGCGAAGCCGATTGCAATGCGAACCATGTGCTCGATGCCTGCGAACTCGCCGGCAGAGATTGCAACGCCAATGGTATTCCGGACGAATGTGACCTGGCCCCCATTACGCTGAATTCTCCCGCGTCCACGGCCTCTTCGAGCGGCGGCTTCTTCGTTCACGCCTGCGACATCGACGGCGATGGCGACACCGACCTGCTCGTCCCCGGATGGCTCGGGACCCACCTCGACGTCCTGCTCAACGACGGCAGCGGAACGTCTTTCAGCCCTGGCGGTACTTTCGCCGTTAGCTCCTATCCGCGAAGCGTGGCCACCGGCGACTTTGACGGCGACGGCGATCTCGACGCCGCGGTGTCCAATCTGCTCGTGAATCACGTCACGATCCTGATGAACAACGGCATCGACATAAAGGATCAGTGGCTCGGATTTTCAAACGGCGCCCAGATTGATATGAACGTCCCCGCCCAGCAAAACGGCGGTTCGCTCTTCGTTCGTGCCGCGGATGTAAGCGGTGACGGCTTGCCGGACCTCGTGGTCTGCAAGGCCTTCATGAATGAAGTCGCGATCGTTCTGAACCTCGGGCCCGACGGAAAAATGGTGTGGCAGGGCTTCGCTGCGCCGACCGACATTTCCACGGGCGGCCAGACTCCGTGGTCCGCATCAATCGGGGACATCAGCGGCGACCTGCTGCCCGATATCGTGGTGGCCAATCAGTTGTCCGACAACGTCTCGGTCCTGCTCAACCTCGGCGGCGGCGCGTTTGGGCCAGCCACCACCTACGCGGTTCAGGACTCTCCGGAATCCGTCGTTGTCGCCGATGTGAACGGCGATGCCCTTGCTGACGTGATTGTCGCCAATGCCGAATCCGACACATTGTCGCTTTTCATCGCGACGCCCGGCGGTGTGCTCGGCACGCCCCAAATCCTCGTTGTCGGCAATTATCCGTTCGGGGCCCAGCCACATTCCGTCGTCTCGGGTGACATCGATAAGGACGGCGACCTGGATATGGTCATTGCCAACAAGGAGACGTCCAATATCTCTGTCCTTCTCAACGACGGAGGCGGAACGTTTGGCACGTTGGTCAACATGCCATGGGCTGATGCGCCGGATTACGCCGTCCTCGCGGATCTCGACAATGACACATTCCTTGATATCGCCGCCGTCGAGTATGCCACGGCGATGGTCAGCGTTTCGCTCAATTCGACCCCGCCCTTCGGAAACGACTGCAACGTGAATGGCACGCCGGACTCCTGTGACCTTTCCAGCGGGGCCGAGACTGACATCAACTTGAACCAGATCCTCGATTCCTGTGAGAGGCTGGGCGATCTGAACGTGGACGGGGCGGTGAATCTGATTGACGGCGACATTCTTGTAAATGTATTGATCGGCGTCGACACAAACGAGACGCACATCGCCCGATCAGACTTGAACGGCGATGCGGCCGGCAATGGGCTGGATATTCAGTTCTTTCTCACCATGCTTTATGCGGCGAATTAGTCTCGGCCGCTTCCATGGTCCTGCCGTTGAGCAGCGGCTTTCACTTTGCATGAGTTGTTTGATTCTTGACGCGACCTGATTTTCCAATCGGGCCGGACTTGCATTGATTGCGCCCGCTGCGCTTGGCTTCATAGAGAAGCTTGTCCGCTTGGGCAATCAGCATTTCTGCGGTCAGCGCTTCCGTCGGCATGGACGTGGCACCAATGCCGATGCTTACCGTCGGCGAATACGCTCCAGAGGCGACACTGATCGATATTCCGCTGATGGCGATGCGGAGCCGTTCCGCCAGAGACGCGGCCGCCGGCAGTTCGCTCTCCGCGGCGATCACCGCGAATTCCTCACCGCCATATCGTGCTGCGTAGTCACACTTTCTGACCGTCTCCTTCAAGACTCGGCCCACCTGCTTCAGGACTTCGTCTCCGATCAGGTGCCCGTGCGCGTCATTCACCTGCTTGAAGTGATCGAGGTCGAGCATCAGCAGCGCGAGCGGGCGGCCATGCCGGCGCGATCGTTCCACTTCCGCGGCGAGCCTCGCGTCGAACCCCTTTCGATTGGTCAGTCCGGTCAGGCCGTCGGTGATCGCCTGGCTTTCCAGTTTCTGCGCCCGGTCGGCTAATTTCTGAACCTCAAGCCCCCCGGCCACGTTCAACCGCTCCGCGAGATCGCGCGCCTGGTCTTCGATCACCTCTGGATCGGGCAGTTCATCCAGCGAGATATCCAACATCCCGGCGGTTTGCCGAAATTGACCTTCAATCACGGAGATCTCAACCACTTGCTGCGGCCGGTTTCCCTCGGAGCCCTTCGACAATCCGCAGAGTACGTCTGCGATGTACTTGGCATGGAGAATGGCTTCGGCGATCTGCCTAACCTCGGCGGTCGGGGCTGCCGCCGGATTCAACTGATATCGCACGGAATCTACGAGCAAGGCAGGCAACTTCCATTGGGCAAGAAGGTCTGCGCCGATCTCAACGTGAGACTCTCCGAGGACCGCCTTCTCCTCGTCAATCCCGTCCGTCATAAGATTGGGCAGTCTCGCCAGAACACCGTCATACTCCTCGGGCATCGCCGTCACAAACGCGAGCCTGCCGATTCGCGCAAGCAACCCGGCGGTAAACGCCTCATCCGCCCGCGCCGGACAGCCGACCGCCATGATCCCGCGGGCAGCCGTGGCGATGGCCGTCGCATGCGCCCAGAAGATGTCGTAGTTAAAGTGAGGGCATTTGGGCTGGTGGCTTTTTCGTACAAGTGAGAATCCCAGCGCCGTCACTTTGACGCTGCGGATACCCAGCATCGTGACCGCCTGCTGGACGCTGGTGATTTCACTCCGCGGACCCACCATCGGAGAGTTGGCGTACTTGAGCAGACGCGCCGACATGGCGGGATCCGTCAGTATCAATTCCGAGATTTGTTTGACGCTGACATCCGGCGACTCGGCCAACTCAAGTATCTTAAGTGCCGTGGTCGACGGGCTCGGCAGACGTTGAGTCCGGACAAGTTGAGCGTACAACGCAGAATTCAAGAAAGGAGCCTCCATCTCATCGCGGCGGCTCCGCTATGAGGGAAGGCACGACCGTCGATGGCTTTTAACAAGCTTCGCGCGAGACCCTGTCGTGACCAACACCGGATTAAAGACCCGGCTTGTCACGAATTTGGGATTTACAAGGAAGTATCGGCACCATCACCGGCGTTGTAAATGAGATTTGGAACCAAATGAGCGAAAAAGAAAGTGGTGATTTTTTCCTCACCCAAACGTCTGATTTTTCCGAGTGAGCCTGACCCTTGAGCGCAGCTTGCGCCGGTGCCGTATTACAGCAGCATTTTCGCGATTCAAGTTCGTTCTGAGGAGTAAGACGTTTCCGTGATCGAGAGGTCGTGAACGTCGACTAATCGAATTCGAGGACGCCCTTGCCGAGGTCGTAGATCAGCCCGACCAGCAGCAGTCCGAAAAAGATCGCCATCTCGATAAAGAGGAAGTTCAGTAGCGGCAGGTCGCCGGCCGAGCGGGCGCTCATGAAGTTGACGGCCCACGGATACAGAAAAATAAGCTCCACGTCGAACAGCAGAAACAGCATCGCGACGAGGTAGAACCGAACATTAAATCGCCGTCGCGCATCACCGACGATCGGCATGCCCGATTCGTACGTCGCGTCCTTCCTGTCGCCGGTGCGCTTGGCCTTGGGGATTAGGTGAGTCAGCAACATGATGACGGTCGAGACGATCGTCGTGAAAATGACCAGCACCACGATCGGCCCGTAGCCGAGTTCGGAAGCGGCTAACATCAAATCACAGTTTCCAACCATAAGGGCATCCTAAACAGGAATCGACCTGCGAGGAAGGGCTCGGTATGCCCCATTTCCGCTCTAAGTGCCGCACCCGTACGACCGGAAATCCGCCGGCCTTTGACAACCACGCCACCCACTGGGATGCTGTTGGGCGTTGTGGACTGCGTCCGCACACTTGGGGTATCGGCCCGATGCTTGGTCGTGACAATCCGATTGTCCGGGGGCTTTCCGCGATAGACGCTGGGATGATGCGTTGAGCAAGCGGCGGCCATTTTCGATCCTGCCTCAACCGGACGGCACCACATGCGGACCGACGTGCCTGCACGCCGTCTATCAATATTACGGTGACAAGCTCTCGCTCGACCAGATTATCCGCGAGGTGCCCGCTTTGAAGGAAGGCGGCACGCTGGCTGTCTTCCTCGCCTGTCACGCGCTGCGGCGCGGCTATCGCGCCACCATTTACACTTTCAATCTCAACGTGTTTGACCCGTCGTGGTTCGGTGGACGCAAGCGCGTGGATCTGCGCGCCAAGCTGGTGGAACAGGCCAAGCAGAAACATTCGCCCAAGCTCCATAAGGCGACGGAAGGATATCTCGAGTTTCTCGATCTCGGCGGTGAGATTCGCTTTGAAGACATCAGCAGGTCGCTGGTGCGCGATGCGCTGGTTCACGATCGACCGATCCTGACAGGGCTTAGCGCCACTTATCTCTATCGCACGCCTCGGGAGCACGGAGAGACAGGGCGGGAGGACGATATTCGCGGCGTGCCTTGCGGGCATTTTGTCGTCTTGTGCCGCTACAACCGCAAGAAACGCGAAGTGCTCGTGGCGGACCCACTCGATCCGAATCCACTCTCGAAAGGCAACGTTTATTCAATTGGAATTGACCGCGCGATCGGGGCGATCCTGCTCGGCGTGATCACCTATGACGCAAATATGCTGATCCTTGAGCCGCCAAAGGCCGGCCGGGGTCGCAAGGCAGCGAAGTAATGGCGCATGTCATCGTCGTTGAGAATCCGAAGCGCTGGCCGCTGCACGTGCCGGGCGCGCCGGTTGTGTCGGCCAAGTCGTACCTGACCGACGCGCATTACAGCGACATAAGAAACCTGAAAGTCTACAACCTTTGTCGATCCTATCGATACCAGAGCGTGGGCTACTACGTATCGCTCCTGGCGATGGCCCGGGGCCACCGGCCGCTGCCCAGCATCACCACCATTCAGGACATGAAGACCCTCACGATCACGCGGATCGTCGCCGAAGACCTCGAGGCCATGATTCGTAAGAGTCTGCGGTCGATCAAGTCCGCGACGTTCACGCTCAGCATCTACTTCGGTCGAAACACGGCCAAGACCTATGACGAGCTGAGCCAGCGGCTCTTTCGATTGTTTGAGGCGCCGCTCCTGCGCGCCGAGTTTCGACATGAGGACGATCAGTGGGCACTGCACTCCATTCGCCCGATCGCCGCCAGCGACATCCCCGAGTCGCATCAGCCCTTTGCCGTCGAGGCCGCGACGGAGTACTTCGCGCGGAGTCGCTCTCCCGCGCGGCGCCGTCAGCCGACGCTTTACGACCTGGCCATTCTTCACGACCCCGCCGAGCAGCATCAGCCCTCGAATCGGGGCGCGCTTCGCAAGTTTTACGCGGCGGCGCGGCGACTGCGCATGGGCGTGGAGTTCATCGACCGCGACGACTACGGACGCATCGCCGAGTTCAACGCCCTTTTCATTCGCGAAACCACCGCCGTCAATCACCATACCTATCGCTTCGCCCGTCGGGCCATCGCTGAAGGACTGGTGGTGATCGACGACCCGGAGTCGATCGCCAAGTGCAGCAACAAGGTGTACCTCGCCGAGTTGATGAATCGATACGACGTGCCGATTCCCAAGACCCTCATCATCCATCGCGACAATCGGGAGCTGATCCGCGTCGCCATGCGTCTGCCCTGCATCCTCAAGCAGCCGGACAGCTCGTTCTCGCAGGGCGTCATGAAGGCAGAGTCCGAAACGGAGGTCGAGGAGATCGTCGATCGCCTTCTGGAGAAGTCCGACCTCATCATCGCACAGGAATTCCTGAAGACCGACATGGACTGGCGCATCGGCGTGATCGATCGCAAGCCGCTCTTCGCCTGCAAGTACTTCATGGTCAAGGAGCACTGGCAGATTGCCCAGACCCAGGGCGCCGAGACGCGCTTTGGAAGCGTTGAGGCCGTGCCGCTTGAAGACGTGCCGCCCGCCGTCATTGACACCGCCCTTCGCGCCGCTCGGCCGATCGGCGACGGGCTGTACGGCGTCGATCTCAAGGTGGTCGGCAACCGCGTGTTCGTCATGGAGGTCAACGACAACCCCAACATCGACGCGGGCCAGGAGGACAAGTATCTCGGCAACGAGTTGTACGACCGGGTCATGGGTTCGATTCTGGCGCGGCTCAAGGCCAAGACCAACGGAGAGGGCCGCAAGTCGTCATGAGCGGGCCCCATCACCTGTTTCAGCGCTTCGGCGTCGAGCTGGAGTACATGATCGTCGATCAGGCGAGTCTCGATGTTCGTCCGATCAGCGACAAAGTCCTGGCGGCGCAGGCGGGGGAGATCACCGGCGATGTCGACTTCGGCGAATTGAGCTGGTCCAACGAGCTTGTCCTGCACGTCATCGAGCTGAAGACGGGCGAGCCGGTTTCGTCTTTCGATCGGCTGGCGGATTCGTTTCAGTCGGGCGTGGGACGGATCAACGACATACTTGCGCCGATGGGCGGACGGCTGATGCCCACGTCGATGCATCCGTGGATGGACCCCCATAAGGAGATGCGGCTCTGGCCGCACGACTACGGCGAGGTGTACGCGGCGTTCGATCGCATCTTCGATTGTCGCGGACATGGGTGGGCGAACCTCCAGTCGGTGCACCTGAATCTGCCGTTTTGCGGTGACGAGGAGTTCGGCAGGTTGCACGCGGCGATTCGATTGCTGCTGCCGATCCTGCCGGCGCTGGCGGCGAGTTCTCCGTTTATGGATGGAAAGCCCGGCGGTTTCGCCGACGCGCGGCTCAACACCTACAAGTCGAACTGCAAGCGAATACCGTCCATCACTGGTCGGGTGATTCCGGAACCTGTGTTTACGATGCAGGCGTATCAAGACCAGATCCTGCAAAAGATCTATCGCGACCTCGCGCCGCACGACGCGGAGGGGCTGCTTCAGGATGAGTGGGCCAACGCACGTGGGGCGATTCCGCGGTTTGACCGTGACACGATTGAGATTCGCGTGCTCGACATCCAGGAGTGTCCCGCCGCCGACATCGCCGTGCTGAGTCTGATCTGCTCCG
>CAZCGF010000028.1:20909-28503 GCA_964498115.1 uncultured Planctomycetaceae bacterium | reverse complement strand
GGGCAAGACATTTACGATGGCACACGTCATCGAGAAGCTCAACCGTCCGACGCTGATCATTTCTCATAACAAAACGCTCGCCGCCCAGCTTTACGAGGAGTTTCGGGAGCTTTTCCCCAATAACGCCGTTGAGTTCTTTGTCAGCTATTACGACTACTACCAGCCCGAGGCCTATATCCCGGCCCGGGACATCTATATTGAGAAGGATTCATCCCGCAACGACGACCTGGACCGGCTTCGGCTCGCCGCGACCAGTGCCGTGGTCAGCCGTCGAGATGTCATCGTCGTGGCCAGCGTCTCCTGCATATTCGGTCTCGGCTCGCCGGACGAGTACAAGGCCAGCGTCATCAACCTTCAGACCGGCATGACGATGCCGCGCGACGAATTGCTCAAGAAATTCGTCAATCTGCAATACAACCGGAATGACGTCGCACTGGATCGTGCCACCTTTCGGGTTCGCGGCGACGTTGTCGAACTGCACCCGGCCTACGAGGAATTCGCCTATCGAATCGAGATGTTCGGCGATGAGATCGACAAGCTGACCACGATCAATCCGCTAACGGGCTCGACCATTGAGACTCACAGCCAGCTCTATATCTATCCAGCCGTCCACTACGTCCTGGCCGAGGAACGCATCGAGGGCGCCGTCAAAAGCATCCGGGAAGAACTCGACCAGCGGCTCGACTACTTCCGTCGCCAGGGCAAGCTGCTGGAAGCCCAGCGGCTCGCGGCCCGAACGAAGTACGACATCGAAATGATCACCGAGGTCGGGTACTGCTCCGGTATCGAGAATTACTCCCGGCATCTCGTCGGCTCCCAGCCGGGGGCCAAGCCCTACACCCTCGTCGATTACTTCCCTTCCGACTTCCTGCTCATCGTCGACGAGTCGCACGCCACGATTCCGCAGATCGGCGCCATGTACAACGGCGATCGGGCACGCAAGGAAGTGCTGGTCGAGCACGGGTTCCGCCTGCCCAGCGCCCTCGATAACCGGCCGATGAAGTTCGAGGAATTCGAGGCGATGTGGGACCAGACGCTTTTCGTCTCGGCGACGCCCGGCCCCTATGAACTGCGAAAGACCGGCGGCGAAGTGGTCGAACAGGTCATCCGCCCCACCGGCCTATTGGACCCGGTGATCAGCGTGCGACCGGCGCGGGGCCAGGTGCCGGACCTTTTGCATGAGATTCAGGTCCGCGCCGCCGCGGGTCAGCGAACCCTCGTCACCACGCTCACGAAGCGCCTCGCCGAGGACCTCGCCGGCTACATCCAGCAAACCGGCATCAAGGGCGCCTATCTGCACAGCGAGATCGACACGCTGGAGCGCGTGCAGATTCTCCGCGAGCTGCGCGATGGAAAGTATGACTGCCTCGTCGGCGTGAACCTGCTGCGCGAGGGGCTGGACCTGCCCGAAGTTTCGCTCGTGGCCATTCTCGATGCGGATAAGGAGGGATTCCTCAGAAGTGCGACCAGCCTGATCCAGACGATCGGCCGCTGCGCCCGGAACGTCGATGCGGAGGTCTATTTCTACGCCGACAAGATCACCCCCGCCATGCAGCAGACCATGGACGAGACCACCCGGCGACGCACCATTCAGGAATCCTACAACCGCGAACACGACATCACCCCCGAGACGATCAAGAAGGCGATTCGCCGGGGCCTTGAAGACCAAATCATCGCTCGAAAGACGGCCCAGGAGGCCATCCACGCCGACGATGACACATTCGACCTGAGCGAAACACTGCTCCAGTTGGAGCAGCAGATGCTCGCCGCCGCCGAAGCGCTCGACTTTGAGAGCGCGGCGAAGCTGCGCGATCGGATCAAGACTCTGCGCGAATCCCCGACGCTGAAGATCCATGGTGCAGCGAAGCCGGGGAGCGACTCGGGAACCGCCCAATCCCCGGTGCGAAGGCCGCACCGAGAGGCGTCCCGAGCCCCGAAACCACGCGGCCGCTAAGGACGGTATGGCGTCGCAACTCCCTGCACGCAACGACCGCGCGGTCACAATCGCCCCTCTTTCAGCGCAAGTCCCTAGGCGGCAAACGGTTGGGTGGGTCACGATTCCTTGACACGCCCGCGATTCCCGTCTAGATTGTTCGGCTCGACTTTTGTGCATGTTCCGAGGAAGTGTCCAGGAGTCGGGTTTGACCCGCGCCCAGGTCGTTGCAGCGAGAAATCGCCACCGCCTTCGGCGCCTTGTTCAACCAAGGCAGGTGTTGTCATGCTTCCGGCCAGACGTTCCAGTAAGTCCATGAAAAGGTCCCGCAGGTCGCATCACGCCCTGCGCGCCGTGAATACGACTGCCTGCCCCAAGTGTGGCACGTCAAAACTCCCGCACCGCGCCTGCGCGAACTGCGGATACCACACCGCGAAAATCTCCCTCAAGATCGAGACTGAGGAGTCGTAACACCGCCATGCGGATCGCGATCGACGCCATGGGAGGTGACTACGCGCCCGCGCAAATCGTTCGCGGCGCCGTGGAGGGATTGCAGTTCCTCACCAATGAGGACGAGCTGGTCCTCGTCGGACGAGAGGACGCCATCCAGGCCCACCTTCCCCCCGAGGGAAAGTCCAACCCCCGCATCAAGATTCATCACTGCCCCGAAGTCATCGAGATGGACGACTCACCGGTCGAGGCGCTTCGGCAAAAGAAAAACTCCTCCATCATGATCATGGCCAAGCTGGCCGCCGAGCGCCAGGTCGAGGCGGTTATCAGCGCCGGTAACACCGGAGCCTGCGCCGCCGCCTGCCAGCTCAAGATGAGAACCCTCGGCGGCGTCCAGCGGCCGGGCATCGCCGTCGTCCTGCCTTCGTTCCACGGTCCGCTCACCGTCTGCGACGTCGGCGCGAACGTCGCTCCGAAGGCTCATCACCTCCTTCAATACGCTCAGATGGCCTCCGCCTATGCGGAAAAGATTCTGAAAATCGATCGCCCCCGGGTCGCGTTGCTCTCTATCGGCAGTGAAGAAGTCAAAGGCAGCCCGCTGGTCAAGCAGACTCACGAGCTGCTCAAGCGCGACCCTTCCGTCAATTTCGTCGGCAACGTCGAAGGCCGCGATCTCTTTTCCGGCGCTTGTGAAGTGGCGGTCAGCGACGGCTTCGTCGGAAACGTCGTCCTCAAGCTCACCGAGGGCCTCTCCGAAGGCATCTTCAAGACCATCGCACGCGAAATCGCCGACGAAAGCCCTGACCTGGCCAAGCGATTCGAGCCCCTTGTCAAGGCCATCTGGGCCCGACATGATTACAGCGAATTCGGCGGAGCACCTCTGCTCGGTGTCGACGGCATCTGCATCATCTGCCACGGCAGCAGCGACGCACGAGCCATCAAGAACGCAGTCCGCGTCGCCGCGCAATATCACAAGAGCAACCTCAACGAAGTCATCCTCAGCCGATTGACGGAGGAAGCCCCTGATGCCTGAACCTCTCGGATTGCGAATTTCCGGTTCAGGCCGCGCTCTGCCCAGCCGAGTTCTCACTAACCAGTTTTTTGTCGATCGACTTGATACGACCGACGCGTGGATCCGCGAGCGCACGGGAATCGCCGAGCGCCGCGTCGTGTCCGAAGGCGAGTCCACCGCCACCCTTGCGACCGAGGCCGCCCGCAAGGCCCTCGAAAACGCGAAGATGACACCGGCCGACATCGACCTCATCATCGTCGCCACGATCACGCCGGAGTGCCCTTTTCCTTCGACCGCATGTTTTGTTCAGCAGGCCCTCGGCGGTCCACCGGTCC
This sequence comes from uncultured Planctomycetaceae bacterium, assembly GCA_964498115.1. Taxonomy (GTDB): domain Bacteria; phylum Planctomycetota; class Phycisphaerae; order UBA1845; family UTPLA1; genus UTPLA1. Next base: position 24,773 of record CAZCGF010000028.1, on the reverse strand, counting down.
CGGCTTTCGATCTGGCCGCCGCGTGCAGCGGGTTCATCTACGGCTTCGTCATGGCGAGCCACCTCCTGCGGGCCGGCAGCCCCTATAAGAACATTTTGCTGATCGGTGCGGAGACCATGTCCCGCATCACCGACTACGAAGACCGAAGCACCTGCATCCTCTTCGGCGATGGCGCGGCCGCACTGATCCTCTCAGCCACCGATGAGCCTGAAAAGCACACCCTGCTGCATCACCGAATTGAAGCCGAGGGCACCGGCCTCTCCATGCTCGCCGTCCCGGCAGGCGGCTCGAAGCTGCCCGCTTCGAGGATGACCGTCGATGAGAAGCTTCATTACGTGAAAATGCAGGGCCGCGAGGTCTACAAACTCGCCGTTAAACGCAACCTGGAATTGATCGATTCCACCCTTGTCGAGGCAGGCGTGAAGGCCGACGACATCGCCCTCGTCATTCCCCACCAGTCGAACCTGCGAATCATCGAATCAGCCCGTCAGCGGCTCGGCCTGCCGCAGGACAGGATATTCACAAATATCCAAAAATACGGTAATACTTCGGCGGCCTCGATCCCGCTTGGCATCGACGAATGCCGCGAGACCGGGCGAATCAAGGAAGGCGATCTGGTTTTGCTGGTCGCCTTCGGCGCCGGCCTCACCTGGGGATCGGCGCTCCTGCGAATCTGAGCCGAGTCCGAGTTCATCAACAGACTTAGGGTTGAGCAGTGGGAAAGACAGCAATCATTTTTCCGGGCCAGGGCGCACAGCAAGTCGGCATGTGCAAAGACGTCTACGACGCCTCGACCGAGGCGCGCGGCGTCTTCGAAGAGGCCAACAGCATCCTCGGCCTCGACCTGACAAGGTTGTGCCATGAAGGCCCGGCAGATCGCCTCGACGCGACGGACATGTCGCAGCCCGCCATCTTCGTGACTTCGGTCGCCGTCTGGCGTGCCTTGGAGGCACAGGGAATCGCCGCCGAGCTTGCGCCGTCGGCGATGGCCGGCCTGAGCCTCGGCGAATACTCGGCCCTCCACCTCGCCGGATGGCTGACTTTCAAGGACGCCCTCACCCTCGTCGCCCGCCGCGGCAAGCTGATGCAGGCTGCCGCTGAGGCCTCTTCCGGCGGCATGGTTTCCATCATGGGGCTCGACGACGAACAGACGCTCCGCCTCTGTGAGGAGGCAGCCGGCGGTGAGGTCCTGACCCCCGCCAATTACAACTGCCCCGGGCAAATTGTGATTTCCGGCACTAAGGCGGCCTGCGAAAGGGCCGTCAGTATTGCTGAAAAGCATGGCGGCCGGGCCGTGGCCCTGAATGTGGCCGGGGCCTTCCATTCGGCACTTATGGGACCGGCTGTTGACGGCCTGACCGAGGCCCTACAATCCGCGAGAATTACTACCGGACGAATTCCTGTGGTCGCAAACGTCTCTGCTGGCTATCATGGCGACCCTGACAGCGTCCGGGCTTCCCTTCGGGAGCAAGTGGCAAAACCCATCCGGTGGCAGGCCTCTATTGAGAGACTGATCGCCGAAGGTTATGACCGCTTTGCCGAAGTCGGCCCAGGCAGAGTCCTGACCGGCTTGATGAGGAAGATCAACCGGACCGTGAAAGCCGTGAATTACTCCACGGCGGCCGCGCTCACCGGAGCGACGGTTTAGTTAAACGACAGGTTCACCACCCGGCTTCCGGTTTGAAGCCCGATGGCGGAAGGATGCAGCGACTGTATGGCGGACTTGGTTGACCGAGTTGCAATCGTAACGGGCGGTTCTCGCGGGATCGGCCGTGCCACGAGCCTGGCCTTGGCGCGCCAGGGGGCAACCGTCATCGCCTGCGCTCGAAACCCCGAGAAGCTCGGCACCCTTTCCGCCGAAGCCGCCGATCAACGTTGCCTGGGCAAGATCGTGACGCGCCCGTTCGACGTGACCGAGAGCGCCAAGACCGAGAAGTGGGTTGACGATCTGGCGACCGAGTTCGGCCGGGTCGATATTCTCGTCAACAACGCCGGCATCACGCGCGACGGCCTCATCATGAACATGTCCGACGAGCAGTTCGATGACGTCATCGCCACGAATCTGCGCAGCGTCTTTCAGTTGACGCGCGCCGTCGCAAAACATATGGTCCGTGCCAGATGGGGACGCATCGTCAACCTGACGAGCATCTCCGGCATCATGGGTAATCCCGGCCAGTCGAATTACGCGGCCAGCAAGGCCGGCGTCATCGGCCTGACCAAGTCCGTTGCCAAGGAGCTTTCCCGCCGGGGCGTGACCTGTAACGCCGTCGCGCCCGGCTTCATCAAGACCGACATGACAAACGTCCTTTCGGAGAAGGTGCGAGAGCAGGTCCGCCCGCTGATTCCGTTGCAACGGTTCGGCGAGCCCGAGGAGGTCGCCGCGGCGATTGCTTTCCTCGCCTCCTCCGCCTCAGGCTACATCACCGGCCAGGTTCTGGTTGTCGATGGCGGCCTGCATATGTGACCCTTTTCGTCGGTCGGTTACCCCGCTTTTCTCGGGGCCGATTTCGACCTTGCGAGTGTGTGAGTTTGGATCAGCCGCGGCACCCAGATGCCGGGCATGTTAGACAGGAGAATCATGTGGTGGCGGCAACCAGCGAAGAGATCAAAGAGAAGGTCATTAAGATCGTTAGTGAGCAGATGGGCGTGGAGAAGTCCGAGATCACGATGGATACGTCCTTCGTAAACGATCTGAATGCCGATTCGCTCGACACCGTGGAACTCGTCATGGAATTCGAGGACGAGTTCGAGCTTTCCATCCCCGACGAAGAGGCCGAAAAGATTCAGACCGTCGGCCACGCCGTCGAGTACATCGGTAAGGCTCAGGGCCAGAAGAAGGAGTAGCTCCCCCATGCCGTGAGCCGTCCATCGGCCCGGCTCTTTGAGGACGCTTTGAATGTCTCGACGTCGCATCGTCATTACGGGAATGGGGGTGGTTTCGCCTTTGGGAATCACCGTCGATGGCTTTTGGGAGCGTCTGCTCGCCGGAGAAAGCGGCGTCGGCCCCATTCAGCGCTTTCCTGTCGAAGGGTTTGACGTCCGCTTCGGCGGCGAGTGTCGCGAGTTTCAACCCGAAGCTCATCTCGACCGCAAGGACATCAAGCGGATGGACCGCTTCACCCAGTTGGCGGTTGTCGCGGCTCGGTCCGCCTTCGCCGACTGCGGTCTCGAGAAGGACAAGATCGACCCGGCCCGATTCGGCGTCATCACCGGCTCCGGTATCGGCGGCCTCCAGGAAATCGAAGAGCAACACCTGCGCCTCATCGAGAAAGGCCCCTCAAAGGTCTCCGCCTTCACGATTCCCAAGCTCATGGTCAACGCGGCGAGTGGAAGCATTTCGATCATGTTGGGCGCCAAGGGGCCCAACACCGCGGTCGCCACGGCCTGCGCCTCGGCGACCAATGCCATCGGCGACGCCCTTCATGCGATTCGGCGCAACGATGCCGACATCATGGTCACCGGCGGCGCCGAAGCCGCCCTGACGCCCTTGGGCCTCTCCGCCTTCGCTTCGATGAAGGCCCTCTCCGAGCGCAACGATGCCCCCGCAAAGGCGTCGCGCCCCTTCGATCGCGACCGCGACGGTTTCGTCATGGGCGAAGGCGCCGGCATGTTCATCTTTGAAGAGTTGGAACACGCGAAGAAGCGCGGCGCGCGGATCTACGCCGAGATGCTCGGCTACGGCATGAGCGCCGATGCGAACCACATCACCCAGCCCGACGAGCTCGGTCGCGGCGGCGCGGCCGCAATGACCTACGCTCTGAAGGACGCCCAGTTGTCCGCCGACCAAGTGGACTACGTCAACGCCCACGGAACCGGCACGCCGCTCGGCGACGTCGCCGAAACCATGGCCATCAAGTCCGTCTT
>CAZCGF010000028.1:0-20809 GCA_964498115.1 uncultured Planctomycetaceae bacterium | reverse complement strand
CTGCCCGCCTCAAGTTTGCCTCCTCCAGAGTCGATAAATCCTAATGATCCCCGTGCGTCCGCTCGCTCTAAACTAGCCTCTCGAAAGACATTACAACCGCGAGGCCGACTGCTCCGCATGTTCACCCAGGATGAGATCGACGCCGTCTTGATGGATGCCACCTCGGCGGTCAGCACCCTCTCGGGCGACGTTGCTCGGCTGGAGAGGCGTGACGTGCAGAACAAGCCGCATACCCCCGCCTCCGGCCCATCACAGAAAAAGGCGGAACCGTCCCCTGCTCAAAAGTCGCCCGTCTCGCCGAACAGTCGCCTTCAGCGTATTCTCGGCCTCAAAGTGGTGCTCAATGTGCGTCTCGCCGAGCGCTCCATGCTCACGAGCGACATCCTGAGGATCAGGCCCGGCACCATCCTGGATTTCGATCGAACCGTCGAGGATGAATTGGACCTCATGATTGGTAAGGCACAGATCGGCAGCGGCGTCGCCGTGAAAGTCGGCGAGCATTTTGGCTTGCGCGTTGCCCGCATCGGCAATGTCCGCCAACGGATAGAATTACTCTCCAAGTAGCGGGCGGCCGGCCTGCCGCGGCGGGGAAAAAACAAGAGACGTGTAGTTTCATGCGAATCATCGTTGCCGGCGCCGCCGGATTTATTGGATATCACCTTTGTCGCCGCCTGCTCGACGCCGGCCACGAGGTTGTCGGCATCGACAACCTTGTCACCGGGAGCGAAAGGAATGCGGACGACCTCGCACGGATAAAGGGCTTCACCTACATCCGGCAGGACATCTGCGCGCCGCTTCGGATGGATGGTCCGGTCGATCGCGTTTTCAACCTTGCCTGCCCCGCCTCGCCGGTCGACTTCCACGAGAAGGCCGTCGAGATCATGCTCACCTGCAGTGTCGGCGTGAAGAACCTGCTGGACCTCTCCCTCGAAAAGCACAGTCTGTTTCTCCAGGCTTCGACCAGCGAATGCTACGGCGACCCGCTCGAGCATCCGCAAAAGGAAACCTATCGCGGCAACGTCAGCTCCATCGGTCCGCGTGCCCCTTATGACGAGGGCAAGCGGTTCGCCGAGGCCATGACCATGACCTATCACCGCCTCCGCTCGGTCTCGACGCGGATGGTGAGAATCTTCAACACCTACGGCCCGCGGATGCGCAGCAACGACGGCCGCGCCCTGCCGAATTTTATCAACCAGGCCCTGGACGGCCAACCGCTGACCCTGCACGGCGACGGCTCCCAGACGCGGTCATTCTGCTATGTCGATGATCTCGTCGAGGCCATCCTGCGAACCGCCGACAGCGACTGCCACGAGCCGATCAACATCGGCAACGACGAGGAGATCACCGTCGAGCAGGCAGCTCGCGCGGTCATCGAGATGACCGGTTCCAAGAGCCAGATGATTCTCACCCAGCGCCCCGTCAACGATCCGGAGCGACGCCGTCCGGATTTATCTCGAGCTCGTGAATTGCTCGGCTGGGGTCCCACGACGCCCTGGCGCGAAGGTTTTGCCCGCACGATCGACTATTTCCGCTCCGTCCGAAGTTGACAGGCCGCGTCTGTTCGACGCGATTGTCCGATTTCCCTGTTACCACGAATAGTGGCACTCGCTGATTCCCGCTGAAGAATTCTGCTATCATGATGACTGACAATGGAGGGAAGTCCGTGAGCTTTCGATACCTGTTACGCATCCCGTTTTTCGTGACGACCGCCGCGATGGTCGGCTTCGCCGTTTGCGGCTGCGCTGCACCCGGTTCGCCATCGACGTCCAAAACAAGTCCGGTTGTCGACCTCAACGGCAATCCCGGCACGTCCAATCTTCAACTGACCAAGGCGACGAACCCGCACGAGGCCATGCGCTGGCGCCGGAAGACCTGGACGAACGAGGACGGGAAGATTCCCGAGGGCGCCCTGCGCCGGGCCGTCGGACAGAGATTGGCCAATATCGCGCTGGCCCAGCCGCGCGGCGGCGCGCGTTTCGCCGGCATCGATTCCGTCAACTGGGTCGAACGCGGCCCGCGCAACGTCGGCGGTCGCAGCCGCTCGATCCTGATCGATGCCGCCGACCCGAATCGACTCATCGCCGGCGCTGTCAGCGGCGGCATCTGGAAAAGCACCACCGGCGGCGCAAGCTGGACCCCGATCAACGACGAGTTCCCCAGCCTCGCCATCTGCTGTCTGGCCATCGACCCCAGCAATCCGCTCGTGATTTACGCGGGCACCGGTGAAGGATTCTTCAATGGAGACGCCATCGGCGGCGCCGGCATCTACAAGTCCGTCGACGGCGGCGAGACCTGGGCGCAGCTCGCCTCAACATCCGGCTGGGACAATGTCTGCCGAATCGCCGTCTCACCGACCAACAGCAACGTCGTTCTCGCCTCCAAGCGATACGGCGGCATCTACCGCTCAACCAACGCCGGCTTCTCATGGCAGGCGCGGCTCGGAGCCCAGGGCTCCTTCTACGTCGCCTTCGATCCCAGCGACGGCAGCAAGGCCGTCGGCCACGTCATCGACTACGACTCCGACTGGTATCACCGCGCTGTTTATTCGGTCAATGGGGGTTTCACGTGGACCACCGCGGGCGGGCTCAATCACGTCAACGGCTTTGGCTCGCGCATTGAACTGGCTTATGCGCCGAGTCAGACGAGCACTGTTTACGCCTCCAGCGCCGCCGACGGCGGAAAAATCTGGAAGTCGACCGACGGCGGTCAGAGCTATGCGCTCCAAACGGGCGGCCAAACCACCGGCGTCAGTTGGTACACCAATCCGCTCTGGGTGGACCCGACCAATCCGAACTTTCTTGTCACCGGCGGATATCACCTCCAAAGGAGCACCGACGGCGGCGTCAGCTTCTCGCAGATCAGCGACGGATACATCATGACTTCCCAGCCGCACCCGGACCTGCACGCGATCGTCAGCGACCCGGGCTTTGACGGCGTCACCAATCGGCGGGTCTACATCTGCACAGACGGCGGCGTATGGAGAACTGACAACATCTACACCGCCTCGACCGCCGGCGGCTGGACCAACCTCGACAGCGAATACCGCGCCACCCAGTTCTACGGCGCGGCCGGAGACGGCGGCACCGGGCGGATCATCGGCGGCACACAGGACAACGGCACCCTTCGCCTTGAGCCGGGCTCCGATCTCGCCAACCTCCCATTCGGCGGCGACGGCGGCTTCTGTGCGATCGATTGGTCGAATCCCAACTATTGCTACGGAGAATACATCGCACTGCAGATTCACCGCTCGAGCGACGGCGGCGTCTCCGCGGGCTACATCATCAACGGTCTCGCCGACGCCGGAACAGCCGCTAATTTCATCGCCCCATTCATCCTCGACCCCAACAACCCGGCGCGCCTCCTCGCCGGCGGCTCGCGCCTGTGGCGCTGCCCCAATGCCAGAGCCAACCCAATCTTCCTCACATGGCAGCAAATCCGACCGGCGGGCACGGACTATATCAGTGCCATTGCTGTGGCCCCCGGAGATTCGAACAACATTTGGGTCGGCCAGAACAACGGCGAGGTGCACCGCACAGCCAACGGTACCGCCGCGTCACCGACATGGTCCCCTGTTGACAATAATTCAGGCGTGAACCCCCTGCCCAATCGCTACATCACGCGCATCCTCATCGACCCCGACGACCACAACACCGCCTACGTCTGCCTCGGTGGTTTCGCCGCGGACAATCTCATGAAGACGGTCAACGGCGGCGCCAACTGGACGGACGCCACCGGCGCCGGCGCCACCGGCCTGCCCAACGCCCCCATCCGTGGCATCGCCCGCCACCCCCGCAAACCCAACTGGCTCTATGTCGGTACCGAAGTCGGCATTTTCGCCTCGGAGGACGGCGGAGCCACGTGGTCCACGACCGACAAGGGCCCCGCCAACGTCAGCGTCGACGAAGTCACCTTCATGCACGACACCGAGACGCTCCTCGCCGCCACCCACGGCCGCGGCATCTACACCATTGCCGTTCCAGCGTGCCTGATGCTCGGAGATGTGAATCAGGATGAATCGCTCAACGCCGACGACATCGCCGGCTTCGTTCGCGCCAAGCTCGGCGCGCCGCTGCCTGAAGACGAGCCCGCCTGCGCAGACTATGAGACCGGTTCCCTGGAACTGGACACCGCGGCGTTCGTGGACGATTTGCTGAATGGTTAACTACGACCCGATGCGCTGCCCGTCGGTGAGCTTCTCCAGACCATCGGCAACAATCCGCTGCCCGACGGTCAGACCGCTCACGACCTCGACCTGACTTCCGACTTGTCTCCCAAGCTTGATCGACGTTGCCTGAATGCGCCCGTCGCCGGCCACAAACACCTTTGCCGTGTCGCCCTCGCCCTTCGCACAGGCGGTCGACGGAATCCAGATTGTGGAAGACTCGGCTTCTGAAGATGCGCCGGTCGACTCGTCCGCGAGGAACGAAACCTGCGCCGAACCCTCCACCCGCAGAAACTCATCCGGATTCTTCACCCGGACCTTCGCCTGCACCGTCGCCTTGGAATAATTCGCCCCCGGGTCCAGCCACATCACATGGCCGTCGTAGCGACGATCCTTATAGGCATCCGGCGTGATTGCGCATGCCATGTCCTTATGAATTCGGGCGACGTCCAGCTCGCTGATGTCCACCTCGACGCGCACCTTCGTCATGTCGGCGATCGTGCAAAGCTGGGCGTTGGCGATGGCCCCGCGCCCGCCCTCGGCCGCGACGAAGTCGCCGATCTCCACGTTTCGCTCCAGAATGACGCCGGAAATCGGCGCCAGCACGTCGCAGTCCGTCAGCGCCTTCTGGGCGAACTCAAGCTCCGCCGCATCCGCCGCGACCTGCGCTTCCGCCTCATCCAGCGCACGCCGTGCATCGGCAAACTCGATGTCCGGGGCGTTCTTCGCCTCAAACAGCCGCTTAACACGATCGAAATTGATTTTTTGAAATGCCAGGCTTGCCCGTGCTTTCTCCAGGTCGGCCGCTGCCTGATCGCGGCGGGCCTTGTAGAGGACGTCCTCGATCCTCGCCAGCACCTGGCCGTCCTTCACGTCGTCGCCCTGCTCAAATCGCAGATCGACAATCTGACCGGACACCTTGGTATTCACCAGCACCTTGTGATCGGAAACGATCTTGCCGGTCGCCGTGTAAACCGGCAGCGGTTGCGACGAATCCCGCGCCGTGACCGTGATCAGCCGCACTTGCGACGCATCAGCGGTCGCCGTGCCCATCGACTGAACCTGCTGCATGGCCCAATATGCCCCACCCGTCAGCGCCACAAGCACAATCAGAATGCCCACGGGCTTCCCCAGCCGCACCGCGCCGGGCGACTTCACCGCGGGGCGCGTCGGCCGCTGGTCCTTGGGGATGCTCAGCGTGCGAAGCTGCGATCGGATGTCAGGTCTTGTTGCCACGTGTAGCCGATTCTAGCCCAAGCTCAGGCCTTTCGCAGGGCCTCAATGATCCCAATCCGAGAAGCCTTCAAAGCCGGAGCAAGACCGCCGATCAGCCCGACGGCCATCGCCACGCCCAGCGCGGAGAGAATGACATCAGGCGTCAGGCGCAGTTCATAGGCCAGAACGGTCCACGTGCTGTCCGATAAGAAGTCCTGCCGGGAACCATCCACCAGCGAACCGGCGGCCACGCCCGTCGCGCAGGCAAACAGGCAGATCAGAATCGACTCCAATAGAAACGAAGTGATAATCGACGTCCGCGTGAATCCGATCGTCCGCAGCATCGCGATCTCGCGCCGGCGACTATCGACCGAGGCGTACATCGTGTTCGCCACCGCGAAGACCGCGCCGATCGCCATGATGCCGATCAACATGCTGGTCAGCGCGACGATCTGCTGCGTCTTCGATGACAGGTCTTCGTAGTAGTCCGTCTCCAGCTTTGCATTCAGCCGAACCGCCGGCCCCTTGAGATACTTGATCGCCGCGTCGGCATTCGATGCATCGGCCAACCGGAGAACCGCGCTCGAGATAAACCGCCGGTTGTACGAATCCATGATCGTCGGGCGCGATCCCCAGATCTCGCTTTCGAATGCCCCGCCGCCCGCCTCAAACACGCCGACCACGGTATAAGTCCGATTCGCCGCCCGGCCCAATTGCACCTGCCCCCCGACGTGCAGATCGCGATACCGATCCTGCGCCTGCCTGCCGACGATCACTTCCAGCGCCCCTGGCTCGTATCCGCGACCTTCGACAATCTTCACTTCAGGATGAATCGCGTACGCCGCGTCGTCCACCCCGCGAACCGCGACGTTCGCCGGATTCCCCTCGGGCCCTTTTCGCGGTATCGACGTCTGGGCGCAGAGTTCTTGACTGATGAGCATCTGTCCGCGGTCGTCCTGCGCGATGCCCGGCGTCTGGACGAGCCGATTCGCCTCCTCGGGAGTGATGATGCTCGTGCTCTCCGCCGTCGCTCCGGTCTTCAGAACCATCACGTTAAGCGGCGAGCCGCTGGAGCGCAGCGAAACGCGTATCCCCGCCGCGAAGGAAAGCAGAATGCACAAAACGGCGACGATCACGCCCACGACCGTGAAGGTCAGCGCCGTGCTCAGCTTTCTCACGAAGAGATTTCGCCAGTTATAGCTCAGCGGCAATGCCACGAACTCCTCCAAACTCTCTCAACCGTTCGCTAGACGCGCTATCCCACCTCGCGCAGCGCCGTCACCACGTGCATTCGGATCGCCAGCCAGCTCGGCCACATCGCCGCGATAATGCCGATCCCCAGCGCAATCACCATCGCCTTCACGCACGTGAACGGGACTATCTCGATCGTCTGAATCAGCGGCACCGTCAGATTGCGAAGCGGCGTATAGGTAAAAGCAACGTACGGGCCGATCGCACCGACGAACCCGCCGACCGTGCAAAGCATCAGGCTCTCCGTCTGCACCAGCGCAAACGTGAACCACGACCCGAAGCCCAGCGACTTCAGCGTCGCCACCTCGTTTGTCCGGTCTCGAAAGTTCATGCTCATCGTGTTCGCCGCCGCCATGATCGCCACAAAGACCGTCATCGCCGCGAGGATCGTCAGGTTTCTCGGCAGGTCGAACTGCTGCGTGATGAACTCGTTCATGAACGTCTTTTCATCCTGCGTCTTGGTCTCGTCCAGCGATCCGGCGAACAGCTTGTCGATCTCCGCCCGATAGTGGTCCAGGTCCGCCTTCGACGCGCACTTGACGAAGTAGAACGTGACCTGCCCCTCGGGCGCCTGCAGCTTCTTCAGTTCCTCTTCGAGATAGTCCCGGCGGCACCAGTTCGTCACGAAGTCCTCCGCCTTCGGCAGCGTCGAGACGATGTGAAACTCCATCGGCTCGTACGGCGGAAGCGACGGGAGAATCGTCACCCGGTCCCCCACCTTCCAGCCCATGTCCCGCGCCGTTCCGCGCCCCACCATCAGCGCCTGCCGATCCTTATTCCACGCATCGATCTCCGCCGGTGTCAGCTTGTGTTCGGGAAACGCGACCGCGAACGTGTCCGCATCCACCGCCAGCGTCGAGAGTGGCGTCGGGTCGTCTTCCCGCTGACCGCCGATATAACGGAGCCCGCACACCGCGATCAGTCGCTTCTTCGTCGGGTCGAGCGTCTCGATCTTTCGCCGGTGACCTTCCGGCAGCGGATTCGTGATCGACGTCTTCTGCGTCACGGCGAGTCGAAGCTGCTTGGCCGAGTTGTCCAGAAACGCGTCAAACCCGTCGACCACGGCGGTCGTCAGGACGTAAATGGTGATCGGCAGCGCCACCGCCAGACATGTCAGCAGAGTCCGCACCAGATTGCGCGTCAGATTGCGATAGAGATAAATCAGTCGGAGGATCAAGGCATTCCCGTCGCCACTCGGCGCATTTCCCGCTTCCCCATTACGCCTCGCGCAGCGCCGTCACGACCTGCATGCGCGACGCCCGAATCGCCGGCACCAGCGCCCCGATGACCCCGACGCCGCAGACCAGCGCCAGCGCCTCAAGAACCTGCCGCGGCGACATATTGATCTCAAACGCCATGGTCGTGAACGACGTCGCCCCGAACATGTCCTTGGTGTTCCCGACAAAGGATAGCCACGCCCAGCAACCCAGGCAGCCGAGAACGCCCCCGATCGACGAGAGCATCACCGATTCGATCACCAGCCCCATCAGAATCTGACCGCCTGAAAAACCGATCGTCCGCAGCATCGCAAGCTCCCGGCTTCGCCCCGCGACCACCGAGAACATCGTGTTGGCCACCGAGAAGATCGCCGCGATCGACATGATGACCACCAGCACGTTGGCAATCCCCAAATACACGCGCATCAGCCGCGACTGCGCGTACCAGTAGTCCGTCTCCGTCTGCCCAGTCAGTTGAATCGCCGGTCCTTCGATCTGCTCGACCACCTTCGTCGCATCCGCCCCATCCGCCAGCCGCAGGTTGGCCGAGGAATACATCGTGCGATTGTATGAGTTCATCAGCGACGGGAGATAGCCCCAGATCTCGCTCTCCATCGGCCCGCCGTCCGCCGTGAAATAACCCACCACCTTGTACGTCTTGTCATTCGCAAAGCCGAGATTCAGCGTATCCCCGATCTTCAGGCCGCCGAATTGCTTCGCCGCCGCCTGCCCGACGATGACTTCTCGCTCGGCCGTTGAAAACATCGCCCCGTCCGGACGCACATTCTGATGCACCTTGAACGCATCCATCGTCACGCCGCGCACCGCCACGTTCGCATTCGTCCGCCCTTCATCCCGTACCCGCGGAAGCGAAACCTGCACCAGCATCTCGGGGCTCACCAGCACCTGCCCCGTTTCCGGATCGCGCGCCACGTCGGTGAGCTGGCTCAGCTTGTTGAAATCAGCGATCGGTATCGCGCTGTTGCTCTCCGCCGTTGCACCGCCCTTGATCACGATTAACTTGGAGTCGTCACTGGCCACTGAGAGAGAATGACCGAGGGCATCGGCAAAGCCCATCATGTATGCGAACACGGCGACCACCGCCGTAATGACCAGCACGGTCATCAACGTCGTCGCCTTCCGCACAAATAGGCTGCGCCAGTAATACGTAATCGGCATCGCCATCCCGAAAAAAACCTCGCCTTCCTAGGCCACGCGCCGCAGCGCGTCCGTCGTCCGAAGCCGCATCGCCCGATACGCAGGCCACATCCCCGACGCCACGCCGACCAACAGGGCAATACAAATCGAGCCCACCACGGCGATCGGTGATACCGCGAATCCGCTGATGGGGCCGAAGTTGACCAGCCGGGCGATCGGAAGCATGCTCAAAATCCCCCACATCGGCAGAACGCCGAGCAGCGAGCCGATCAGCGCCAGAAGGATGCTCTCCGAAATCACGATGAAAAAGATGCGCCCGGATTGAAAGCCGATCGCCTTGAACACCGCCAGCTCGCGCATCCGCTCGCGAAAGCTCATCATCATCGTGTTGCCCGCGACCAGCCCGATGATGATCACCACCACGATCGCCATCGCCTGCATCAATCCCGGGATGTTCCCCGCCGCCTGCGTGAAGTTGGCCGCGAAGGCGTTCTCATCTTCCGACTTCGTGGAGTCCGGCGTGTTGGCGAACATCTCGTCGATGTCCCGCTGAAGACTCCGCAAGCCCTCGGTGCTGCGGCACTTCACCCAGAAAATGTTGCATCGCGCGTCGTTCGCCCCGGCCGATTCCAGCGACTCCGTGAGATAGTCCCGCCGGAACCAGAAGAAATTCGCCCGCTCCTTGTTGGTAATGATCTTGACGATGTGAAACTCGAGCGACAGATACGGCGGCACCGTGCTCTCCAGCGTCAAACGGTCGCCGACCTTCCAGTCGTAAGTCTGCGCCGGCGTCGTGCCCACCACGCACGCCTGCCGGTCCTTGTTCCACGCCTCGATCTCGTCCGGCTGCATCGACGTGTCGCTATAAACCAGCGGAAACGTGTCCGGATCGGCCGCGAGACTCGTCAGCGTGTTCTGCGAATTTGGCACGCGACCGCCGAACCACTTCATCCCGCACACCGCGACCAGCCGCTCCCGATTCGGGTCCAATCCTTCGATCTTTCGACGGTGCCCCTCAGGCAGCCCGTTGGTCAGCGTCGTCTTGTGATGAACGCCCAGCCGCAGCTCCTGCTCGTTGTGCGCCGCCAGCTCCGCCAGTGTCACCACAAACGAAATCGCCGCGACGAAGACCGCCATCGGCAGTGCGAACGCGATCACCGTCAGCGATGTTCGCAGCAGATTCCGTCGCAGGTTTTGCATCAAGACATAGGTGATCGTCATCGCCGGTTTCCAGTGCCCCGCTTATCGATGTGAAACAACCCGCTCTCAGGACGCCGCCGGCGTGAATCGGGCACTGTTCATCTCGTCCCGCTCCAGTTCGCCCTTCTCCAGATGCAGAATTCTCGCGGCATGGGCCGCCGCACGCGGATCGTGCGTCACCATCAAAATGGTCTTGCCGAATTCCGTATTGAGCAGATTGAGTAGTTCCAGAATCTCTTCAGACGTCTTCGAATCCAGATCGCCCGTCGGCTCGTCTGCAAGGATCGCATCCGGATCGGTCACGATCGATCGGGCGATCGCCACGCGCTGCTCCTGGCCGCCCGATAGCTGATTCGGCCGGTGATCCATCCGATCCCCCAGACCGACGATCTCCAGCGCCGTCTTGACGCGCTCCTTCCGCTCGCTCGAAGACATCTTGAAGAGCAGCAGGGGAAGCTCCACATTTTGCGCCGCCGTGAGCACAGGCACGAGGTGGTACATCTGAAAAATAAATCCGACGTGCCGACTGCGCCACGACGTCCGCTCGCGCTCGCTCATCGACTCAAGACGTGCTTCACCCACGCGCACGGTGCCGCTCGTCGGAGAATCCAATCCGCCAATCAAATGCAGAAGCGTTGACTTGCCCGAGCCGGACGGCCCCATCATCGCCACGAACTGACCCGGCTCAATCGTCAGGTCCAGCCCGTCGAGTACGGGAATCTCTATCCGATCCTTGTGATAAACCTTGGAAACGTCTCGTAGCTCAATATCCGTGCTGCTCATGCATCGCTCCAACCCGCTGGGACATCCGCCGACGCTGCTTCCTCGCATCAGTCCGGGGATTGTATCGCCTCGGACCCGCCGCGACAGCGTATCGCCGAATCACTTCTCCGCGGGTTCTCGCTTGATGCGAACGATGCGCTCCATGTCGGCGGTCAGGCGATCCTTGGCGGCCAGATACACGGCCAATTCATCCTCGTCCACGTCCTCCATCGCCGCCGCCTGTCGGTAATACCCCAGGGCCCGGTCGAACTCGCCAAGCAGTTCGCACGTGATCCCCATCGCAAACACGGTGTCGTGCTCCTCCGGATCGTCCTGATGCGCCGCTTGAAACTCCCTCAGTGCAGTGGCGAAATCATCCGCGCGCAGCGCCCGAACCGCTCGCTCCCCTTCCTTGCCCCGCCCGATCACCTGATAAGTACTCTCCACGCGAACCGGCGCCATTTGCCCCACAAATTCCCGCGCCGCCCGCTCGATCAACTCGCCGATGAAGTGATCCACCGGGTCCAGATCCGCCTCGTCAATGCACTGACCGAATAGAAAATCCGGCTTGGCCTTGTCCGTCTTCTGTATGACCGGCGGCGCAAATCGAACCACCGCCTCGCCCGTCACCGCATCCACCAGCGAAAACGAACACTGAAGCGTCAGGTGCCGGCTGATCTCCTCGATTTGCCGCTTGGGCAGGTCGAATCCACCCGGTCCGCCCCGCCCCGGCCCGAAGCCGTAGGGATTCCGCGGCCCCTCGGGCCGCCGTCGAATGCGCGGATCGCGCGGAGGTCGCTGACCCCCGCCTCCCAGCACGCCGAGCCAGTCAATCTCCGACCGCGAACTCTTCTTCACCGCGATGTGAATGTTGATCCGGCTCATGATGAGCCCATCGACCGACAGCAACTTCCCCGCCCGGGCCACCGCATCGCCCTCGACAATCCCCACCAGTTGCAGGTCCTGCTCCGCGAGAATCTGCTTCGTCGCTCGCCGCTGCACGACCTTCAGCCCCGAGCCCCGCTCCGCCTCCGCGCTCTGCAGCATCGCCTCGGTCAGGTCGGCCGCGATCATCGACCACTTCCGCTCCCGGGCGTCACCGCTCTCCTCATCGCTGTCCACGCCCGAGTCGATCACCGCCACCGCCTTGATATTCTCCGGCAACGGCCGAACCGGCGCCACGACGTATGAGATCGTGACGAGCTGTTTCTCCTTGGCAGTCGCCGGCGCGGACCCTGCCGAAATAACCAAACCCATCGCCAGCACCGTACAGGTCGAACGCGAACTCAAATATGTCATGGTGGACACTCTCACATATCAGGTCTCTGTTGCCGCAAATCCCAATGGACACCCCCGGTCCGTCTCGGGAGCGTAGCCGCTAGACCCACCTGTGAGCAGATTCGTTAGTCAACAAAAAGGCCCCGCCGATTCCGACGGGGCCTGAAAACTCATTAACTTGCTGCCGAGAACTCTATTTGTGACAGGACCTTAGACCGCGCTTCTCCAGATACTGCTGGTGATAGTCCTCGGCACGGTAAAACGGCCCGGCACTCACGATTTCCGTCGCGATCGGCCGGCTGAAGCGTCCGCTCTTGCCCAGCGCTTCCTTGCTTGCCTTCGCATTGCGCTCCTGCTCCGGCGAGTGAAAAAAGATCGCCGATCGATACTGAGACCCGAAGTCCGGCCCCTGCCGATTGACCTGCGTCGGATCGTGATTCTTCCAGAACACCTCCAGCAGATCGTCATAAGAGACCTTCGCGGGATCGAACTCCACGCGCACGACCTCCGCATGTCCGGTGCTGTCCGTGCAAACATCCTTGTACGTCGGGTCCTTCATCGCCCCGCCCGAGTAACCGACCTCCGTCGCCGTAACGCCTTCCACCTCTCGAAACGCGGCCTCCACACCCCAGAAACAGCCCGCGCCAAACGTCGCAAATTGAGTGCTCATCTTCGCAGTTCCTTTCGCATCACTTTCTGTCCCGCCGATCCGCTTGCCGTTCTGATCGGCCGAGGTCCTTCCCGCTGGTGCACCGCCCGACGTCGAATCATCCGCGCCCGTCGGCACAGTCGACATCGTGGGCGGCCCTGATTTCGCTGCGCCGTCGCCCGCGCAGCCGAGTGTCCAAAGTCCCATCATAAGAGTCGAAGCGGTCAAGCAGGTAACGAGTCTCATGGTCTCTCCATTTCGGCATCGCTGACCGGCGTTCGGCTCGCGACGCACAACATAGTCTAGGGCCCGTAATCTCGCCGAACCACAGGGCCTCCTCATCAGATGCCCCGAAGTACCCGAAAGTTACAACCCGCCCGCGACACTTGTACGCCGCATGAACCATCGCCCTCACCAAAAACGGCCTCCCAGGCACCGGCTGCGACAGCACGACATCCACCGCAACCGGCGGCCCGGAGGCACGATTGACCCGAGAGTACCTACTTCACTCATCCAAACTCACCACCGCCCGTCTCTAAAGCCCGAGCAGCTCGTCCACGAAATCCTGCGTATCCTGTCCGTTGATCAGCGTGTCCCCGTTCATGTCGGCCAGGTCAATGTCGCAGCCCGCAAAGCCGCCGCTCTGCAAAACCGCCTGGACGAAATCAGGTATGTCCGCCGTCGTGACGGTATCATCGCAGTTCATGTCACCAAGCTGGCACTGGCACGGACAATGCTCCGTCGGAATCTCAATGACGCCTCTCAGGTGAATCCCGCCACGAGCGTCATTCCACTCTCCCGTTAGGGCGTCACTCATCGTCACATAATCTTCATTGCCCAGATTGTTCGGCTCACCGGCGCTCCAGTTCGTATACCCGACCGGGCTTCCATCCGCCCAGACGAACGTGTTCTCGCTGGCGAAGTCCGACAGCCCGATCCAGATCGCCTGCTGCTGCTTGTTGTAGTTCGCGAAGTTCGTTCGAACCCATTCGTTCTCCGCCGAGTCGTCGATCGTCACCAGATCGCCGCCCAGCGCTTCAGCCTTGAGCTGCTGCTCGATCCACGTCCCCGGCTCGGTGAAGTAGTAGTCGTGACAATTCCCGGGATTCCGAATCGGCCCCGCAACGACACCCGGCAGCGGCACCGTCTCGACTTCGATCACGCCACGATACGACCCGGCATTGCAGTCCGTGTGGTCCTCCCACTCGCCCGCGCCGTTGATGATCGCGTAGTCCTGCTCTCCAAGATTGTCCGGCTGGCCCGCCTGCCAGTTCGTGTACGTCACCGGTTCGCCGCTCGCCCACTCAAACGTCCCCTCAACGGCGGCATCGTTAAGACCAATCGCCATCGCAATATCATTGACCGTAAACGTCGCCAGCAGCCACGCGTTCTCCGCGGCGTCATTCACCGTCGCCAGATGGCCGCCCTTGGAGATCGCCAGCGCCTCAAGCCCTGTCCACGGTCCCGGATTCGTGTGGTAATACCAGTGTCCGTTGCCTGGGTTCTGGAACGGACCCTCATAAATGTCGCCGGGGAAGTGCAGCACGAGCAGATCGTAATTGCCCGACGACCCGCCCTCGCCGCCGACGCGAACATAATATGTCTGCCCGGCAACCGCGCAAAAATAGACCTGCGCATCCGTCCCGCACGAGTTCAGGTCGCATGCAATCTGGTTCGCCGCCGTCATCGGACATCCCGAATGAACGGATATCACCGAGTCGAAGTCCGACCCATTGCAGGTGTTGATCAGCGTCCAGCCGCCCTCCGTCGGCGTATAGGAATAAATCTTCGCCGGTGATGGACTGGCGCAGGCCCCACCGTCGCACACCGCCTCGCCGATCGTCGTATCAGCAAAAATTGAATTGGCAGAAACGATCGCCGCGCCCACGCAATCGCACGACTCCGCGCAATCCGAATTCACGCACAAGCTTCCGTCCCCATTGTATGTCCCGTTGAAATGCTCGCAGGCCGTCTGAGTAACATCATCGACACACGAGCCGCCCGGCTGGCAACAGGCGCCCCTCGGGCCCGGCGGATCGAAGCAGTTCACATCGAAGCAGGACGTGCCGATGCCGTACCACGTGCCGCTGTTATTGGCGCAGTCCGCCTCGTCCATCATCAGACATTCATTGTCGATACAGCACGCGCCGTTTGGAGGCAGCGCGCAGGGAAACGGCGTGCAGGTGCTGCCCGCGCCGTGGAAGATTCCGCCGCCGCTGGTGCAGTTGAATTCGTCGGTAACATAGCAGTCGCCGAATGCGTCGCAGCAGGCCCCCTCGCACGAATCGAAGTCGCACACCGATGCGACCCCCAGAAACGTCCCGCCTCCCGAGATGCAGTCGCCGATGTAGATGTCGTCCTCGCAGCTCCCCTCGGTACAGCATGCCCCGTTGCACGACTCAAACGCGCACAGCGTGTCGTCGCCCGCGTAGAATCCCTGGCTCGCGCATGCCGGCGCGGTCAGTTCAACGCATCCTGCGGCCGTGCAGCACGCACCCGTCGGCAGGGCGTCCGTCGTCTCGTCGAAGTCCCATGCGAGAATGTCGTGATCCTGCGACACCCCGCCCGTCGCGCCGGTAAATCCCACCCACGCATCGCCGGTGGCGTCGAGAATGTCGTCGCCGTTGATATTCTGAAGATCGACCGACACGATCAGCGCCGGCGAGCCGCTCCCGTCCAAGTGCACCATCAGCACGCCGGGCCGATAGCGAATGAGAACCGTGTGCGGCTGCTCGTCGTTCAGATCAAACGGTGCGGCAATCAACCCAAGGGAGTCGGCGTCCTCGATGGAGTTCCCCTGGTTACCCTTCGTCTGCACGCTGATGTGATTGTCGCTCTCGGGAAAGAACCCGAACGTGTCAAATTCGATCGCAATGCTCCGGGGAATGCCCTCATAGCCCAAACCGCTTCCGCCGTTGCCCAGCGCCGACGTGCTGTCATCCTGAACGACGAACGCGAACCCATCCGCCCCGAAGCTCCCGCTGCCGGAAAGTTGAAAAGTAAACGTCGTGTCGAAGCCGTCCGCGACGTGCGCTTTGGTCGCTGTGTACCAAGCGCTACCGCTTTGGTCGCCCGTGTTTGCCGCCAGCCGAAGCACATTGCCCGACTGCGCCGCATCGTTGTTGAGCGTCAGCCCGGCGACACTCGCAAAGTCGGGATACGTGAAGTCGCCCCTGACCCGCCCCTCGCACAGCCAGCTTAGCGCAGCAAAAACCACCACGCAGCGGACGATCCGCGCGCAGCCACACCGATCATTAACTCGTGTCGTGTTAGACATGATTCCGCTCCGTGGTGGTCAGGCTCGCGCACGAGCAGACCACACAGTTCGCCAGCCCGCCGGATGTCGGGGACCGCGGCCGTTCCGTGTCCCGGGAGTGCAACCTCCGACGGTGCTCAATACAGGTACCCCCGGCGCTGCCGACTCTGCCACGAAGATTTTTATTTTCTTAACTTGTTTATGGAGAAGCATTTACGGCGACATCACCGCCGGTCCTCGATGCGCAAACGCATGATTTCAGACCGATTTCAGTCCCATCGCCGGGGGGCTCAATGGCGCGAGCATGGAGCAAGTGTGTTTCTTGAGATGCAGACCAATTCCCCATCCCGCGCTCGCGTGCTTCGTGCCTTCACCCTGGCCCCGTTGACCCTTGAATCTCTGCGCCATTTTTCTGTATTTTCACCCCAAATCGCGCCCCGCCCCAACCCATGCCCGCCGCAAGAGTTGGCACAATTCCCGCGAGGCTTGTGTCACCTAATGTCACCTTGGATTTTAAGCGCTGCCGGCCGTATCACACCGGAGTTCTCGGGAATGAAACCGCGCAGACTCACCGCCGCTCACCATTTCGACGTTTCGACGTTTCGACTTTTCGACGTTTCGACGTTTCCCGGCCCGTTAAACCCCCGCCAGCTCCCGAACGCGCCGCTGATACGCCGGCCGTGGATCGGGATACGAAAACTTCTCCGGCAGCTTCCACTTCGCGAAGAGTTTCGCGTTGTCCGCCTCGATCAGCCCCATGTCCGCGCTCTTTCGCTCGTCGATCAGCTCCTCGTGATGGACCAGCGCCTCCCGGCAGCCCACCACGCTCAGCCCCGCCTCGCGCTGCACCTTCAGCGCCAGGTCCGGGTCCCAACCGCAGAAGTAATATCGCTCATCGAGATACCCCAGCCGCTCCAGGAGGTCCCGCCGCAGCAATCCGAAGTTGGCATACGGCGTCCCGCGCACGTTGTAGATGCTGTAGGCCTCCCCGTGATACTCAATCGTGTCCAGCTTGTTCCACTTGCGATCCTCGTTGTGATACAGCGCCACCATGCCGACGCCCTTCATGTCGGCTCGCTCGATCATTCGAACCGCCGCCTCCAGCGCACCCGGCAGGGGGTACGAATCATCGTTGAGCCACATGACATATTTGCCAGCCGCCGCCCGAAAGCCCTTGTTGTAGGCCTTCGTCGCCCCCTCGCGCTGTGTCTCGCGGATGAATCGTATGTCCGGCTGAGCCTCAAGCCACTCTTCCGTCCCATCCCCCGCCCCGCCGCCGACCACAACCAGTTCATACGCAATTCGCACATTTCCGCGAACCCGCGCAATGCACCGCTTCAGGTGCTCGCACCGGTTGTAGGTGGCGATGACAATGCTGACCAATGGCTGCTCTCTTTCCAAATCGCTCATGGCACTTTGCCCTCGAAAACCTGCGAAAACAGGGGTCTCCCCCGGCACAAAACGTATCGACCTCCGCAGGCCGTCTCCGATAGATATGAAAGGGCCGAGTCCCTGAATTTCCTCAATCGGCATGGAGGCCGGATGACCCAGACCGCAACCCTGAAAACCGCCGTTTCGCCTGCAAAGTCGCCCGCCAATCCGCCGGCACAAACCTACGACGAGCTCTTCGAACGCGGCGACTATTACACCGTCGTCAATGGCGTCCTGCCGCTGGTCGGATCAGGCCCGACCGGCCTGCACGCCGCCATGCTTGCCTGCAAGTCGTACGTCGCCCTCGGCCTCATCGACGCCGCCCGCGAGATCATTACCCATCCGACCAGCCCTCTTTCGCAGATGCCCGAGTTCCAGTCGCTGCTGCCCCGCCTCACCGAGATTCCCGGCAGCAAGGTTTCGTGGGCCACGCTCACCGATCGCTTCGAGAAAAACCTCAGCACGCTGCTAAGTCGTCATCCGCATCTGGCCGTCCATGAATCCACCTTCCGCAGCATCCCCGACTGGCTGGAGCTTCACCGCTGCCGGGACGGCAATCTCCAGGTCATGCAGCGAGACGGCGCCGCCCAGGGCCGATGGCTGCCGGGCCTGCTCGACCTTCGCCGGCTCAGTGCGGAAATCGCGATCCCCAACGAAGGCAAGCAGTTGACCTGCCCGCCGTATCTCATCACCGGCGATCACTTCGGCTGTCTCTTCAAAAGGGTGTTTGATTCGTCGAACCGGCTCTTCCTGACCTATTCCCCGTGGATCTACCTCATCGAGCCCGATCCGGCCTCGCTGGGGCTCTGCCTGTACACCGAGGAATCCGTGGACAAGTGGTGCCACGATCGTGTCATCATCCACGCCGGTCCGCGATGCGTCGATGATTTCGCCGCCACCTGCCGGGCCAACCTCGAGAGATGTCTCCCCGACTCGTGTCTCCATACCCCCTTCGCACATCGCCCGGTGCTCGATGACCTGATTGCAGCCATCCAGACGATCAACCGCGAACACGGCGAGGCCCTCAACGCGACGCTGGCGTCTGCCCATGCTCATTACGACGCGCTGCCCCCCGACCATTGGGCGAGCCGCTACGCCCCGGGCAGTTTTGCCGGCGTCTCTCAACCGCTTCGCGTACTCGGCATCACCAGCCGCTTCACTACGGTGCTGCAATACTCCATGCGCGACCTGAAGGCCGCCTTCGAGCGCGCCGGCCACACCTTCGACCTGCTCATCGAGCCGACCGACGCCGATCAGCACACGCAGCTCGCCATGGCCCGCGCCGTCGAAAAGTCCCGCCCCGACCTGATCTTCCTCATCGACCACCACCGCCACGAGTACGGCAGCCTGTTTCCCAAGACCATCCCCTACGTTTGCTGGATTCAGGACATGCTGCCGAACATCACAACGTCTTCGGCCGCCGATCGTATGGGCCCTCGCGACTTCTTCGTTGCGGCCGATCCCGCCGAGTTGACGCGGTCATACAACTACGCCGCCGATCGCGGCATGTGCTGGACACTTGCTACAAACCACCGCTTGTTCTCTTCCGAACCGTTGCCCGAGAGCGAACTCGCCCCCTACCGCTGCGACTTCTCGTTCGTCAGCAATCAATCGATGACCCCGGCAGCGTTCCATCAGGCCTACTCAGGCCGGCATGGGATCCCCGCCGCCAACCGTCGCGTCCTCGATTACCTCTTCCAGCGAGTCCAGAAGATTAATGTCGAGACGCCGGAAAAAGCGGGCGGATTGGTCGCCGGATCGCTCATCGCCGACATGGAACGCGACCTGGGAGTCGCCCCGACCAGCATCGAGCATCGCAACAACATCTGTCGGACCTACATTCACCCGCTCTCCGAGCTTTTCTTCAGGCAGACGACGCTCGAGTGGATCGCCGACTTCTGCGATCGCACCGGCAAGTCGCTGAGTCTTTACGGCAACGGATGGGAATCTCATCCCCGCTTCGCGCGGTACACCAGGGGCGCGATTCAAAACGGCACGGCCCTCCGCGCCCTGTACCAGGCCAGCGCGATCAGTCTGCAGATCATCGGCAGCGGCGCGATACACCAAAGACTGCTCGACGGCCTCGCCGCCGGCGGATTCTTCCTGATTCGCGGCACACCGATCGATACGATCCAGCACGCCTGCAGAAGACTTATTCAGTTCATCGAACAAGGCAGATTAAGAACGGGCAGTCCGATCGTTGCATCCGATGCGGAGCTTTGCGCCGTGCTGGAAGACCTGCGGCCCCTGCTCGGCGCACGCGACCATAAGTCACCGTTGGCGCTCAGCAATGAGGAACAAAACATGGTGCAATCGGCATTGGCCTCGAGTGATCGCCGGTTCGCCTCCGCTGTTTTTCCGACCGAGTACCCGAATGTCGTCTTTTCGAGTCGAAATGAGTTTGAAGCCTCGGCCGACCGTTATCTGTTAGACGTCTCGCTACGACGATCCATTTCGGCATCCATGCGAACTGTGGTCGAAAACAGCTTCACCTACGACGCCCTCGTTTCTGACATTGGCACGTTTCTGTGCAACCACTTCGCAACACATCGCGCATAAACTGCGCGTTCGTGATGATCGCCCCCTCAAGCACCCCTTCCCGGTTCTCCGATAAAGCCAACTGCGGCAGATAATTACAGACAATGCGGGGCCCTCGCTTTGCAGAAGATTGTCGGACTCATCACCGCCCGCGGAGGCTCCAAAGGCCTGCCGGGTAAGAACATCCGCCCGCTCGGCGGCAAACCGCTGATCGCATGGACGATCGAAGCGGCTCGGCGCGCCGATTCCCTCGCCCGCGTCATCGTCTCGACCGACGACAAGGCAATCGCCGACGTCGCCCGCGAGTACGGCGCGGAGGTGCCCTTTATGCGCCCCGCTGAGCTGGCACAGGACCGCTCGCCGCACATCGACGTCGTCCTCCACGCGCTCGACGCCCTCGCCTCGGTTGACAGCTTTAGCCCGGACGCCGTGATGCTCCTGCAACCGACGTCGCCCTTTCGCACCGCCGACGACATCGACGCCGCCGTCCGCCTCGCCCGTCAGAAAGGCGCCCCCGCCGTCGTCAGCGTCGTGGAGACCCACGACCACCCGTTTCTCGTCCGCAGGCAACACGCCGATGGCTCGCTCGCGCCGTTCGTCCCCTGTGACATCGCCTATCCGCGAAGGCAGGACCTGCCGGCCGCGTACGTCTTCAACGGTGCGATCTATCTCTGCGGCGTCGAGACGATCCG
>CAZCGF010000027.1:22377-28737 GCA_964498115.1 uncultured Planctomycetaceae bacterium | reverse complement strand
CGGTAATCCCGCGCAGCATCATCGCCGGATGAAGGGTCGAAAGCACGATGTATCCGTCCGGGCGGCAGACACGCCTCAGGTCACTGAAGAATGGCGGAAGATTGTCGATGTGTTCCAGGACAAGCGCGCACAGCACGCGGTCGAAGGAAGCTGCGTCGAACGGCAAAGGGCGAGTCGCGTCATGATGCAGGAGGCGAATGTTTTCCCAACCCGGCTTCGCCTTGATACGGCTCATCATCCCTTCCGAGAAATCGAGGGCGGTTACCTTGGCGCCCTGGGCGGCGAGTCGCACGGCATGACGGCCCGTGCCACAACCGACGTCGATCAATTCCAGACCGCGAACGTCACCCAGCAGCGCGTCAACTCTCGGCTGCTCCAGCGCGATGAGCGAATTGTCTTCGGAATCGTAAATATCCGCCCAGCGGTCATATCCCTCACGGGCAGGAAGGACATCAATTTCCGGCTGCGCAGGTGAGTCTTGCGGCATGGCTAATCGGCAGGCTCGATGACGGCCCACATGCTGCCCTTGCAGCGATCGATGCGGGGGTCCGCGCCAAAGGCGTGAATCTGATCGCGCTTGAACTCCGCCCGTTCCAGTGTGGTGGTGTCGACGATGACCCGACCGGACGTATCTACTTCCTCGGCCATCTGAAACGCGCGCTCAATCGGGTGCCCGAATACCCGGCCCAGCATTTCGATGACGTACTCATAGGAGTGATCGTCATCATCAAAGAGGATGACGTGAAACCGGGGAATCGGCTTGGGCTTTGCCCGGGTGAAAGCTCGTCTTGGGATTGTTTTCGCTGCTGTGGCCGACTTGCTCATGATTCGCGGTCTCCAGCTCCAGGGCGATATTCCCTGAGGCTGCCTGACCGAGTATAGCTCATGTGCAACGCGATTCCAATGCGTACGCACGGAACTCGCGAGCCATTTTTTCGCGCTGGGGCCAATTGGTGAAATCTGCCCACCAGTGCGTCGACACCTTGCCGAGCAACCACTTACATGATGGTGAAATAGACGCTGGCCGCGTAATCGAACAGCTCCGGCGAGAGTTTTCGATCCTGACCTAGATACAGGCAGCGGTTTCGCACCTGCAACATCAGATCGCGCGGCTGGCAGCATCGGAAGGGCCGCTTGTCGATGTAGTGCGTCGCCACGAGGTAGTCGATCGCCGCCTTGGACTCTGCGTTCATCTCAAAACCCATCGCCGGCGCGACAAAGTCGAACAGCTTTCGAAACTGCTCCTCCGTCGGGTCCGGCACGTTGATCTTGTAGGGAATTCGACGAAGGAACGCGTCGTCACACAGGTCCTTGGGCTCGAGATTCGTCGAGAAAATGATGAGCTGATCGAACGGAACCTGCACCTTCTTGCCGTTCGGGAGGGCCAGGTAGTCATATCGCTTTTCGAGCGGGACGATCCAGCGGTTAAGAAGCTCGATCGGCTTCATGCGCTGGCGGCCGAAGTCGTCGATTACCAGCGTGCCGCCGTTGCTCTTGAGCTGCGTCGGCGCCTCGCACGTCTTGCTGGTGGCGTTGTACTGAACTTCCAGCGATTCCATGGTCAATTCACCACCAACCACGATCGTCGGTCGCTTGATCTTGACCCAGCGAGGGTCGAACTTGTCCTTCTTTAGGATGCTGTCCCGGTTGACTGCAATCTCCTCGTGGTTGGCGGCATCGAATACCTTGATCACCAGCCCGTCCACGATGAGGCACCGCGGGATGTAGATTTCATCGCCGAAGCATCGCGTGATGCGCTCGGCAATACTGGTCTTTCCATTCCCCGGGTATCCATAGAGAAACATACCGCGGCCGGAGTTGATCGCCGGACCAAGTATCTGAAACATCTCCTCGGAAATAAGCAGATCGCGAAACGCCTGCTTCAGTTCCTCGTAACGCGGCGTCATGGTCGTAATGGTCTGAGCTTTGACGCTGGCGATGTATTGATCGAGCGGAACCGGTGCGGGGCCTACATAGAGCGATTCGAGTTGAAATCGCCGGGCCCGGTCCCGTCCGGTGTCGGTCAGCGTGTAGTTGAAGTCGCCCATGGTCGCAGCGCCGACGTAAACGACGATCTGCTGCTGCTTGAGCGAAGCCAGCATCTGGACGACCGACTCCGCCGGAAGGCAGAGATCGGCCGAGATCGTTGCGCCGGTCGCCGATCCAATCGAGGCGATGTATTTGAGGATGAGGGCCTCGACGATACCGGGATCCAGACCGGCCTCCTTGAAGTTCCTCGGGGGAATCGGGACGAACTTCGCTGCCGGTGCATCCTGGGAAGGCAAGCCCAGTGAACTTTGATGGCCGGCCGTCTGAGTCTGCGGCGACGATTGAAGCGCAGGCATGTGTGATTCTCCCAAAAGTCGACTAATTGGCGGTGATCCCCAGGGAATCGTCTCATAGGTTTGATCGGCTGACACCTCCGGCGGCTTGTGGAATGGAGGGGGTCGCCGGGCGGGTGTCCAATAATCGCGGCGTGTGCCGCCGACGCATATAATCGCGGCATGACTCAACTTGATTATCGCACCGCGGGCGAATCACATGGGCAGGCGCTGATCGTCCTTGTCGAGGGACTGCCGGCTGGAATCACAATCGACGAGGCGACTGTTAACAACGCACTTCGTCGCCGTCAGGGCGGATTTGGCCGCGGCGGAAGGATGAAGATTGAGCACGACACGATCAACGTTCTTTCCGGCGTGCGAGGTGGTGTAAGCATCGCCTCTCCTTTGGCCATGCAAATCGCCAACAAGGATTGGCGAATCGATCAGGCCCCGCCCATTCACCGGCCACGACCCGGACATGCAGACTTCGCCGGATCGATGAAGTGGCTGACCACCGATTGCAGGGCGACGCTGGAACGGGCAAGTGCCCGAGAAACGGCCTCGCGCGTGGCGGCAGGGGCTGTCGCCGCACTGCTCCTCAAAGAGTTCGGCATCGAATTGGCGGGATTCGTCTCCCAAATCGGCGCCGTACGTGCCTCAGTCGGCGTCAATTTGACCGTCGCGGAACTGCGATCGGCCCGAGACGCGAGCGAGGTGTACTGCCCCGATGCCGCAGCGTCGGGCGCGATGATCGACGCGATCAAAAAGGCCAAGGCCGACAAGGACACGCTCGGCGGCATCGTCGAGGTCCGGGCATTCGGCCTGCCGCCCGGACTGGGAAGCTGTGCCCGATGGCAGGACAAATTGGACGGGCGCATCATGGGAGCGGTGGGGGCCATTCAGGCATTCAAGGGCGTTGAAATCGGCCTCGGCTTCGGCTGTGCGGAGCGGCCGGGCAGCCAGGTGCACGATGAGATGGACTTTGACGCCGCTCAGAGACAGTCGCCGAATCTCGGATTTGTTCGGCGATCCAACAACGCCGGCGGGCTGGAAGGCGGCATGACCAACGGAATGCCGCTCGTCGTGCGTGGAGTGATGAAGCCGATCAGCACGCTGCTCAAAGGGCTGGATAGCGTGAATCTGGAGTCACTCACGGCCGAACGAAGCGATTACGAACGGAGCGACATCTGTGCCGTTCCCGCCGCCAGCGTCGTGGCGGAAAACGTGGTGGCTTTCGAGATTGCCCGGGCATTCCTGGACAAATTCGCCGGTGACACCCTTGTGGAAGTACGGGCCGCGCACGAGTTCTTCCTCAATGCCGCACGTCGTCTGGCGGGCAACGAGCATAGCTGATCCTGGATCGCTCGATCAGGCCCAAACGGGATTCACGCTGAGTAAATCGTCCCCGGTCTAATGGGCCCCAGCGTCTCCACGATGGCACAGCAATTGCCGCACGAATACTGATGTGGCGCGTCCTCTCCATTTCATTTCCGTTTGCCCAAGGAGACTGCCATGATGAAGTCACTCGCGCTGCGGTATCCCCTTCTTTCCCATATTGCCACCGCCGAACACAAGGCCAATCGATGGTTCGTCGTTATGGGTGCAGTGTTGATCCAATTGTGCCTCGGCGTGATCTATGCATGGTCTGTGTTCACGCCGCACCTTCGCGAGGCCCCGTTCGCATTCTCGACCGCGCAGACGCAGGTCATCTTCTCGGTCGGTCTGGCGAGCTTCGCCGCGTTCATGGTACTCGCCGGAAAGTGGCAGGCACGCGTCGGCCCGGTCATTGTCGCGCGAACCGGTGGACTCCTTCTGGCGCTCGGCTACGTCTCATGCAAAATCTTCGGCACGTCTTTTTTGGGGATGTTGTTGACCATCGGACTTCTCGGCGGGGCTGGCATTGGTCTGGCCTACGTTGTGCCAATCGCCGTCGGAGTGAAGTGGTTCCCCGACAAGAAGGGGCTCATCACGGGACTGGCGGTGGCGGGTTTTGGTTTCGGTGCGCTAATTTGGATCAAGCTGGCAGGATCCTGGGGAAATCTGATCGAGCACTATGGTGTACTCAATGTCTTCTTTGGATACGGAGTGGTATTCTGGGTCCTCGTGACGCTTGGCTCATTATGGATGAGGAATCCGCCCGAAGGTTGGACGCCGCCATCACAAGTCAGCGGTGACGGATCAGACATTCCAGACAAGACGCCAACATCCGAACTGCAGCCCCGCCAGATGCTACGCACTCGTGAATTCTACATGCTGTGGTCAATGTTCGTATTTGGGGCGCTTGCCGGGCTCATGGTCATCGGGATCATCCAACTCTTCGGAATTGAAGCGCTTCAGACGAGGGCCGGTATGAGCTTCGCCCAGGCCTCCGCGACTGCCGGCACGGCCATGGCGGTCTTCTATGCAATCTCCAACGGACTCGGGCGCATTGTTTGGGGCCTGGTCTCTGACCGAATTGGCCGAAAGACCGCACTAACCGTGATGATGTTTGCCCAGGCGGTCATGATGCTGCTCTTTTATTACATGGGTGGCGTTCCTTTACTGCTCTTCATCGGCGCGGCGATGATCGGATTCAACTTCGGCGGCAATTTCGCGCTGTTTCCTGCTGCGACCGCCGACTATTTCGGTAGCAAACACATCGGAGCCAATTACGGATGGATGTTTACTGCCTATGGCTTTGGCGGAATCCTTGGCCCGATTATGGCGGGAGTGTTTAAAGACATGGGTGCCGAAAGGGGACTGGCCGCATGGCAGCCGGCGTTCATTATCGGTGGCCTTGCGTGCTTACTCGCGGCAATCATTGGATTTTGGTTGCCGTCGGAGCCATCGGGCAGGAAATATGCGGGATGACAAACAGGCCCAAGCTTGTCAGACCTGCGATGCCTTGGATTGCAGGGGACTTATCCGCGGCAGAATTAGTACGTCAATCCGATAGCACCCCACAAAAAAAGAGGGTGCGGGCCGTTTGCCCGCACCCTCGTGATTGTTTCAATCCTGGGACCTCGATCAGACCTACGGGGCGATCGTCACCGTTACCGTCGGCCGCATGGTCTCATCGTTCTGTTCGGCGAAGAAGAACACCTGATCAAACGTGCCGTCCAGCGAGGGCCCGTTGTTGAACTGGAACCGGAACGAGGAGATCGGGCGTCCCGCCGCGAGGTCCGCTTTCACCTGGGCGGTTACATCCAGCTCCAGGTTCGCATTCGAATTCACGCCCGCCGGCGGATTGATGGTCGCAATCGACTGCGTCAGCGTGCCGCCAAGGAAGTTGCCAGCGCTGATGCTTGATGCGGCGTTGATGTGATCGACCGTCATGGCGCCGAACTTTCCGAACGGGTTGCCTTCTGAAATAAATCGGCGAACCTTTAGAACGGCCTTGGTCACGTTCGCGCCGGCCGGAACCTGATTCAGCACCACACTCATGATGGCCCGCTGTCCGAGGTTCGTATCGCCCTCATCGCCCGCAATGACGAAGTTGGAACCCACCATCGACAGAAACAGCCCATCGCTTCGCAGCGTACCCGTTCGGTCAAATGCCGTATCGGCCTTTACAGTGGTGCCCACCGGTGCAGGATTGCCGCCGCCGGGAGGCGGGTTTCCTTTGTTGTTCCCGGGGACTTCCGGGGGAAGGGCTGCGGTTCCACATGCTCCGACACAGAAAAGGACGCAACTCATTGAAAGGCTCGTGAACAGGTTTTTTGAAATTCCGCGCTTCATCGAAACACCATCCCTTAACAAGAACGCGAGGAGACCCGCTGTTTGGCCGCCGGCGACTGAATGCCTGGTACCGGGCACTTCGCCAGGGCCTCGCAAAAAGGTCTGAGTCTTAGTGCGGGATGGGCGTGGTCACATACACGCGTCGTTCAAAAAAAAATTAGGGAAATTTACGCACCCCATAATTGGGGGCTGGAAAGGGCTTGCCGTTTCGGCCGGATTGGCGAATGACCCATCAAAGAAATGCGGTCAGATTAGCTCTAATCGACTGAAATCAATCATCGTCCAGGTCGTCATCGCCGTCGATCTTCGTTTCCTCGATCAC
>CAZCGF010000027.1:16642-22277 GCA_964498115.1 uncultured Planctomycetaceae bacterium | reverse complement strand
CGTGTCCGACTCGCCGACAATGCGGTACTGATGCCCACAGCCGGTTAGAACGGCGCCGATGGTGGCAACGATGATACTCTTTCGCATTAAGTCCCTCCCGCAATACGGGCAAGCAGCGGTGCGCAGTGAAAAGTATCCCGAGTTACTCAGATCCTCCGTGGCTACCCAATGTCGCTGGACGGTTTACCGGGGAATTCAGGCCCAGTTCTTCTCCACCCACGCGACCAGTTCCTTCACGTGCGTCACGCTGGCGTCGAAGAGCTTCCGCTCATCCGCATCCAGCTTGACCTCAATCACCTTCTCCACGCCGCCGGCGCCCAGCATGCACGGCACGCCGACAAAGTAGCCGCCCACGCCGTACTCGCTCTTGCAATACGCCGCGCAGGGCAGGATGCGTTTCTTGTCCTTGATGATCGCCTCGGCCATTTGCACCGTCGCCGCGGCGGGGGCGTAGTACGCGCTGCCCGTCTTGAGGAGGCCGACGATTTCCGCGCCGCCGTCGCGCGTGCGCTTGACAATGGCGTCCAGCCGATCCTTGGGGATCAACTCCGTCACCGGAATGCCGGCGACGCTGGTGTAGCGCGGCAGCGGCACCATGTCGTCGCCGTGGCCGCCCATCAGCACTGCGACGATGTCCTCGACGCTGCACCCGAGTTCCATCGATAGAAAAGTGCGATACCGCGCCGTGTCCAGCACGCCCGCCTGCCCGACAATCTGCTTGGTCGGAAGCCCCGTCGCCTTCCAGCAGGTCTGCACCATCGCGTCGAGCGGGTTGGAGACGAGAATGTAAACGGCGTTGGGGCTCTGCTTAACCGCCTCCTCACTGACCGTGCGGACGATCTTCATGTTGGTGGACATCAAATCGTCGCGGCTCATGCCCGGCTTGCGCGCGATGCCGCTGGTAATGATGACGATGTCCGAGTTCTTCGTGTCGTCGTAGCTGTTGGTGCCGATGATGTTCGAGTCAAACCGCTCCACCGGGCTGGCCTGTCTGAGATCGAGCCCTTTGCCTTGCGGCATCCCTTCAACAATGTCGAGAAGGACGATGTCGCCCAATTCCTTGGCGGCGGCCCAATGGGCGCAGGTGGATCCAACGTTTCCAGCTCCGATGACGGTAATCTTCGCGCGTCGCATGGTGCAGGCTCCTTCAGTAGAAAACAATCGCGTACTTGCGAGCGGCATCATACCGCCGCCGTCAAAAGTGAAAAAGCCGAACAACAAGCTTTCTGCCAAGCGGCCCAGCGCCTAAGATTTCCCCCTGTGCGTATGACACGACGCGGATCATCCATGGAAACCCGGTTCAACGAGGCCCCATCATGACGAAAAAACTGATCTGCGCAGGCGTTCTGCTGGGGACTTACATTGCCTTTTCCGCATCTGCCCGGGCGGATGAGACACCGTCTTCCAACTGGCCGCAGTTTCGGGGAGAAAACGCTCGGGGCATCGCCGACGATCAGAAGCTGCCCACCAACTGGGACGTGCCGAAGGGCCGAGGCGTACTCTGGAAGAGGCCAATCGTTGGGCTGGGGCATTCCAGTCCCATCATCTGGGGCGATCGCCTGTACGTTACCACCGCGGTGAGCGATGAGGGTGCACCGGAATTGAAGGTCGGTCTGTACGGCGACGGCGATTCCGCTCAGGACATGGGACAGCAGCGCTGGTTGCTGATTTGCCTCGACAAGCGATCGGGAAAAGTCGAGTGGCAGCGCGAGGGATTCCAGGGAAAACCGAGCGTGGCACGTCACACGAAGGCGACCCATTGCAATTCAACTCCGGCCACAAACGGCAAGTTCATCGTCACATTCTTCGGCGCAGAGGGCCTGTTCTGTTTTGACATGAGCGGCAAGCCCGTCTGGAAGAAAGACCTGGGCCGGCTCGAGGGCGGGCCCATGGAGTTCGACACCATGGAGTGGGGTTTCGCCAGCAGTCCGGTCATTCACGAAAACAAAGTCATCGTGCAATGCGACGTGCATGACCAGGCATTTGTCGCGGCATTCGATGTTGCCGATGGAAGGGAGCTATGGAGAACTAAGCGCGATGATGTCCCCACCTGGGGCACCCCGACCGTGTACCCCGCGGGCAACAAAAGACGAATCGCCGTCAACGGCTTCCGCCACATCGGCGGCTACGACCTGAATAGTGGAAGCGAGGTCTGGAAGCTCGTCGGCGGAGGAGATGTCCCGGTTCCAACTCCGATTTGGGGCGATGGCCTGCTCTACATTGCCAACGCGCACGGCGGAACTTCGCCGCTTTACGCGATTCCCTGCGAAATCGAAGGTGAGGTATCAGCCGAAGGAAACGCGCGGAAAGGCCTCGCGTGGAATACGCCGCACAATGACGCCTATATGCAGACGCCGATTCTCTACCGCGGCCTGCTCTACAGTTGCAACGATCGAGGCGTCATCAAATGCTACGACGCCAGATCGGGCGAACTCCACTACCATGAGCGGCTCGGAAAGGGCTTGTCCGGCTTCACATCCTCTCCGGTTGCAAGTGGCGGAATCGTGTATTTCACCAGCGAGGAGGGAGAGGTCTATGCGGTCAGCGCCGGGAAGGAATTCCGCGTTCGATCCGTGAATCCACTCGGGGAAACGACGCTCGCCAGCCCCGCCATCTCAGATCGGGCAATTTACTTTCGAACGCGCGGGCACATCGTGGCAATCGGCGACTGAACATACGGGCATTTCGAAATGAATTCGATGGCATCGAGCCAGATTGGAATCACGCCGATTCCATTTCGTGCTGCACCCATCTCCGCGTAAGCAGGACGACGGAGACAGTAAACGCGATCAACAGACCGAGTAGCGCCCAGGCCATCGCCGCCGCATATCCGAACTGACCTCGCTCAAATGCGCACTGATAGAGATAGAGTGAATAGATAAGCAGGCTCTCCTGCTGCTGGAAGTTGCTCAGCAGCATGGGCTCGCTGAAGCTCTGCATGGAGAAAATCACCCCCGTCAGCGTATTGAACAGCAGCGCCGGCGAAACCTGGGGCAGCGTGATGCTCATGAATCGACTGATACGGCCCGCGCCGTCCACAAGCGCCGCCTCCTCGATTGCCGGGTCTGCCCGCATCAGTGCGGCGAGGATGATCAACATGCCGCCGCCGCACTGCCAGATGTTCATCAGCACCAGTGAAGG
The DNA here is from genome assembly GCA_964498115.1 of uncultured Planctomycetaceae bacterium. Lineage (GTDB taxonomy): Bacteria > Planctomycetota > Phycisphaerae > UBA1845 > UTPLA1 > UTPLA1. The sequence continues at coordinate 19,136 of CAZCGF010000027.1, read as the reverse complement.
CTTGGCCCATCCGGGATCGTAAAGCCATGGGGGAGGCGACCAGGCCCCCAGTCCGCTTCCGCCGAGCGCGCGAGCACCGCGGTCAACGACGTCGTGGAGCGCCTCAAGCCACGAATTGATCGGGCCGATCTGCGGATTGAGCAGCCACCACCAGACAAGGATCGTCGCGACGCCGCCCAGAACGTGCGGCAGGTAATAAATCGTCGCCCAGAGACCGACTCGCCTTGATCGACGTATGACCAGGGCCAAAATGAGTCCGGCCAAGAGCTGAGCCGGCACGTTCATCGCCGTATACGTCACACTGTTTAAGACAGCCTTGCGAAGACCAGGGTCTGTCAACAGCCGCTTAAAATTCTCGGCCCCGACCCATTGCATCGTCGAAAGCGACCGTCCATCCCATCGCGTGCAGCTTACAACGGCGAGCACCAGCATCGGCACCGCATAAAGGAGCATCACCCCCGTCATCCACGGAACGGCAAACCGAGCCGAACTGGACACAAGACTAAGAGGCTGTCGAGGCATGGTCTATTCCCCGAAACACCGCTGAATGTCCACGTCGGTCCGAAGCGCCTCAACGACCTGCTCCGGCGTTCGTCGGGCCGATCCGTCAAACAGCAGCGACGTCACGTGTCGCGCAATCGGCCGTGACATGGTCTCCCAATGTTCGGTGATGGGTTGCATTCGGCCGGAGCTCATCGCGTCGACAAACATGGCCGCCGGGCTTCCCGGTCCACCGCCGGCAAGAACAAATCGCTCGGCTGCGGACTTCCTCGCCGGAACGGCCCGCAGTCGTCGAGCAATTGAAGTTTGCGCGTCGTCGCTCAAGGCAGTCTTCAGGAAACGCCACGCAGCCTCTCTCTTTCTCGCGGAACTCTTCGAATAGACGCACAAGGCGTCCCATGTAACGCGTGTCGCCGAGCCGCCCGGCCCCCGGGGAATCGGGGCGACGCAGTGCCGAAGCTTCAATCCAGTCTGCATGAGAAACTGCTCGAACCACGGCCCGTTAATGCACATGGCCACGCGGCCCGAGAGAAAAGCGGTGTCAAAATTCTGCCCGGCATATTCCGAGGGCAGCGGCGTCACGTGCCAGCGGTGACGAAGGTCGGCGAACATGCTCAGCGAGGCGATCGCCTCCGGACCGGTAAAGGTCCATCGGGTCAGCGATTCATCGAGCAGCGTGGCGCCGTGCGACCAGATAAAGGGCAGATAGTAAACCCATTGCGGCTGCATGAATCCGAACTGATCGGTGCGTCCATCTCCGTCGAGATCGACCGTGAGCTTGATCGCCAGCTCGACAAAGTCATCGAGTGTCCAGTCATTCGCGGGCAAATCGATCGCCTCGCCGCGAGCCTTGGCGGCCCGATCGAATGCGTCAAGATTGCAAAAGATCAGGACGTTTCCACCCATGATCGGAAAGCCGCGCAGGCTTCCATTGTGCAAGAATGATGCCCTTGCCGTCGGCCAGCAGTCCTCCAGCATGCGCCGCGCTGTTGAGTCGTTGGCCAGGAACTCATCGAGGCCGGCGAATTGCTCGCCCGCCCGCTGAGGGAAAGGCTCATCCTGAAAGAGAATAATGTCCGGCGCCCCCTCGGCGACGAATTGCTGATCCAGCTTTGTCGCATATCCATAAAGCGGCAGCCATTCCCCGTGTACTTTCCAATCTGGCTCGGCAGACTCAAACTGCTCAATGATCTCATCCCACATGCGCTTGTCGTCGATGGATCCCCAATAGCTGAACCTAAGGGAATCCGTCGCGGACTCCGCGGGAACATAGCGACGAAATGTGTCCGCGAAGAGCCACCATGCGATCGGGACAGAAAGCAGAACGACGGACCATCGTCCCCGGCTTCCCTGAAGACTCATCGCCGGCACCTCACTGCCGCGCGGCAACTCGGGGGGATTTGGCGGGGGCCCGTCCGACTGAGCGAGGCCGACTGCGCTTCGCAGGAGTGCCCGCACCCTTGGCAGGTTTGGGTTTGGCCGGCTTGGCCTTGGCCGGTTCGGGATCGAGCGCCGCCCGCAAGACCTGGCCCACGTCCTTGCAGCAGATAAACTTGATCTGCTTGCGGACGTCGGCGGGAATGTCCGCGAGGTCCTTCTTGTTTCGCAGTGGAACGATGATGGTCTTGATTCCCGCACGGTGAGCGGCGAGCGACTTCTCCTTGAGTCCTCCGATCGGCAGGACCAGTCCGCGTAGCGTGATCTCTCCAGTCATGGCGACGTCGCTTCGGCAGGAACGGCCCGTGAGAAGCGAAACGAGAGCGGTGAACATCGCGATGCCCGCCGACGGCCCATCCTTCGGGACCGCGCCGGCCGGCACGTGGACGTGAATGTCTATCTCCGTCAGGTGCTTGCTATCGATCCCGTATTTCTCGGCGTTGGACCGCAGCACGCTGAAGGCCGCCTGCACGCTCTCCTTCATCACATCGCCGAGTTGTCCCGTCAACTGAAAAGACCCTTTGCCGGGCATGCTGGTGGCCTCGACAAAGAGAAT
>CAZCGF010000027.1:0-16542 GCA_964498115.1 uncultured Planctomycetaceae bacterium | reverse complement strand
ACAAGATACTTCTTCGCGATGAACATCTTGTCGAGTCGCGTGTACCCGGGAATCCAGATGACCTCCATGCGGTCCTTCAGCGCCGGCGGAACCGCCTCCATGTAGTTGGCCGTGCAGATAAAGAACACCCTGGACAAGTCGAACGGAACGCCGAGGTAATGATCCTGAAATGTATTGTTCTGCTCCGGGTCGAGTACTTCGAGCAGGGCGGACGAAGGATCGCCGCGAAAGTCGTTACCGATCTTGTCGACCTCGTCGATCATGAACAGCGGATTGTTCGCCCCGACCTTGCGAATCTCCTGAATGATTCGGCCCGGCAGCGAGCCGATGTAAGTCCGACGGTGGCCGCGTATGTCCGCTTCGTCCCGTACCCCGCCGACGGACATGCGAATGAACTCGCGGCCCAGCGCCCGTGCGATCGATCGGCCCAGCGACGTCTTGCCCACTCCCGGCGGACCGGCAAGGCAGAGAATCGGCCCACGCCCGGTCGGGTTGAGCTTGCGCACCGAGAGGTACTCAAGGATGCGCTTCTTGACCTTGTCCAGATCGTAGTGGTCCTGGTTCAGAACCTTCTGGGCCTGGCTGATGTCGAGCTTGTCCTTCGTGGACTTGGACCACGGAAGTTCGCAGAGCCAGCGAAGATAATCCACCGAGCCGCTGTATTCCGGCGACGCTTGGTGCGTCCGCGCGAGCCGTTCAAGTTCCCGGTCGGCCTCCTTCTGGACAGCCTCCGGCATCTTGGCCTCGGCGACGGCCTTGCGCAGCTCATCGAGCTCGACCTCGCGGCTGTCTGTCTCGCCGAGCTCCTTCTGGATGGCCCGCATCTGCTCCTGGAGGTAGTACTCCCGCTGAGTCTTGTCGATCTCGCTTTTGACTTGCTCCTGAATCTTCGATGAGAGTTCGAGAATCTCGATCTGATGGGCGATGGCTCGATTGATCTTTCGCAGCCGGTCGCGCACGTCGAATGTCTCGAGGATCTCCTGCTTCTCGATCGCATTGAGCGATAGATTCGCCGCGAGAAAGTCCGCCAGGCTGCTGGGCTTGGTGATGCTGTTCAGAACGACCAGCGCTTCCTCAGGCACGCCCGGCGTCAGCTCAATGACACGTCCGGCCTGGCTCTTCGCCGATTCGATCAGGGCGTCCATTTCCGTGTTGGCTGGATAAGTGTCCTCGCGCGTATGCGCCCGGGCGATAAGGTACGGGTCGGTCTGGGTGAATTCTTCAATGCCGAATCGAAGCAGGCCGTGGACAATAATGGACTGCTGCCCCTCCGCGACGTTGATCAGCTTGAGTATCGTGACAACCGTGCCGACGCGGTAAACGTCCTCAATCCCCGGGTCTTCCGTGGTTGCGTCACGCTGGGTCACGACGCCGAGAATCTTCGACCCGGTGATGACCGCATCGATCAGTTTGCGCGACTTGTCGCGCCCCACGGTGAGTGGAACGATGGTTCCGGGAAAGACGACCGTGTCTCGAATCGGCAGGACGGGCAGAAGCTCGGGGATATCGACCGGTCGATCGGCGCCGGGCAAATCGGCCGTGCCGTCGGCAACAGCGCCGATCGCCACGTTGATCGCATCTGACTGGGCTTCAGAGTCGCTCAGCAGCCGATCCAGTTCGTCGTTATCCACGCTCATCAATTTGCCTCAGACCCCTTCTCGCGACTGTCCGCCGATGTGCGTCACGCGCAGCCGGAAAACAGGTACAGTTCACTCCATCTTGGGAAGCGTCACCCAGAGCAGCCCTTCACGGTATTGGGCGCTTATCTCGTCCCGATTGACCGCGGCGGGAAGCTCGACCTGGCGACAGAATACGCCCATGTCGATCTCCATCAGGTGAACGCCGCTGACTTTCTGGCCGGAAGGAGGCATGGGGGCCGTGCGCTCTCCGCGGATTACGAGGGCCTTGTCCTGCACGTCGACATTGATGCCGTCGACCTTCATCCCCGCCAAATCAATGCACACGAGGAAAGCGTCGGCCGATTCGTAAATGTTAAGATTGGGCCGCCAGGCGTCGGTAGGGCAGTAGCGAATGTACTGCCCGCTGTGAAGCTCTTCGGCGGTGATGCTTCCGCGAATGATGAGGCGACCAAAGTGGCTGCTGTCGCTGGTATTCTGCGTCATCGCCGGCCTCAATGAGTCAAGATTCAACTGCGATCGAGTCTAAGTTGGATACGTCAATCGGTCAATAATCGGGAGGGCCGCGACATGAGCCGCTGTCACGAGGCGACCGACAATCCCATGATCCTTTTCAATTCGTCTCGTAGTACCCCCGCGCCAGCCCCAGTGAATGTAATGACTCCGTCAAAGCGAGCAGCGCCCAGCGCGGCAAACGCGGCACTCAAATCCATCGAAGTCGTCCCGACCCGGACGTGCTTCACGCGGTGCCCGAGCAGCGCAATCCACTCCGCCGATGTGTCCGATCCGTGGTCCTCGCTAGCCCTGATTGAGACGCCGACGAACGGCGAATTCACCCAATCGACAAATCCCCTCGATTCGCCGACCGAGCTGAACGCCGGCGATTGGCAGAAATCGCAGGCGACAGTAATGCCGCGATGCAGCGCGTGAAACCTGATCTGCGAAAACGCATCCAGAAGCTTTGCATAGGCCTCGTCTCTTGGAAGATTGGGGGCGTCCTTGCGGCGAAAAAGCTCAGGCGGAACGACAACAACCGAGGCGCCGCAATTGACTGCAGCATCAATCGCCCCACGAATGATCGTCGCGGCTGATCTGCGTGCTTCTTCGGATGGATCACCAAACGAGACACGATCGCCGCTGTCGATCCGTAGGGCGCCGATCCGGATGGCTGCCCGGTCGGCCGCTTCGCGCAATGCGTGCAGTTCTTGATCGGGGGAAGGTTCTTCCTGCGAACCCTGGCTCGCGAATGGGATTTCTACCGCCTGGAATTGCGCCGCCGCGGCCCTTTCAAGCAATGCTGGCGCTGGTTCTCCGTCGGATGCGCGAAGGCAAATAGTTAACATCGATTTCTTCACCTTCGCAAACAGGTCCCCGTAGCTGTGGTATGTTCGGCGCGACAGATTCGGCCGACACCCTTCATTTCCATCCGAGTGCCCGGGCAACGCCGTCATAATAAAACGCCGCCGCGCCGATGGTCCCCACAACTGTACAAACACCCAGACCAATCTTGATCCGCAGCAGGCTGCGATCAAAACGCGCACACTCCGACGGGCTGGCCGCAAGTCTTTCCAGAAGCCTGCAGCGTGATTCAATGCTCCCGTGTCGCCAGCTCGGCGCGCTGCGCGGAATGCCGTTCAGCGCGGCGATCTTCAAGAGCGTCTTGCCAAATAGCTGCGTGGCGGAGATGCAGATACCGCTGGTCTTCGCATCGCCATGCACGGGACACCATGCACGGCAACTCGTCACGTCAGGCGTAACGCATCGAACCCCGAACAAGTCCGCCTGACGCTCGAATCGCCGGGACAGCCATCCAAAACCGAATAGCCAGGTAATCATGAGCGCCACGAGTCCCGCCATCTGAAGCACGCCCGAATCTTTGACAACGTTCGTGACCTGAAGGAGCACGACGATACCGCCGGAGACATACATCGAGAGCGCGGCAAACGCCCCGAAAAAGGGCAGATGCAAATGCTTGACGTGGCCTGCCTCATGACCGAAGACCGCCTCGATTTCCTCGTCCTTCATCGACTCCACCAGCGCGTCGGAGACCAGCACATAGCGTATCTGCGGGATAAAGCCCATGACCGCGGCATTAACCGTCAATCCATGCGTGCGCCAAAGAAGTATCTCGCGGTACCGAAGTCCGATGCGTTCGCAGATCTGCTCAAAACGATCGCGAAGGGGCCCTGCGGCGAGCGGCTCCGTGGACCAGAGGTACCGAAGCATGATCGGCGCGGCCACGAGAACGAGAATCGACGCCGCGCCGAGAATCGCATCCGAAAGCCACGGCAATCCCGTCGACTTGAACAGGCTCACGCGATACTGCTCGGTGTAATGCTTCGCGAACACGATGAAAATCATCGGCGCCGCGATCACCAGTATCTGATGTCGATACTTGTCGAATAAATACGACCCCAATGACTCATCCGGCGTCCCTTTCCGCTCTCGATCGACGGGCTGCTCGCCCGACGCCGGCGCCAGCGACGCGTACTTGAGCCGCAGCTCGGCCGAGTACCAGATCGTCCAGACCAGCGTCAGCGACGCGAAGAATGGCAGGAGCAGAAACAAGTCCCCGACGAGTGGAAACCGGTCGAGGTCCCAGGTATCTCGGATGAGTCGGGCCCAGGGGGTGCATACCATGGTCACTACAAGGGCGACGGAGATCATCCCCACCAGCCAGGTCTGCGCCCGAGAGAATCGCCGAACGGCCTCGTCATGGTCTGCCGAAGGTCCGCTCAACCGGTTTACCACTTCGCGGCGAAGCAGTAGGGCGGCCCCGGCGACCAATAACACCTGACCGATCGCAACAGCCAGAACGGCCAAAGTCACCGACCGATCCGCGGGATTGCGGCCCGAAAAAAGGTCCAGCCCCGGCGTCGGGAGGTCGTTGCTGAGCACCAGGGCGAAGGCCATAATCACGACAAAGTACATTGAAACCTGATCTTACATTCCGGGGTAGAATACATGGCAGGAGCTGGCACGCGCCTCAGACTCCGTCGACCGCCGATGGTCGATAACATCGGACGATGGCGAATCATAGCCCCTTACCGAACTATGGTATGATGTCGCCTCCTCCGAAAAACTCCAGAGCCCTGACCTAAGGAGATAATGCATGTTCCACCGACTCACGCTTCTTGTCCTTCTGCCCATCTTCGTTTCAACGCCCATTCAAGCGCAGTCAACAGGCGAGGCGCAGCCGGGGCAGGACACCCAGAGGACGGAAGATTTCAATAAACAGCGACTCATGCGGTCGAGAAACGATCCATTGGCGATGCTCGACCTGATGACAGAGGAGCTGAGCCTCGACGAACCCCAGCGACTGGAGACCGATCGGTTGCTGGGCGAGCATCGAAAAAAGTTGATTGCGATTCGAGCGGAGTTCAAGCCGCCTGCCGAGGGAATGGACCGAACTCGGGCACTGGTGGAGCAGCTTCGGCTGGCCAAACAGGCCGGCGATGCCGAGGGGATGCGCGTGGCCACTGATCAACTCCGCGAGATTCAAAGGGAGCGTGAGGCCCAGCTCGGCCCCATGCGGCAGAAGATGGCCGACACCCAAAAAGAGCTGCACGATCAGATCTTCGCCCTCCTGCGCGAGGACCAAAAGGAGAAATTCGAGCAGCTTTGGGAAGAACGCATGGGGCAAAACACCGCCTTCCGCGGTCGAGTCAGGTCGCCGCAGGCCCTCAAAGCCATGGTCGATCGACTACCCGGGCTGACCGAAGACCAGAAGACTCAAATTGACCAGCAATTCCGAAGCTTCCATGAGTCCGTCAAGGATCAGGCCGCGACCAGCCAGGCCCGGGAGCAATCCACGAAATTGCTCTATGACGCTGTGATCGCGCTACTGACACCAGAGCAGCGAGAAACGATCACCCGTCAAATGGCCGGCAGAACTCCCAATTCTCCCGACGGCGACGAATCGCAGCCGTCCACGGAGACTGAAGAGAAGCCAGATTAACAAATGCGGCTCGGCCTAAGCCCCCGACCGAAACGCCTCAATGGCTTCGATGACGCCGGGGCGGTTCTGCACCTGAAATGTCTGCTCATCGATTTGCCATTTGCCCGCCGGCGGTTCTGCGCGGGTTGATAGGTAGGCATACTCCGTCGTCCCCAGGCCTCCGCCCGGAACATAGGTTCCAACCGAGTTCACGTCAGACCAGCGAAGTTCGCGCCGAGTAAGCAGCGTCCGCCACCGCACGCCTTCTTCGTCAAGTTCAATTCGGCGAACATAGCCTCTAACGAATGCGATAATCGTGATAAGCAGAACGCCGCCCGCCGTCACGCGAATCCAGTTCGGCGTGTCCGTGACGAGAAGAAACCCTTCCAGCAGACAGATCGGTGACATCACCAGCCAATAGATGCCGACCGGCGTCCGGAGGTAGGGCCAACTTCGACGGTGCGTTTTCACACTCTTCCTAGTGGTCGTAATAAGTATGCGAGGGCCGGCCCATCAGGATTTGCTCCTTGCCCCAGTTGGCCACCGCACGAAAGGCGTCCGATGCAATAAAGGCGTCAAAGGCCCCGCGGTCGTTCCATTCCGAAAGGATCACGTAGAGCTGCGGATCGTCGATGTCGCGGCACATCCTCGAATGTGTGTGCCCGGGCAAATCCTTCATGACCGTGATGACTTTGCGGAAGGCGGTCTCAAAAGTCGCCTCCTTGCCCGGAATCACCTTGTAATTCATACCGATTGTGACCATGGTTCTCCTCGCTGCTTCCCGCGATGATCAAGCGTTCGCCTTCATGGTAGGGCGGTCCGACCGATCTGCAAGCTACGAGGGATCCGACGCCGACCTACCCTTGACGCCGTGCATTCGCCTTGCAGAATGCAACCTGCTTGTAAACGCGGCGCTCCATCATGAACCCCCCTCAACCCATGCCGACTCATCTCGTCTCTTTCGCGGCCGTTAAGTGGGACTTCCCGCTCATCGGGCGCACGCGAATGCTCACCGAGTCCTGGAACAGGTCCGGCCAGCCCACCACCTTCGTTGAGCCGCCGCATTCCTATCGTAGCTGTCTCGCCAGACTGTTTCGACTGCCGCAAACCCGGACACCGCCGTTTGTAATTCGGCCCGGCCCCACGAAATACCCCGTCCGCTGGTGGACGAGCATGTCGCCGAGGCGACTTCGGAAAATGATGCGCGATGGCGGAGTCAGTCTGCGCCGTCAGCTTGATCGGCGATTGAAAGTGGCGGACGCCGCAGCGATTCTGATTTCACCCGTCTGGACCCCGATGATCGAGGCAGTCGGGTTCGGCAATGTGATCTACGACTGTATCGACAGCCTGTCGGTTCACGCGCCCGATCCTGCGATGCGGCGAATTCTCGTGGACTGGGAACGAGACCTGGTCCAAAGGTGCGATGCTGCTGTCGTGACCGCCGAGGTTCTCGGCGACGGCCTTCGAGCCATACGCCCCGACCTGCCGATCGAGCTGATCCGAAACGGCGTCGATGCCCAGACGTTCATTGAACGCGCTGCAAAACTACCCCGCCCGCAGGATGTTCCGCAGGCCCAATCGCCGACGGTCGGTTTTGTCGGGGCCCTTTACGAATGGATTGACTGGGAATTGATCGGCCGCGCGGCGGATGCCCTGCCCGAACTTCAGTTCGTCTTCGTCGGGCCTCACAATAATGCGTCGGCGGTGTCCGACCTCTCGAAACGCCCGAATGTCCGCGTCCTCGGACCGCGACCCTATGACATCATCCCCGCGTACGTCGCCGCCTTTGATGTTTGTTGGGTGCCGTTCAAGGTGGGGGAGATCACCGCCGCCGCCAATCCAGTGAAGATTTATGAGTACCTCGCGCTGGCCAGGCCCGTCGTAACCACGACCGTTGCCGACCATGACTCGTTCGCAGGACTGGTCCGCGTCGGCCGCGATCATGACCAGGTCATCCAGCAACTGCGCGATGCGATCGCCTCGGGCCAGCCTGATTCCGCCGCATGCGAGGAATTTGTCCGTCAGAATTCATGGGACGTCCGGGCCACACAATTTCAGCAGATTGTCAAGGAACTCCGGCATGCCCACTAGGCGCCGGCGGAGTTGCCGCCCGGGCAATCTTCCGCGAAGATTGGGGGCGCGCCGAGAATTCGGCAGACATATGGAGAGGTGTCCGAGTGGCTGAAGGTGCATGCTTGGAAAGCATGTGTACGTGTAAAAGCGTACCGGGGGTTCGAATCCCCCCCTCTCCGGTTAGTGCGAACAGAACAAGAGAGTAGCGGACTTCCGGCTGAGTCACCGGCCAATATCCCGACTGCCTTGGGCGCCGAGTGAACCCGAAGACCAACCTGCCTTTTGACGACGAAAAGGCATGCTCTGCGTCAAAACTAACGGCGTTTCTCATCTTCGTCCGATTCAACCCTATGCGATCGATGCTTCCCGGCTACAATCCCCGGCCCGAGCATCGTGGGGCGGCTCATGGCCGTCGCATCTGTAGTGCGGCCTTGTCGAGCAATTGAGACTTTCACGGCCCATCAACCAGCCGCTCGCCTGAAGAATGGATCATTAATGCCTGAGCAATGCGACGAGCAGATGGGGATACACCATTCCAACACCGCGCACAGCCCTCTGAAGTTCGGACCGCGTAGCGAGTTTCAACCTGAGTTGAAGCGGCGCGTCGATCGCTACTTCGAGATAACAGGCCTCAACCGACGAGACTGCCCGCGAATGTATCTGAAGACGGCCGCGATCCTCACCTGGCTCGCGCTGTCGTTCGGCCTGCTCCTTTTCGCACACTTCACCTGGTGGCTCGCCGTTCCTCTGGCGGTCTCGCTGGGTCTGTCCATGGCCGCGGTCGGCTTCAGCATTCAGCACGACGGCAATCACGGCGCCTATTCTGAGCACCGATGGATCAACAAACTGGCGTCCATGACGCTCGACATGCTCGGCGGCAGCTCCTACGTCTGGACACGCAAACACAACACCATTCACCACAGTTACACAAACGTCGCGGGCCACGACGATGACATCGACGTCGGCCTGCTCGGGCGCCTGTCACCTCACCAGAGGCGCTTGAGGGTCCATCGTGTGCAGCACTTTTATCTCTGGGCCCTATATGGGTTTCTGCCGGCCAAGTGGCACCTTTACGATGACTTCCGCGACGTCATCGTCGGGCGAATCGGCAGCTACCGTTTTCCAAGGCCGCGCAATTGGGACCTCGTGACCTTCCTCGGAGGCAAGGCCCTCTTTTTCTCACTCGCATTCGGTGTGCCCATGCTGCTGCATCCCTGGTGGTGCGTCCTGGCGCTGTACGGCATTGCCTCATGGGTGCAGGGCGTGACCCTGAGCGTCGTCTTTCAGATGGCACACTGCGTCGAGGAAGCCGCCTTTCCACAACCGAGTCCCGACACCGGACGAATCGAGTCCAACTGGGCCCTGCACCAGATCGAGACAACCGTGGATTTTGCCCCGCGCAATAAGCTGCTCGCATGGCTCGTCGGCGGGCTGAATTACCAGATCGAGCACCACCTGTTCCCCCAGATATGCCACATTCACTATCCGGCACTGGCAAAGGTTGTCGAGGAGCTGTGCGCTGAGTTCGGGTTGACTTACAAGTCGAATCGAACTTTTCGCGCCGGCGTGGCCTCGCACTTTCGCTGGCTCAGGCGCATGGGGATGCCGAGTGTTGAGTTTGCCCCCGTCCCCATCCCTGTGGCCCGGGTGTAAATCCTCACCCATGACCATGTCCTGGAAATTGCCCGATGAAGAAGACTAGCGGCGGCCGGACTTGAACCGGCGACCCAGGGCTTATGAATCCCTTGCTCTACCAACTGAGCTACGCCGCTGTGAGGGCTCTAAACGCTCCATTTTTATAGAGGTTACGTCGGCCAAGGTCAAGCCCGACGGGCCGCTGGCGTAGGGCTCTCAAGTCATGCATACTGGGCGCAGATGACGATGCCTTGACGCGGCGCTGGTTCGTTTGTCTTGTCATCGAATTTGCAAGGCGAGAAGAGGACGGAGCGGAGGTTGTGGCCATGACTGTGGGCGAATCGATATGAAATTGCTTGTCGTTGGAGGTGGGGGTCGTGAGCACGCCCTCTGTTGGAAACTCTCCCAGTCGCCACGGCGACCACAGCTCTTCTGCGCACCCGGCAACGCGGGAACCGAGTCGCTGGCGACGAATGTGCCCATTCCCGCCGACGATCTTGCCGGCCTCCTCGCGTTTGCCCGGAAGACTTCCATCGACCTGACCATCGTCGGACCGGAGGAGCCGCTCTGCGCCGGCATCGTCGACAAATTCCAGGCGGCTGGGCTTCGCATCTTCGGCCCCACAGCAAGTGCGGCGAGACTCGAAGGCGACAAGTCTTTCGCCAAGCAGCTCATGCGCGAGTCAGGCATCCCCACCGCCGAGGCGCGCATTTTCGGCCCGACGTCACAGGAACTCGCTCAGGCCCGCCAGGCCGGAAAAAGCTCCGACGAGCCCATTGGCGATTGGTTCCAGCGCGGCATCGACATGGCCCGTACCTACGTCGAAACCCGAGACGAAGGCATCGTCGTAAAAGCGAGCGGCCTGGCCAAGGGCAAAGGCGTCTTCGTTCATAACGACCCGAAGGAAGCCATGGAGACGCTCGACCGGCTCATGGTTCGCCGCGAGTTGGGTGAGGCCGGCGATCGGATCGTGATCGAAGAATTGTTAAAAGGCCCGGAAGTCAGCGTGTTGGCCCTCGTCGACGGCACCAACATCTACATGCTCGAATCCGCCTCGGATCATAAGCGTCTCGGCGAGAGCGACACCGGCCCCAACACCGGCGGCATGGGCGCGTTCAGTCCCTCCACCCACCTGACGGAGTCGGACTTGTCCCTCATTGAGAGCGACATCATGGTGCCGATTGTCGATGCCATGCGACGAAACGACATCGAATACCGCGGCGTGCTCTACGCCGGCATCATCATGACCGCCGGCGGCCCCAAGGTGCTGGAGTTCAACTGCCGACTGGGTGACCCTGAAACCCAGCCCATCTTGATGAGGTTGGAGAGCGATCTCTTGGAGGCCCTTGAGGCGACCGTCGATGGCCGGCTCGATCAGATCGAGCTCCGTTGGAATCGTCGCGCCGCCGTATGCGTCGTCATGGCGGCGGGCGGTTATCCCGGCACCTATGAAAAAGGCGACGCCGTTTCCGGGATCAAGGAGGCAGCAGCACTCTCTGATGTGCAGGTCTTTCACAGCGGAACGACACACTTTGAGGGCGAGGTCGTGACATCCGGAGGCCGTGTCCTCGGTGTGACGGCATTGGGCGACACAATCAACCTTGCACGGGCTAAAGCGTATGCCGCGACCAATCTGATTCAATTCAAGGGTGCTCACTTTCGGGGTGACATCGCCATGCAGGCGTCCAGCAGATGAGTTCACGAGTACTGGGTTAGAGCGTAGCGCGAAGGGAGTCGCGGATGTCCGGCGAGTTTCACGGCAAGCGTGCGATCGTCATGGGGCTGGGCCGATTCGGCGGCGGCATCGGCGTCACGCGCTGGCTCTGCGATCAGGGCGCAAGAGTGCTCGTGACCGATATGGCCTCCGAAGACAAGCTCGCCGAAAGCCTCCAGTTACTCGACGGCCTCGAATTCACGCGCCGTCTCGGCGGCCACGACCTGGCTGACCTGGACCACTGCGACCTGCTCGTCGTCAGTCCGGCCGTCGACAAGAAGAAGTCCGCCTTCTTCCAATCGGCGATCGACCGCGGCATTCCGTGGACGAGCGAGATGAATCTGTTCGTCGAGCGTTGTCGCGGCACGCTCGTGGGAATCACCGGCACCGTCGGCAAGAGCACGACCACGGCCATGATCGGCACGATCCTCGACTCGGCGGCTCGGTCTTCCGACTGGGGCCACGGCAAGGTCTGGCTCGGCGGTAACATCGGAAAGTCGCTGCTCGATGACCTGCCGAACATCGGCGCAAACGACGTCGTCGTGCTCGAGCTCTCCAGTTTTCAGTTGGAGGACGCCGCCGGGATTCGTCGCAGCCCGCACATCGCTGTCATCACCAATCTTCGCGACAATCACCTCGACCGGCACGGCACCATGGCTGAGTATGCGGAGGCGAAGTCGAACATCTTCCGCCATCAAAAGCCGACCGACCATCTCCTCATGCCGCTGGACGAAGACCTGTCGGCGTTTCCCGGCCAGTGGCGAACGCGGGAGAATCTGCGTTGGTACGGGGTGAATCGAGAACTGCGGGCGATGCGATTCTCCCGCTCCGCCGACCCGCATGGCGACGTACATGAACTCGCCGCGAAGTTGACCGTGCCCGGCCTGCACAATCTGATGAACGCGGCCGCCGCGGTCTCCGTCGCCCGGCTGCTTGGTGTCACTGACGACGTTTCGTGTCGGGCACTCTCTGATTTCGGCGGACTCCCGCATCGGCTGGAGTTTGTCGGCGAGTTCGAGGGGATCAAATACTACAACGACTCCAAGGCCACGACGCCCGAGGCGGCCATGACTTCTCTTGCGGCGTTTGAGTCCCCGGTCGTTCTCGTGGTCGGCGGCTCGGACAAGGGAAGTCCCTTCGATGAACTGGCCCGCGCCGTCGCCCATCGCGCGAAGGCCGCCATCTGCATTGGGCAGACCGGCCCGCGCCTGGCCGACGAAATTGAGCGATGCAAGTCCGCCGCAGCCGGCGCTGCTGTCGAGCGCGCGTCCGACTTTCCATCGGCGCTAGTGTTGGCCCGAAGCCATGCCCGCGGCGGAGATGTCATCCTGCTGTCACCCGGCTGCGCCAGCTATGACTGGTTCAAAAACTACGAGGACCGTGGCGAGCAGTTCCGCCGGCTAGCCGCACAGTAATCCCCCTAGAGCCCTCGAATGTGCTATCGGGCTCTTGGCAGGATGCGAAACGCGCTATGGCACGCGTTGCAGGTCGTGATCATCTCGTCCATCTTGGTCTTTAGCGATTCAATAGATCGGCTTCGTGCAAGCTCGGCAAGGCCGGTTGCCTCCTCCTGGAGTTTGCTTGCGTATGAGTTAAAGACATGCCTGTCTTCGGAGGCCATTCGCACCTCCTGCAAGACCAGGGGGATGGCCTGGGCGTCCTGAGCCAGACGGTCCGCGACCTCGGCCAGTCGGACGAAGTCACGATTGCGCTGAACGTGGTTGTTCATCTCCTGCGGCATCGATTCAAAAGTCAACCGATTGAGATCTGACATGATCTCGCGAAGACGCTCCTCGCGAAGCGCATGAAGTGCAGGCTTGCCCGTATCCTCCAGCCGAAGTTCGTAGGATGCGCGATCGTTCGGGGCGCACCCGTTGAGATTCCACAGCACCGTGAAAAGACCGGTAATCGCAACCGCCCCCGAAAGCCGCCGGTGCAGTGATCGTGTCCCAGTCATGCGTCGTGCTCCGATGAGCTCTCCAGCGCCAATGGGCGCAGAATGAGTCTCCCATCTCGCGTGATTCATGGCAAATTCCCTGCCATGCTTGCTAACCCGTGGCCCCGAAGCTCGGTATTCGCAGGACCTGATTCCGCTCGCAGCGTCACATGACCGGGGAATTGTGACCCGCTCACTGGCATCCCTGTGATGACTGAATTCCGATCTACGTGGCACGAAAGATGCTCCTCTATGGTTGGGTGGAGAGGTTTCCTCGAGGACTCTGGGTAAGGATCAAGTGCATGCTCGCAGCGAAGTGCCGCGAGAGACCCCCAGTCGGCCGGCATTGCTCATCAGCGATCGCCGTGGCGGTAATTGCCGGCGCGCATGTACCTCACCTTCGCGCGGCGTCAAATCCCCTTACCACCCAGCCGGCGATCCCCGCGTTGGTCGATTCTGTCGAAGACGCGGCGACCTCGAAGAACTTATGGCCCGAGTCGAAGTATGCGCCGATGGCCCTCGATTCTCCATACGCAACCGGCGATTGGCTCGGTCTGCGGACCGCGTTGGAAGACGCCGGCATAGGCACACAGTTCTTTTTCAACAACACTTCCCAGTGGACCACTGGCGGCGGGCTCAAATCCGGCAGCCATAACGGTGCGACGATCGACTGGTTTGTCACTGTCGATTTTGAGAAATTGAAGCTGATTCCCGGCGGCCGGCTGCTCGCACATGTCCGTCGCCAATGGGGGCAGGGCGTTAATCCCTACACCGGCGCACTTGGGCAGGTAGCGGATGACCTCGACGGGGACAGAGAGATTCACATAGACCAACTCTGGTACGAACAGCAGATCGTCAAAAACGTGCTCTCCCTCACCGTCGGGTTCCTCGACTTTCAGACCATCGTCGATCGCAATGCCTACGCCAATATCGAGGACAAGCAGTTCATGAACCTCGCTCTCGACAACAATCCAATAATCCCGCTGAACATCGGCCTCGGTGCGGCACTGACCTTCAAGCCGGTCTCCTGGCTGACTTTCATCACCGGCGTCGGCGATGCCGAATCGGTCCTCTTCAAGCCCGGTTTCTCGACAGCGTTTCACGGCCCGACCCGATTCATCTGGTACAACGAACTCGGCTTTTCCCCAACGCTGCCGAACCTGCTCGGCCCCGGCCGTCTTCCCGGCAACTATCGCTTCGGCATGGTTTACGATCCGAGGTCCCGCTCCGTCTTCATGGCCCCGGGCACAGACCCTGCCTTTGCCCGGCAGCACGGCGACGATGTCGGCTTCTATGCGAGTTTCGATCAGAAGCTCTTCGCCGAACGTGAGCATGAGGAGCAGGGGCTGGGCTGGTTCTTCCGATACGCCTATCGCAACGCTGACATCAATCGAATCCAGAACTTCTGGTCGACCGGTCTGGAGTATCGCGGGCTCATTCCAAAGCGCGATGCGGATGTGCTCGGCGCGGCTGTCTATCAGTCGATTCCCTCCCGCCAGTTCAACGACCGCGTAAATCGATGGGCCGAGGCGGAAACCGGGTTCGAATGCTATTACTCCATTCAGTTGACCAGTTGGCTCGCGATCACTCCCGACCTGCAATACATCAGCAGCCCGGGAATTGATTCGAGTCTGGATGATGTAATTGTGATCGGACTGCGAACGAGAATCAGTTTTTGACGGGCGCGTTACGTTCGCCGGGGACCGTGCCCGCGACGTGTCGATGAAAGGTGAGTTGTGATGACACCGGAAGCTGCGGAAACAAAAGAACAGGCGGCGGACAAGATGGCTGATAAACGCGAATCGTGGCAAAAACGATATGCCGACAAGATCACCACGGCGGCGAAGGCGGTCAGCAGAATTCATCATGGCGACCGCGTCTTCATCGGCTCCGGCGCAGCCGAGCCGCTCAGCCTCGTCGAAGCGATGGTCGACCGCGAGGGCGGCACCGACGTTGAAGTCGTGCACATTATGACCCTCGGCACCGCCCCCTATGTGGAGCGGCACGTCAGCAGCCGATTCCGCCATAACGCATACTTCATCGGTCCCAACGTGCGCGACGCCGTCTCGGAAGGCCGGGCCGACTACACGCCGATCTTTCTGTCGGAAATCGCAAGGCTCTTCAAAACCCGGCGCGTCGTCATCGACGTCGCACTCATTCAGGTCAGCGAACCGGACGAGCATGGCTATTGCAGCTTCGGTGTCTCAACCGACGTCGTCAAACCCGCCGCCGAGTTTGCCGATTACGTCATCGCCGAAGTCAACCCGTGCATGCCCCGCGCCCTGGGCGACTGTTTCATCCACGTGCGCGACATCGACATGCTTGTTCCAGTTGACCGGCCCCTCCTCGAAGCGCCGCAGGGCAAGCCGGACGAGATCGCCCGGCGCATCGCCCGTCATATCGCCAATCTCGTCGAAGACGGCGCCACCCTTCAACTCGGCATCGGCACCATTCCCGACGCCGTGCTGCAATATCTCACCGATTTCAAGGACCTCGGCATTCACACCGAGATGTTCAGCGACGGCGTCATTCCCCTCATCGAGCAGGGCGTCATCACTAACAATCGCAAGACCCTGCACCGCGGAAAGATCGTCGCCAGCTTCGTGCTCGGCACGCAGAAGCTCTACGACTTCATCGACAACAATCCGCTCATCGAGTTTCGACCGACCCACTATGTCAACGACCCCTTCATCATTGCCCAGAACGAGCGCATGATTTCCATCAACGGGGCCATCGAAGTCGACATCACGGGCCAGGTCTGCTCCGATTCCCTGGGCGTCATGTTCTACAGCGGCATCGGCGGACAGGTGGACTTCACCCGCGGCGCTGCGCGCTCCAACGGCGGCAAGCCGATTATCGCGCTGCCGTCCACCGCGTCGGACGGCACCATCTCTCGCATCGTGCCGATCCTCAAGCCGGGAGCGGGCGTGGTGACCAGTCGCGGCGACGTCCATTATGTCGTCACCGAGTACGGCGCGGCCTACCTGCACGGCAAGACGATGCGCGAGCGGGCGATGGCCCTGATTGAGATCGCCGATCCGAAGTTCCGCCCGTGGCTCATCGCCGAGGCGAAGGCGCGGTGCCTTGTCTACAGCGACCAGATCGAGATGCCGATGCGCACCCCGGTGTACCCGGACGCGGTGGAGAAGTGGCTCAAGCTCAAGGACGGCACCAAGGTCTTCATGCGGCCGCTGAAGCTGACCGACGAGCGGATGCTGCGCGACATGTTTTACAAGCTCTCACCCGAGACGGTGCGATATCGATTCTTCCGCATGATCAACTCCATGCCGCATGAAAAGCTCCAGCAGTTCCTGCGGATCGACTACGACGCCGACATGGCCCTCGTCGTCCTGACCGATTCGGATGAGGATGCCGCCGAGATGCTCGGCATCGCCCACTACAGCCTCGACCGGCGCACCAATTTCGCCGACGCCGCCTTCCTGGTGCGCGACGACTGGCAGGGCAAGGGCCTTGGCACCGCGCTGCTCGGCACGCTCCTGGAGACGGCCCGGACCAAGGGCATCGCCGGCTTCACCGCGGATGTGCTGGCCGACAACGCCAACATGCTCCGCGTCTTCCACAAGTGCGGCTACGCCGTCGAAAGCGAGCT
>CAZCGF010000026.1:8555-30175 GCA_964498115.1 uncultured Planctomycetaceae bacterium | reverse complement strand
AGCCCCGAATGGGGCGCCGGGTGGTAGCCACCGGTGAAGCAAGGCGCAGCGAAGCAAGCCGAGCGCAACCGGTGGTCAGCGTCGCAGTGGAAACCCAACCCCGGTAGGGGTTGCGGAGGTCTGATACACCGAAAAAGGCGCGCACACGGAGCAAATATCTATTATGAGATGTCCGCCGCCAATCCCACTCCCGCGCCCGCAGCTCACAGATTCCAACCCGCGCTTACGCGGCCCAGCAAGTTTCCATCGCTGCCGCCTCCGTTTCACCAAAAACCACCGAAATTCCGAACCGCCCCAACACATGACCGCCGCGCGACTTGCAAGCGAAAAAAATCGGCTGTGTCACCTTATGTCACCTTGGCTTTTGCGTGCCCAGCCCTCATCAATCAGCTCAATAATGCACGCCGGGCGTCGGTTTTCCGCCGCGATAGGTCACCTTGCAGAGGTGGCAGGGGGTGTCGGTGACAATCGCCATGGCACACGATTCGCACCTCGGCGCGGCCTCAACCGCAAGCAGCATCGTCTCGAACGCCTGGCTGCCCTCGCCGAACAGCTTCCGATCCGCCACCGCCGTATTGCCGATCATGCCGACCTTGCACCCGTCGCACCAGCCGTACCGCTCGGCATTCTTGCGGCAACCGGCGCACCCAATCGACTCGGTCGTATGGACCTTCCCCTTGCCCAGCACGTACGTGAGCTTCGAAAAGTACGCGAGCTCGTTGATCCAGCCCGTCTTGCAGTGGTTGCAGAAACCATCGACCTTCACGGCAGCCTGGCACTCGGGGCACTTGATGGCGTCGAGTTGCAACTCGTGGCCGTGGGCGTCCATGCATTCGAAGAGAATCTTCGACTTCATCGCCACACCGGCGACATACCCGACCCTGCACGCCTCGCACCACTGGTTTTCCAGTCGTGCGCGAACGCAGCTTTCGCATGGTTTGGCGGGCCCCCGATCGCAGGCGGAGATAAGAGGAAGCAGCAAAATGGCCGACAGCAGGCGGCGCGACATGATGACAACCTTCGACTGGAGAACGTCCAGCGTCAGCTATACCCCAGGGTGGGACGCGGTAGCAAGCCGGGGCCCGACCGCGGCGCGAGGCCGCCCGGCATGCTCATCCGCGAGCGGAGAAGGAACGATTCTGATCGGTATGCCCTTAGTTGAGCAGATCGTCCACGAAGGCAACCGTGTTGGCGGCCAGGGAACCCTGGCAGTACTCGGAGCAGACCGGCTTGTCGCCTCCGATGGGCGTGCCGAGTTGGGCTCGCACGAAAGCGGCAACGTCGCCGCCATCAAGGACGCCGCTGTCGTCGCAGTCACCCAGCAGGGCGCAGCCGACGTTGATGGTGCCGGTTTGCCCGGCGTAATTGGTCGGCGAATTGCACGGAGTCGTCAGTGACCGCGTCAGCGAATGAACGCCGTCAGACGGCAGAAGCCCGGCGCCATACGTCCAAGCATCGAAGGGCGTATAGGAAACGGTGTTGGCGGCGCCAACGATGTTGATGAATGGAACGCTTCCGGCCGGGAAAACGTAGTCCGGCGTCGGCGCGCCGGGCAGGCCGACGAACGCCGGCGTCGCAAACAGCAGCGTCTTGAAGCTGGTCGGCGGCGTGCGACCGGGAGGGGGAATCAGGAAACTTCGGGCCGGGTTGGTACTCGTGATGTTGTGACCATTGACGGCAGTTTCGTTAGCGCCGCCGCCGGTCTCCCTGATCTCGACAAACTGGATCGTGCCCGTGGAATCGGTAAAGACTTCGTTGATATCCCACGTATGGCCGCCGGCCCAGACTATGCCGACCGGAATCGACAGTAGGCCGATGGCCATGACACAGACTCGAGCCTTTTGAATGCTTCCGCTCATCATTTCTTCCTCCACGTCCCGCGTTGTTTTCGAGTGGAACTCGTGAAGTCCCACATGACTCCCGAATTTCAAAAAAGATTGGGGCCGCCCGAGCCCGCAAGGCGAAGCCCGAACCCACCACCCCGTATTAGCAAATGTCACGGCTCGGCGAACATCTTGCTATTTGTCAGGGTTTATCATTCGAGCCCGCCCGAAAGGGGGGAAGGCGCGTGACCCTATGCACACCCTCCCCCCTGGATCGGCGGAATTTTGTAAGAAACGGGGTCAGATTGGATTGACCGGCCCGCGCTGCCCTTGCGGCCCTTACCTGTCGCGCACGAGTCGCAGGTCCTGGAGGATCGAGAACACAATATCCCGTGTCTTCAGCCCCATGGCATCCAGCCCCTTGGCATTGGCGGCAAAGACGAATTCCCGCTTGCCGCTCTTGAGATGGCCGACGAACCAGCCCAGGTCGTTGCGTTCATACGAGCAGCCGGTCCCGGTCTTGCCGCTGAAGACCCAGTCTCCGCTGCGCTCCAGGACGATCATCTCGCGCACCTGCTCCATGACCTCGGGCTTGATCGGCAGACGATTGGTGTACAGATTCTCGATGAACGAAAGCTGCTCCTCGGCGGAAATCTTCAGCGATGAACAAAGCCAGAACTGGTCTATCCCTCCCGACATGTCCTTGTTGCCGTATTCGAGTTTGTTGAGATACCCCTGCATCCGCTGGGACCCGACTCGCCGGGCAAGCTCCTGGAAATACCAGACGACCGACACGCGTACGGCACTGCGAAGGGTATGGTCCTTTTCGCACTCCTTGCGATTCTGCGCCTTGCCGTCCCACTTAAGCTCCATGTCCGGTCCCGTGGCGACGCCGCTGTCCAGCGCGACCAGCGAGTTGAAGATCTTGGAAGTCGAACAGGGCGACAGCCCTTCTTTGCAGCGATCGGCCTTGTACCGAATCGTGAAGTCCTGCCCGATCTCCTTGAGGACGAAGCAGCCGTCAAACGCGCCGAATCGGGCGTCGAAATCGATGGGGGCCGCAGCGGCCTTTACGGGAGGTGGCGGGGCGATGGCGAGCACAAGCGGCACGAGAACAGACATGAACATAACAGACTCCCTTCTGTATGACATCCGCGGCAACCGGGATCATACGCAGACGCGGGCCGGCGGTTCGCCGAAAAAACAGGCGCACCTTTTCACCGGGTTGCTGCGGCAATTCCTGCGCGGGCCGGTCATGCCAAATCTAGGGCAAAAGGTCGTCGGTAAACGGCTGCACGTCCAGTGCGTCCAGAACAGTGTCGTGGTTGCGATCGTACATGCACGCCAAACCGGGGTCCGGCGGATCGGCGAGCAGCGTGGCGACGAACAACTCAATGTCCGTCCACTCCGGGTCGCAAGGATCGAGGACAAGATTCGCGTTGCAATCGTTTTCGTAACCCGGGCGGAAATCCAGGCCCGTCGGAGTCGGCAATGGACCATCGCCGCGGACATAGGAGCGGATGAAAACGCCGCTCGTGGCGTTGTACTCATAGACGCGAATGTTCGCCGGGTCCGTTCGCACAACAAACACCGTGCCGGCAGGCCCGACGCGAATGCCCCACGCACCAATCGGGAATATCTGCTGCGCGAAAACGCGGATAAATGCGCCAGTACCGCCGTTGTACTCAATCACGTTATTGCCGTTGAAGTTGGAAACGAGCAATCTGCCATCGGGCTTAAAGGTGAGGCCACGCGGGCTGTTCAGTCCGCCGCTGCCGGCGCTGACAAATGTGCCGATCAAAGCCCCGGTTCCGCCGTTGTATTGAATGACGGTGTTATTACCGCTGGTCACAAAGAGATTGCCGTTGGGGCCGAAGGTAAGACCATATGGGGACGAAAGTCCACCGGAACCCGCCGCAACGAAAGTGCCAATCAGCGCGCCGGTCGAGCCGTCATAGCGAATGACGGAGTTCGTCAGCCGACTGGCAACATAGAGATTCCCATCCGGACCAAACGTGAGCGACGATGGGCCATCGAGCCCGCCGCTGCCGGCTGCGACGAAGGTCGCCGCGACGCCGGTGTCCACATTGATGCGCACGACTCGATCATCGCCGTGGCTGGCGACGTAGAGCTGGCGGTCCGGACCGAAAACACAGTCGTAAGGATCGAGGACGGCCCCGGCGCCCATGTTACCAACCGGATACCCACTCGTACTGAAGTACTCTCGAACATAGTCGCCGAGGTCCGCGACAAACAGGTTGTTTCCGCGACCCAGTTCGATCCAGTCCGAGATGCCGTTGGCATTGCAGTCCTGGCAGACGTCCGGTGTCACATTGCGATCGACATCGACGAATCCGCCGCCGTTCACGTCCGACCAGTCCAGGATTCCATTGTTGTTGCAGTCCGGATCGCAGTCGTCCGGCACGTTGTTACCATCCGCGTCGTTGGCCGGGAACAGATCGCACTCATACGGATCGGGCAGGCCGTTGGAATTGCAGTCCGGTTCGCAGGCATCAAGAATGAAGTTTCCATTGACGTCTGGCGCCCCACCGAAGATTTCGTCCTCGTCGATCATCCCGTTGTTATTACAGTCCTCGCATTCGTCAGGGACACTGTTGAAATTGGAGTCGAGGCTGCTCTTGTTGCTGATGTCATCGAAGTCGCTGATGCCGTTGCCGTTACAGTCGTAGTAGAAGCAATTGCCGGCAACCATCTCCGATTCGATCACATCCTGGACGCGACGATGAAAGCGCACGTCCGTGTTGGTCGTCCCGCCGGGAAACGTATGGCAATAGCTCATGATCGTGCCGCGCGAGGGGACGCCATTGCCGCAATCGTCGATCGTCGGGGAATATCCATCGTGGGTGTGATAGGTGCCGCTGTTGTGGCCCATCTCGTGGGTCGTCACGATGACGTCCCAGTTCCCCAGGTGCGAACCCGCGATGGGGCTCGGGAAACCACCGAGCAGAAATGCGCTGATGGCGTATGCAAATCCCTCGCAGGTCCCGCCGACGTATCCAACGCCTCCGTAGCCCGTATCGCGACGACCTGAAAGCATGTGGACGTAGTTGAGTCCGAACGTATTCTCGTTCTTGACCCAGTATTCGTAGAACCCGAACAAGTCGGTCGCCGAAAACGGCTCGCCGCCCGCCGGCCAGAGTCGAACAAACGTCAGGTTAAAACGAATATTGAGGTCGCGCTCGTAAATGTCGCTTCCGGCGGCATACAGGGCGACAACGTACGCCTCTGCGTCCATCACGTTGTCAAACAGATTGACGAAGGACTGGTCGCCATCGACGGCGACGTTCGCGATGCGCGGACCGCGAACATCCGTGACGCTTCCACGCGGAGTAACGGTAGAGGCAGAGACCGCATGGGGCGCCGGTCCGACCCCGCAGAATTCAGGAAACTCCGGCAGGGCGAATTCGCCGGGCCCTTCGTGGATGGTGAACAACCGCCGACCGTTCGCAGCTCTGCCCGCGCCCCGGCTGGAGAGAAAGATATCTCGGCCTTCAAAGTGGACTGATCCGTTGGTGAGGCCGCTCGCCGACACTGAAAGGAACGCGTGAGACCCAGGGGCGCCTTCGACATGTCCACGATAAAGGACGACGTCAGGCGGTTGCAGTTCGGTGGGGCCGCTGGGACCCATCGAGATGAAGCGCGTTTGCGGCGTGGTCACCTCGAAGCGGGTCATCACAAGCGGCAGGCTTGTACCGTCGGCGAGCGGCAGCATGAGCCTCCGGTGACTTGCTCCTTGCTTCAGAAGGAGAAACTCTGATTCCGGGATGGCGGCACGAAGGTAATTCCCCTGTGGCGCCATCGACTCGATTCTGAACGGACGCCCAACCGTCGCTTCCGACGGTCCATGGATTGGCGTCTCGGCGATCAACGTACCGCACAAGGCCAGGACGCCAATCACTGAAGAAACGAAAGCGGAACTGGAGAATCGCACGGTATCTGACAACATCATGAATCGGTCTCCCCGAACGACGGCGCTGGGCCGTATGGCAAGGCTCGCATGCCTTCATGATAACGCGAGTAGCGGCGTAAAGAGATCGCGGTGCCCGTAGATTCTCTTAAAAAATAGGGGGGGGTGTGGGCTATAACACGGCAGAGCCGACCACAGTGGGTCGGCTCTGCTCCGAATTGGGAACCAGGATCGAGAAGGCGACCGCGCGGTCAGGAGCGGCGTCGCCTTCGGAGGAGTAGAGCGGCGCCCAGGAGCAGCGCGCCAAGTGTCGCAGGCTCCGGCGTCACGTGCAGCACCTGTCCGCCCGTGCCGATGGGGCCCAGGAGCGTCGAGGCAAGCAGATAAATCTCACCGTTGGCGTCTTCGCCGAACCCCTTGACGAACAATCCCAGCGGCAAGTCCATCGGTCCGTTGATGAATTCAAATATCTGCGAGGGATCGCCGTCGATGTCGATGTAAAACAGCCGGCCCGCGGGTGTGGCAAAGCTCGTGCTGAAGTCCCCGAAGACATACTTCCCGACCAGCTCGGGGAACAGAGAACCGCGATACACGAAGCCGCCGATGATCGATATGCCGTCGGTGTGGTCATACTCCGCGATGGGATCAAGCAACGGCTCGCCCCCGGCCCCTGTCGAACTGCACATGGCCGGCGGTGTATTCGGATTGAGCGGATCAAAGCAGTGGAAGCCCTCGCGCGTGACCCAACCGTAATTGCCGCCGTTTTGAACTCGATCGATTTCTTCGAAGCGATTCTGGCCGACATCCGCGACGAGCAGTGAGCCGTCTCCGCCCGGGCCGTCATCGAATGAAAGCTTGAAGGGGTTGCGGAAACCATACGCATATATTTCATCCAGGCCGGGGCCGGCCGCGAATGGGTTGTCCGCCGGGATCGCATACTCAAGCCCCATGGCGGGCGGACCGTTGACGTCGATACGAAGCACCTTCCCAAGGGGAACATTGGTGTTCTGCCCATTGCCGATCGGCCCATGGGACGGAGGGACATCCGCCAGTCCATCGTGCGCCCCGCCGCCGTCCCCCAGGCCGAAGTAAAGGAACCCGTCCGGGCCGAACTCAAGATCGCCGCCGTTATGGTTGAACTGCGGTTCGTCGACGCGGAACAAGATGCGCTCGGAACCGGGGTCCGCGAGATTTGCATTCATGGGATCGACGGCAAACTCCGAGAGGCGTTCTTCGTGACATCCGCGCGACGTGCCGAAACACGGCTCCCCGGGAGCGCCGGGGCGCGGTGCGCTGTAGCGAACGAAAAACCGCCCGTTGTTCGAGTAGTCGGGATGGAAGGCCATTCCGAGTAGGCCACGCTCGTCGAATCCAGCGGCCAGCATGGGCAACGACGATGTCAGATTGAGAAACGGCGTCGGGAGGAGCGTGCCGCCGTCGACAATTCGAATGCGTCCGTTCTGATCGGTGATGAAAAGCCTGCCCGATCCATCATTGGGAGAGGTGAGGTCAGTCGGCGAAACGAGGCCGGTGGCCACGGGTTCTAGATTGACGGTGATGCTGCCGGGTTGAACGGCCGCGTCCAGAGTCGCCGATGACGCACAGATCGCGGTGAGAATTGCGAGTCCCCCCACGAAGTTTCCCGGCTGTCCTGGTCGACGGATGAACATGAGGTGCTCCTTTCGCCATGCAGATGGCAGATTTCGTGACCCACTCAAGAAGCGTGGGAGTTGTTGATTTGGCCGGGACGAAGTGATTGGACGAGGGACGCGGGAACAGCATTCCCCTCCAAAATGAGTCATGTCTCTGCTCGACTGGTTTCTTGCAAAGTTTGCAGAGGATTCATTCGGTGCGGGCGAAAATTAATCGTCACGCATAGGATATTGCCCGTGAGACAATCAACACGCGATCTGACCCTTGCTGGTATGACGCTGCGCAATCTTTATCGCCAGCGCATGCGTACCATGCTGACGGCGTTGGGTGTGGCCGTAGGCACAGCATCGATTGTCGCGTTCGGCAGCATCGCACGGGGGCTGTGGGCTTCCACACAGGCGTCGCTGCGCTTCAACCAGGGGGACCTCATGGTCTTTCAGCGCGGCGTCTCCGCGGACATTTTCAGCTCGCTGGATGAGCGCGAGACGACGGCCGCGCTCTTGGCCGATCCGGCGGTCGAGCGCGTCACCCCCGCCCTTTGGCAGGTGATGCCCGTTTGGCCGTCGCCGTTTTGCTTCATCATGGGTCTGCCGATTGAGGAGGTGCAGCGAAACGCCGATCGAATTGTTGCCGGTCGCGCCATTGTCTCTGCGAACGAGGTTGTGCTTGGCGCCGTGGCCGCTAAGACCCTTCGCCGTGTCGTCGGCGAAAAGGTGCAGATCTCTCATCAGGTGTTCACCATCGTCGGCATTTTCGAAACCGACGTCGTCTTCTTCAACGCCGCCATCGTCGTGCCGTTGCCGTCCCTGCAGGAAGTTTGCAAAAAGACCGACCAGGTCACAAATTTCCAGGTGATGCTCAAACCGGGAGTTGATCCGCAGGAAGCGGCAACTCGAATGGAAAGAACCAACGCAAAAATCGTCGCGATCGCCGGGGCCGACCAATACAAAAAAGTCGATCAGGGGCTGGAGATCGCCAATTCGGTCGTCGGCGTCATCGGCTTTCTGTCGATTGTGCTCGGCGGAGTGATCGTGATGAACACCATGTGGATGTCGGTGCACGAGCGTACCCGGGAGATCGGTGTCCTGCGGGCCCTCGGCTGGCCGAGCCGGCGGATCGTCACGATGGTGATGATCGAGGCGACCGGCGTCGGCCTCTTGGCCTGGGTCATCGGCTCATTTGGCGGGGTGGGGCTGGCGATGCTTGCGGCGAGGCTGCCGATTGCCGACCAGTTCGTTGATCCGGTCTTTGATTGGCAACCTTTCGCTTGGGCCCTTGCCGTGGCGGTCGTGCTGAGCGCGCTCGGCGGGAGCCTGCCTGCCTGGCGAGCGTCGAGAATCTCTCCGGTGGAGGCCCTGCGCTATGAATGACTCCGATCGGTGTCACCACGGCGGCATTCTGACCCGCGGTCTCGTCAAGCATTACGAGCAAGGACGCGTGAAGGCGCTGGACGGGCTCGATCTTGACATCGCTTCGGGCGAGTTCGTGGCGATATGCGGCCCATCAGGCTGCGGCAAGTCCACGCTGTTGAACATGATCGCGGCCATCGACCGACCGGACGCGGGCCGGATCGAAGTCGGCGGGACAGATCTGGCATCGCTGCGCGGCCCCGCCGTGGACGAATTTCGCGCCCGCGCGGTCGGGCTGGTCTTTCAGCTTCACAATCTGCTGCCGAATCTCAGCGCTGTCGAAAATGTACAGGTGCCGATGATGAGTCGGGGCTCAGCTCATCAATCCTTACATCGCGACCGGGCAGCAGGCCTCCTGGACCGCGTGGGCCTCGGTGATCGACTCAGTGCCTTGCCGACGACGCTTTCCGGCGGAGAGCGTCAGCGCGTTGCCATTGCCCGGGCACTGGCGAACGAGCCGCGCGTCCTGCTCGCCGATGAGCCGACGGGCGCGCTCGATTCAAAGTCCGGGGTTCGGCTGTTTGACCTGCTCGATGAATTGCGCAGGGAACGAAGCATCACCCTGGTCGTCGTGACACACGACGCTGGAATCGCCGCGCGTGCCGAGCGGATCGTCTCAATGGTGGACGGTCGCATCACGCCCGACCCGCTGTGACACGGTAGAGCATCCTCGCTACCATATTGTCTGAGGGACTGAAGGAACATCGAGTAAAGGTAAGCCAGAATGGACTTTTCACTAACCCCTGAGCAGCAGGAATGGCAGAGCGCGGCGATCGAGTTTGCGAAGGCGTCGTTAAACGATGACATGATCGCCCGTGATCATGACGCCGAATTCAACCGCGAATTCTGGAACCGCTGCGCCGAGTTCGGCGTCCAGGGCCTGCCGGTCCCGGAAAAATATGGCGGCACCGGCGGTGACGTCGCCACCGGCATCGCCGTGATGGAGGGCCTGGGCTACGGTTGCAAGGACGCGGGACTGCTGTTCTCCATCAATGCCCACCTCTGGACCAACTCCGTCCCCATCCTGCTCTACGGGAATGAGGCGCAGAAGCAAAAGTACCTGCCGGGTTTGTCGAACGGGACGCTCATCGGCGCCAACGGCGCCAGCGAGCCTGAGAGCGGCTCTGATGTCTTCGCGATGAAGACAAAGGTGGTGAAGCAGGGCGGCAAATACATCCTCAACGGTACGAAGATGTTCGTCACCAACGCCCAGATTGCCGACGTCATTGTCGCGTACGGCACGCTCAACGAGAGCATGGGCGTCCTCGGCGTCTGCGGCTTCATCATCGAAAAGGACTTTCCCGGCGTTTCGATCAGCCGCAAGCTCGACAAGATGGGCCTGCGGACGAGCCCGATGGCCGAATTGATTTTCGAGAATTGTGAAGTTCCCGCCGAGAATCTTCTCGGTCGTGAGGGCCGGGGCGCGGAAGTGTTCAACTGCTCGATGGAGTGGGAGCGGAGCTGCATCCTGGCGAGCTGCCTTGGGACCATGCGCCGGCAATTGGAAAAATGCGTGGAGTACGCACGCATGCGAAAGCAATTCGGCAAGCCGATCGGCAAGTTTCAGTCGGTGGCCAATCGCATTGTCGACATGAAGCTCCGACTGGAGACGGCGCGGCCGCTGGTTTACAAGATCGGCTGGCTTAAGGATCAGGGCAAGTCTGCCGTCGCCGAGGCCGCGATGGCGAAGCTGTACCTGTCCGAGTCTTTCGTGAAGTCCTCGCTGGATGCCATCCAGGTCTTCGGCGGCTACGGCTACATGACCGAATGCGAACTGGAGCGCGATCTGCGCGACGCGGTCGGAAGCCAGCTTTACTCCGGCACCTCGGAGATTCAGCGCAACATCATCGCGTCGATGCTGGGATTGTGATGGGGCATGGCCTGACCCTGCATCTACACCCGGCCGAACTCGCTTTTAGTCATCGCTCCCGCGGCGAATCAAATCGGCGACGGTGATCTTGCCGAAACTATCCCTAAATAGGCGGCTCATGTCGCCGGTGGTTCGATCGAGCATCGACTGCACGGCGGGCGGCAATCCCTTTACCGCCGGGCCTTTATTGCGACCCTGCTTCAGGGCTCCAACTCCGTCGAATACGTCGAAAAGTGAGATTTTCTCTTCTGCCCGGCTCAGCCGAAATCCGCCTCGCGGCCCCCTGTCCGATTGCAGGACCCCCGCCCCGGCCAGTTGGCTCAGAATCTTTGCGACGTAGGCTTTCGGCAGATGGTGCTTTTGAGATATGTCGTGCGCACGGACCCCCAACTCCTCGCTCGCACGCTGTTGCCGAGCGATTTCATAGATGGCCAGCAACGCGTAAGCCGCTGTCTTCCTGCCTAGCATTTCTTCTCCCAATGGGATGCGATCACTTGGTGATTGAATCGCAATGGACCACAGTCGTGGCCTGACGGCGTATGGAGACGTGGTACGTGCAACGCCGGATGCTCCTGGTCTCCAAGAATTGGATGATAGGTGTCGAGTTTCGAGTTCGCTATAATCCCTGCGCTAAAGTTTCCTCTCACACGGCGGTGTGTATTTTCGTAAATTGCCGCCCGTTTCGCTATGAGGGAAAG
Organism: uncultured Planctomycetaceae bacterium; assembly: GCA_964498115.1. Classification (GTDB taxonomy): domain Bacteria; phylum Planctomycetota; class Phycisphaerae; order UBA1845; family UTPLA1; genus UTPLA1. Next base: position 18,794 of record CAZCGF010000026.1, on the reverse strand, counting down.
ACCCTAGTGTCGCGGATTTCTGATGAGAACTTAATTCGACCCTGGCTCCGCGCGTTGGGCGCTGACGACCTCCCGGCAGTTCTGGACATTGAAGGTCGACAACTCCGTCTTGATAAAACGTTCAAGCATGATTTCTTCGCTGTCACGGGACTTTATCAGGGAGAGGCCGACAAGGTTGTGCTCAAAGTGGGAAGGAGAGCGACACTCTTCGGACTTCCCATGTCGTGGATTGGCGGTCTCCTGGCCAATCACGAGGCCCGACTCTTCCACCTGATGCGGGGCATCCCTGGGGTCCCGGCGTTTCGAGGCTGGTTCGGCCCGACCGGCATCCTCCACGACTACGTCGAAGGACGGCCGCTGCAAAAGGAAGACACCGTCAGCGACGACTTCTTCCCGAAGTTGTCGGCCCTCATCGACGCCGTCCATGCTCGTGGCGCGGCCTATGTCGACCTGGAGAAACGAGAGAACATTCTCCTCGGCGACGACGGCCTTCCTCACCTGATCGACTTCCAGATCTCCTGGTTCGTCCCGGCGAATCGCGGCGGCGAGGTCTGGCCATTTAGAATGATCCGCGACATTCTTCAGGCCTCCGACAAGTACCACCTCATCAAGCACTGGCGACGCCTCCGTCCCGATCAGCTGGCCGGGTCGCAGATTGATGGCTCGTATCGGCCTCCTTTTTGGATAAGATGGCACCGAACTATTTTCCGGCCTCTCACGCTGCTGCGGCGGCAGATCCTGGTCTGGCTGGGGGCCCGGGATTCGATCAAGGTCCGATCGCCCGGCTGATCGCGGCGATGTTTGGGAGATGAAGCACCGATGACGCTTACCGCCTCGCAAAAGGATGTTGTCGATAGTTTTCGAGGATCGTTCGAGGATCAACTCTCGTCGGATGCCCGGTTCTCGTCTTCAAAGCGCCATGATCGTCCCGACGGCTCGACCTTGGCGACGCGATGGCAGTCCTCGGCGAACGAGCACGTTTGGTTCGAGATCGCCGTGCGCCCGCTCATTCCGCAGATTCGCGTGGGCATTCTGACTGACGATCGATGGAAGAGCGAAGACCTCGAGGAGAAGATTGAGGAGTCCGGCGACACGATGCGCGAGTTCGTGGAGATGGGCTTTGAGGAAGCAGGGCTCGAGTGGCTCGAGCCCCCGGTGGAGCATTACCGCGAAGAGATGAAGTTCTTCTACTTCTCGACGGCCTTCGAACTCAAGCGCCTCGACGAGCTCGACGATCCCGCCCTGCGAACCAAGACGCGACAGATGTTCGACGGCTACCATCACGCCTTCGGGCCGTTTCTCGAATAGTCTCGGTGGATCTACCGCCCGCCACGCCTCGGTTGCGCCCGATTCTTTACTTCATACGGCCAGAGCCTAAATAAACAGATTGGCATTCGCCGTGGACGTCGCATCGAGATAGGTGCCGACGCCGCCGGTTTCGATGCCGTCCATCAACTCGTCCTTGTGAATGCCCATCACGTCCATCGACATGGCGCATGCCACCATGCGCACCCCACCCTTTTTTGCCGTCGTTATGAGCTCCGAGAGGGGCGCCACCTTCTTGTTACGCATCGTTCGCTTCATCATCGCCGTGCCAAGTCCCGCCATGTTCATCCTTGACAGCCCCAGCCGATCCGGCCCGGCAGGCATCATCCAGCCAAAGAGCTTGTCCATCAGCGGCTTATTGCCTGAAGGGGCGCCCTGCTTTCGGAGCACATTCAGCCCCCAGAAAGTGAAGAATAGCGTCACCTTCTGCCCCATGGACGCCGCCCCGTTGGCAATGATGAACGCCGCCATCACACGATCGAGATCGCTCGAGAAAACGATGATCGTCTTGTCCCGCGCGGCCGCCTGCGTTGTCCCCGCCGTTTCCCGCCCGGGCGCTGCCCCGGCGTGCTTGCGAATCGTCGCAACGAAATGACCGTTCTCGGGCCTGACCTGTAACAATTCATTGCCCGTCTGCCGGCACCACGCCGGAACATCCGCAGCGAATCCCGGGTCCGTCGACCGGATGCGCAGCACGTCACCGTCCGTCAGGGATCGCAGTGACTCACAAATAGCGACGATGGGTCCCGGACACTGTTGCCCCCGAACGTCGATTTCCTTCGTCGCGGCGACCTCGGCGCCATTGGCGGGGGCGCTCATGGCAGTCGCGTTCGTTCGACTTGCAGTTTCCTTTGCTCCGTCGCCGTTACGGCACTCAGTCGGCCCATCGCACGGCGTCGTGGGAGCCGCCTGCGCCTCCGGATGAAACATGCGATAGGTCTTATACCCTCCCGAGAGGTTGCGCACGTCGTAGCCAAGCTGCGAGAGCATCCTCGCTGCCGTGTAGCCGCGAAGCCCGACGGCGCAGTATGCCAGGATCGGCCGGTCCTTCGGTAGCTCACCGGCGCGGGTGCGAAGCTCATCAATCGGGATGAGCGTTGAGCCGGGAATCGCCCCGGCCTCATGCTCGGCCTTCGTTCGCACGTCGAGCAGCAGTCCACCTGCAAGATCGTCGGCGTGGGCGACTTTCACATCGCCACGAACGACATTCGCCGCGACGAAGCCGGCCATGTTGATCGGGTCCTTGGCCGAGCCGAACTGCGGCGCATACGCAAGCTCCATCTGCTCCAGGTCGAAGACCGTCATCCCCGCCTGAATCGCCGTCGCCAATACATTGATGCGATTGTCCACGCCCTGGCCGCCGGTGATCTGCGCCCCGAGGACGCGACCGTCGTCCTTGCCGAACAGCAGCTTGATCGCCATCTGCTCTGCGCCGGGGAAGTAGCCGACGTGATGTGCCGGGTGCAGATACACCTTCTCAAAATCGATGCCTGCCCGGCGAAGAACCTTTTCGCTGGCGCCCGTCATGGCGACCACGAGGTCAAATACGCGGACGATGCTCGTCCCCTGCGAACCGCGATAGTGAGACGTCTTGCCGAAAACGTTGTCCGCCGCGATGCGCCCCTGTCGATTCGCCGGCCCGGCAAGCGGGATGAGCGTATCGGCCCGGGTCACAAAGTCCTTTGTAACGACGGCATCGCCGACGGCATAGATATCAGGGTCGCTGGTTTGCATCTGGTCGTTGACGGTAATGCCGCCACGCTCGCCGATCGTCAGCCCGGCCTCCTTTGCCAGTTTCGACTCAGCCCTGACGCCGATGGAAAGCACAACCATGTCCGCCGTCAGCGCCGCGCCGTTCTTGAGCTTCGCCGTGACCGCGCCGTCTGCATCGTCAAACGACTCGACGGCATCGGAAAGGTGCAGTTCAACGCCGTGCAGCGTGAGCTGCTGCGCGATGGCAGAGGCCATCTCCTTGTCCAAAGGCGGCATGACCTGGTCGAGCATTTCGACAAGGTGGACGCTCATCCCGCGGCGGCGAAGATTCTCGGCCATCTCCAGACCGATGAATCCGCCGCCAATGACCAGAGCGCTTCGCGCCGACTCGGCAGCCGTCTTGATCCGGTCCATGTCCGGAATGGTGCGAAGCGTAAAAATCTTCGGATGATCGATGCCCGGCAGCGGCGGACGGATCGGTCCCGCGCCGGTGGAAATGATCAGCTTGTCATATGCCTCGTCGTACTCGAGGCCGCTTTCCAGGTTACGAATGCGAACTTTCCTTCCGGCCCGGTCGATGGAGAGCACCTCGTTGCGAACGCGAACGTCGAGATTGTGTCGGGCCCTGAGGCTATCCGGCGTCTGAAGCAGGAGCTTCGCCCGGTCGGCAATCTCCCCGCCGATGTGATAGGGCAATCCGCAATTGGCAAATGAGACATAAGGACCGCGCTCGAGTACGACGATCTCCGCGGACTCACTGAGCCGGCGGGCCCGGGCCGCGGCGGTCGCTCCGCCGGCCACTCCGCCGATGATCACGAGTTTTTTCTGTGTTGCCATGTGATTGACTCCTGTTGCTGACGACGACCCCAACGGTCGACACCCGCGGCACTAGGCTTCCTGCTTGCGGATGCACTCAAGTATTTTGAGAGCGCTGGGGTTGGCGACTTCGTAATAGACCGTCTTGCCGTCGCGCCGCGCGGCAAGCAGACCGTGGGCCCTCATCAGGTTGAGATGCTGGCTGCACGCGGCCTGCGAAAGGCCGAGGCGATCGGCCAGCTCACCGACGGCGAGGTCATGTTCCGCGAGGAGTTCGACGATCTTGAGCCGGTGTGCATGGGAAAGCACGCGAAACGCGGCCGCGCACCGCTCAAGGGTCTCCATCGAAATACCCGATTTCGGTTTAATGCTCATATAATCAATATATCATAAATCATTTATATGTCAACCGGGGATATTCGCCCCTTCCCCCCGAATCCCCACAAACGGCCTTATGACGGTGTTTTGCCCGGCGATTCGAGGACGATGTTGATCGGCCCGTCGTTCACGCTGTGAACCGCCATCGTCTCGCGAAACCGGCCCGTCTCGACGTGAATGCCCAGGGCCCGTAGCTCTGCACAGAATTGCTCGTAGAGTTTTACTGCCTGTTCAGGCGGGGCCGCATCCACGAAAGCCGGCCTGCGCCCCCGACTTGTGTCCGCGTACAGCGAGAAATTGCTGATCGCCAGCACCGCACCGCCGACCTGGCCCACATCGAGGTTCATTTTCCCGGCGTCGTCTTCAAAGATTCGTAGCGTCGCGATCTTTTTGGCCAGAAACGCGGCATCCTCAGCGCTGTCGTCGCGGCCGATGCCGACGTAAAGCAGGAGCCCGCGATCAATCCGCCCGGTCTCCGTCCCATCGACCACGACTGCCGATGGCCCGACCCGCTGGACAATTATGCGCACGCCGCATCGCCCTCACGGCTCGGCCCGCTTAGTGATTTGACGAGTTGCTGGGCCCGCTCGCGTACGCGCTCTCTGAGCTCCGGCGGCCCCAGTACCTCGACCTGACCGGCGTACCCGAGAATCCAGGAACTGATTTCCCGCAGCCCATCCACGGTCGCCTCAAACAGCAGCGACTGATCCGCCTGCCGGACGGTCGACTGCGTCGAGTGCCACATGACCTCCTCCACGCTTGACGCCACTTCCGCCTTAAACAGCAGTCGAACCTCGTACAATTTGCCGTCGGGAATCATGCTCCATGCGTTGCCGAAATAAGCCCGCTCGTCAAAACCGCCGGGCTCGACTTCAAACGTCTCGTCAAGCGGCGTCACGCTCACGAAGCGATCCACCTTGAACGTCCGGGCCTCCCCGTGCGTCGGACTCATCGCCAGCAGATACCAGCCGCGGGACATGAAGATCAGCCGTCGGGGCTCAAGCTCGAGGGTCAATTCCTTCCGATCAAAGACGGAGTCGTAGCAGACGCGCAGCCGCTTGCGATGCGAAAGGGCGTGGTGAAGCGTGCGAAAAATGCCTGACGTCGTATCCGTCGGCGTCGCATGCGGGAACTGAACCGAGATGCCTTCGAGTGTCTTGCCGCAATGCTCCAGGACGCTTGCCGGAATCGAGCTCTCAATCTTCAGGGCGGCGCTCAGCGCCTTCTCATAGGCAGGGTGGACCTCGCGAGAAAGGAACTTCCGCGTGGTAAGCAGCAGCGCCAGGGCCTCGTCAAACTCAAGGTGAAGTGCGGGAAGGAAAAACGAATCCGAGATCGCGTAAACACTCTTGGTATGCTCGAAGCGGTACGGCACACCCGCCTGATCGAGCATCGAAAGGTCGCGGAAGAGGGTTCGGCGGGAGACACCGATCTGGGCCGCGAGGGCGTCCGCGTCATACGGCCGGCCAGATCGCAGCGTGGTAATCAACTTCAGAAGTCGAACGACTCTGGAGACATTCATGTGACTATCGGGCGACCGCGAAAGACGCGTCCTTCCGTTGCGAACTGATGATCACAGAATATTCGATCCGTAGGCGTTTTGCAAACTTGAAGCCGCCGCAATCAGTAATACGACACCCAATATCAGGATCGCGCGACGATGCTCGCGGCGCCCGGCCAGGCAGTACGCAGCGCCCACCATCGCCAGCGTCGCAGGACGAACCCATCCCGCGGGCAGGGCGACCGGAGAAAGCAGTGCGATAATTGCGGCACTCGGGAGAAGGAGCATCGACAGTATCCAGAGCGGCTTCTCGAAACACCGCGCCTTCGATTGAACCGCCGACTCCGCCGCCAATAGAACCGGAATCACCATTCCGCCGAATACCACCGCGTGATACTGAAGAAACCACCCCCGCAGCGCCGACGGCGGAATTCTCACAAAAATAAAAGCGATCCCCGAAATCACCACCGCCACGCTCAGGGTGGCCATCGAGCTGGACCCGTCGCGGATCGCCGCTCGCGAAGCCATGAGCACGATGAGCCCGATCGCGCAGACGCCCGACACCAGTCGCCCCCAACTGCGGTCATCGCCGCTCGTTGGCACCATCTCCGGCCAGAGCGCCATCTGAAACGCCGTCAGCATCGCCAGTGCCGCGATGACGAATGCCGCTCGCCGGGCATAGGGAATGAGCCGCCCGGCCGTCGTCCACGCCTCCTTACCCAGTAGTTGCTGTCGCCAGAAGGCTGCCATCCACCGCCAGAAACCGAACATGATCGCCAGGGCGAACAGCACCGCATTAAACGTGGCGGGAATCCGGTCCGCATAGGCATCCGAGGCGCCGCCGATGAAGCCCCCGATCAGGCAAGCGAAAAGAGCCGCCGCCGCCGTAAGCAGGCTGATCCCCAGTGCAGCCGTATTGGCACTCCATCGCCGATAGGTCATGAACATGCTGACCACGCCCGTCGCCGTCGTTGCCGCCACGCCCACCGACGCCGCCTCCGCTCCGAGGGGTTCGCGCCGCACAATGACGTAAACACTCAGGATCAGCACCGCCGCCGCCAGCATCGCCTCCACCTGAATGAACAGCGGCCATCGCGAATAGGGCGCCGACAGTTCCCCCAAACGGTCCGGCCAGGCCCGATTCTGACGATTGCGGTAGAGCAAGTCCTGAAACAATGCGGCCGTCACCACCACGCAGCTCAGGCCCACCTGCAACTGGAGCGTCCAGCTCCACCATGCCGGTCTAAATCGCTCGAAGCTCATGGACGATTCCCCTAATCGTGTGGCCGCCTCGGGGATCATCAATCCGCTCCACCAAACCAGCATCGCCGAAAGGATCAGCACCATCACCGGCTGCTGCGGCCTGCGTCCGGACAGCGTCCAGACGAGAACGGCGATGAGCAGGGCGATGATGTCCCACCATTCCTTTCCCGTTGGCTGTCCGGCATGCAGCCATGACGGGTTCAGGACGCGAGACAAGGTCAGGCCGACCAGGGTGTTGAGTACGAGGACCGCCCCCGAAACGCCGGTCACAAGCGACCACGCAAAGAAAACGCGCGATGAATGCGGCTTTTCCTCTTTGGCCTGCTCAGACTTGAAGAGTGACGAGAACCAGCCCATCACCGCCCAAAGGACGCACAGTGTCGAAGTGATGTGGCAGGCCGAGTAAAGCGTCCAAGCCGTCGCCTCCCTCGAAACGACCGTCAAACCGGCCGCCAGGCTCACGGCGCCTACAAGAATGGACGTCCCTAGTCCTCCCGGCAAACGGCGATGCAAGGCCTGACACGCAATGCCAAGTGCAATTAGAAAATAGGAAACCGCGTCGGCATGCCGAATGACGCCCCGGACGATGCCCGGCAGCGACTCGTCCATGGCAACCTGTGCGAGGGGCAGCATCATCCGTGAGGGTAGCTCTTGAAATACAATCGGGCGATTCGAAAAAACCGCGAATAGCGCCGCTTACGGCTCTTCGGAGAGTACGACGTTGTTGAATTCGAGCAGCGTACCCTTGGCCCGCTCAACGTCAATGATGCCCTGATTGTAATTCACCAGCGCCGTCAGAAGCCCCCGCCGCGCCTGGGCCAGACTGACCTGAGAATTGAGAATGGTATCAAGCTGTTCCGGGCTCTTGCGTTCCTGCCGCTCCTGAAGCGAGCGAAGATTCTCGGATGAGGAGGTAACGGCTTCGTGACTCGGCCCAAGCTGTTCGAAGTTGGTCTCCAGATTGCGGAGGGCGACGCGGCAGTCGGTGATGATATCGTCGAGTGACCGCTTGTACTGGAAGACAGCCTGCGACTGCTGAAGCTTCGCAATGCGAATCCCCGCACGCTCACCACGCTCGCCGAAGTTCCACAGGAACTCCATGCCGACATACTGATCGATGAAGTTACCGCCCGTCTGCTGATCGAAGGCCTGATCGGAACTGGCGCCCAGTCCGTTCACCGTCATACGATAGACGACGTCAAGTTGCGGCAACGCCTGGTTCTTGGCAATGCCCAGCTGAAGCCGCGTGTTATCGACGCCCACCCGCGCCTGGATGATCTCCGGTCGGCACTCGATGGCGGTTTGCACCGCGTGATACCGATCGCGGAGGATCGCGGCCGTGGTCGGCTCGTCGATCGGCAGGATCTCGTACTCGTTCGACATCGGCCACTCGGGATCGTTCATCAGGTTGAGAAGCTGATCCTCGGCGTTGCGCACGCGATTCTTCACGTCGATGTACTCGAACTCGCGGGCCTTGACCGCCGCCTGACTGCGGAACAGCAGCGTCTGATACGCGTCGAAGTCTTTGCGAGCCTCGATCTGCGACAGGGTCAGGTTCGCCTCTGCCAGCAGCTCCGCACTGACAACCACGTCACGTCGAGCGCCCACAAGGGCCCAGTAGGCCCGCTCGGCATTGTTCAGCGTCTCGATCACCCGAGCCCTGAAGGCCTCCTGATTGATCTTCTGTTCGTTCTTGCGAATGTTGATCTGTGCGCGGTTGAAGTCGATTCCGAAGTTCCGCAAGACCGGCTGGCGAATCTCGGCGACAAACGTCTGCGTCCAGGAAGGATTCAGCAACTGAAACTGAAACCCGGGATTGTCGATGCGGGTCATTTGCTGCGTCAGCGACACCTGTGCCCCGGTCGCCAGCAACTTGCGAATCCCGCCGTTGACCACCGTTGAGTCGGTCTGCGACGCAATGAGGGCCGAGGGCGTGGGCTGATCCGTATTGTTGCGATTGACATTGGCGAAGAAGGCCATGTCGAATGCGGCTTCGGCCTGTACCACCTGAGCCGCGCTGATCGCCGGAGCATAACCGTCCAGCCGTATCTGGTAATTGTTGGCCAGTGTCCGGCGAAGACTGTCTGCCAGAGCCAGGCGAAGCACGTTCGGACGGGAGATCTCCTTGATCTTCTCAAGGGCCGCCTCGTAAATCTTCTCGTATTCCCGCTTGATGTTCTGGCTGAACCGAGTGACCTCAAGCCGCTTCTTGAAGACTTCCTCGGCCGTCGACGGGTCCGGAAGCTGCAGCCAGATCGTAGTGTCCAGCGCGAGATTGCCGGCCGACGACTTGGGCTCCCCGCTCAGTTCGACAGGTGCGGGACGATCGACGGTCGCCAGCTCCGGCACTACCTGGCCCTGCGGAGCCTCGGCCATCCGATCCTGATACTCCGCGACCTGCGCGGAATCGACCGTTGCCGCGTCCTTCTGACATCCGAACGTAAAACAGGTAGACAAGGCCGCGGCGAACTGAACGATGACGTAGAGGGAAGTTCGCTGCATGGAAGGAACCGGTTCCAGAATCCTGTGCTTTTGAGGAGGCCGCCCCAAATGGCGAATCTCGGGATTCACCGTAGGGCCTCGCCTTTTAAGGGGGCCGACGACCGCTGTCAAACCCGTTAACAATACTGATACAACGGCAAAACTCCGGCAAACTCTCTAGTCTGTGGCCCCACTGGAATGTTTTTTCCGTGGGCTCACATCCAAAAGCCCTCGAATCCGCACCGGTCCCTGGCCACCGGGCCGGACGACTCCAAAGTCACGCGCTGCCGGTCAGGCCTCCCCGGGCCCCTCACCTGTCCCGAGTTTGATCCCAATCCGTCTTTTCGCCCGGGCTCAAGTTTTCGCGTGGTATGTTCCGATAGCGCTACGTAACCAAAGAGGAACATAATCATGGACGACGTGTTCCCGGCCATCTCAGACCCCACGCGACGTGCGATCCTACGCCTATTGTCCGGAAAGCAGATGCCGGCTGGCGCCATCGCGGCCCACTTCGATCAGCAGAGGCCCGCCATCTCCAAGCACCTCGCCATCCTCCGCCAGGCTGGCCTACTGACCGAGACCCGCCGAAAGCAGGAGCGCCTCTACGCGATTCGCCCGGGCTCACTCGACTCGCTTCGGGTGTTCATCGCGGAGATTCGTCCGCCCGACGACGGGGTCCTCCAGACCGCAACCGCCAGAATCCTCGCCCGTGGCCCCAGCGCATTTGTCCCGGCTCCGCCCAAGCCCAGCGAACTTGCCGC
>CAZCGF010000026.1:0-8455 GCA_964498115.1 uncultured Planctomycetaceae bacterium | reverse complement strand
CCCGTGGCCCCAGCGCATTTGTCCCGGCTCCGCCCAAGCCCAGCGAACTTGCCGCTGCCGCAACGCGGCGCGAATCACAGTCGATGACCCGAGCGCTAGCCCACGAACCCGTCCAATCGGAAGCGCCGGAAGATCCAACCTCCGCTGCGAGTCCGAGCTTCAATCTGGAGTTTGACTAATCAGTTGTTTCGCCGGTCGTGGTTGAGAACGGCCGTGATCTAAGGTGGGGGGGGATTCAATGAGCTGCGTTGATCGTAAACGTCGCCCCGCAGTCGGGCTTGGTGCACTCTGCGCTGCGTGTTGGCCCGCCCTGATGAGGCGCTGTGATGACCCCAAGCACGCTGATCGCCGCATGAATACACATACCCTCGGGTGTCACGTCGGCGACATCGAATGAGTCGCCCTTCCTGCAATCAGCAGGGCACGCACCCTTTGACGGTGATTTGGTACACGCGACCGAGTATTCCGAAGCCTCGCCGGCCTCGGTTGCCGATTGTGCCTTGCCGGTCGAGGTCGACTCAGTCCCATCCGAAACGTCGATCTCGATGACGTCCTCGCCCGCGTCCATGGCGAGGTTGGCCAGCTCGTCGGCTCGAGCGTTGCCTTCCCGGCGAACGTGTCGCACCGTCCACTTCGCGAACTTCTTCAACCGGGACATGGCCTCGTCAAAGAGTGTCTGAAGGCCCGGATTCTTGACGCGATATTCGCCGTTGATCTGCTTGACGAGCAGTTCGCTGTCTGAATGGATGAGCAATTGCTCGGCGGATAGCCGATGCGAGGCCTCCAGGGCCTTCAGCAGGGCGGTGTACTCGGCGACGTTGTTGGTCATCCGGCCAAGGAAAAAGCCTGCCTCGAGCTGCGCGGCCCCTTCATCATCGTGAATGACCACGCCGGCGCCGGCTGGACCGGGATTGCCCCTTGCCCCGCCGTCAATGTGAATCACCAGCTTCATAGGGAACTCGTCAGAATCTCCTCCACCACGCGACGGCCCGGGAGGAGGTTACCGCTCAGCCGATTCACCGCCGAGTGCCCGCGGTTCCGGCCGATTCCATGTAGAGGATGCGTCCGCAGATGTTGCACGGGGTGGCTTCGTCGCGCGACAAGACGGCGTTGACTTGCTCAATAGTGATGGACATGTTGCATCCGTCGCAGGCGTATTCGGCGCGCTTCGGATTTGTTCGGATCACCTTTGCCAATGCCTCGCCGTCATTCTTGCGAGCAATGCGCTCGAAGATATCCAATGCGCCCGGAGGGACCACCGCCGCTGCGGCCGCCCGTTCTGACATAAGCGTGTCGAGTCGATTCTTGGCTTTGGCGTTCGCCTCCTCAACCACCTTCTGGGATTGGCTGAGCCTCTCCAGCTCCGCGGCGCGCTCCTCCTTGATCGCGGCCTGTTCCTGGCGCTTCTTATCAAGTTCGCCCATCAGAGCCAGAACCCGATCCTCAACCTTGCTGCTGTCAGCCTTGAAGGTATTTAACTGGGTGAGAATGGCGGAGTATTCTTTGTTCGTCTTGGCGGTCTGAAGGGCGGCCCGGAGTTTTGCGATCTCGGCCTCGCGCGACTTGACGTCGAGGTCCAGTCGATCCGTCTCCATTTGACTCGCGCGAATCCCATCCTGGGCGCGCTTGATCTGTTCATCCAACTCGGCGACACGCGACTCGTGCTGTTTGACGATTCGGGCCTTGCGGTGGATGCCGCGATTAATCTCCGCGATCTGCAACTCGACCTCCTGGAGGCGATGCAGTGCGTCGAGGGTGGCTCCCATGCGAGGTCGAGTCCTTTCTTTGCTTCGGACATACGGCGGTATTTGCAACGGACAGCTTGTCCAGAGCAAAGCTATTATGACCGTCAACGCGATCCGCTACAACTCCGAGCTTGGGCGCCTGGTACCGAAGCGATGCCGCGATCGATGGTGCCCGGCCGCCCGATACCCTTTGGAGCCTGCTTTGGAGGCCCGAAAAAAGCAAACGCGCCGACGATGAGCCGACGCGTTCGCTCCCCCCATTCGGATCGGAGGCATTGTCCGTAGCGCCGCGGGGCGCCCTCCCGCCCCGGGCTGCATTCGGACAACGCTTGTTAAATCAAGGCGTCAACCGCGCTCATTCGAGAGGGAATCGCTCCCTTGGCGTGTGTGCCGTTTCGACCGTTATGACTCGATTGCGGACGAACCGTCTCCCGAATACACAATTCGCCGGGAACGATCACCTCAATGGGCCGCTGACCCTGCCGCGCATCCAGCAGCAGCCGTGCCGTCCAGTCGGCAATCTTGTTCATGTCAAATTCATACGCTGTCAGATTCGTCTGCTGCGGCGTCGCGTCGCCAGGCTCCATGATGCAGGTAACCGCAAGTTCGCCGCAGGTTACCAGGCGTGCGACGGTCGTGTCCGCGCGAGCCGCCGCAAGCGCGGATGAACCCACACAGACAATTCCAACCGCGGCCTTCTGCGTCGTCGCCGCATCCCCGTTGGCGTTCCCCATCTCAGCAAGCAGGCGACCCGGCCAGTCTTTTTCGCCTGTGTGAAGTCGTGTAACGAGACAGTCGTGTCGCAGGGCCGCCGTTCGACAGCCCGTCATCACCATGCCCGTTTCCCGGCCGGCCTGATCGCTTGTCAGCACAACGACGCGACGGCAGCCGAGGAGAAACTGGTGTTCGGCGCAACTGAAACCCGCTGCTACGTAATCCGGCATGACGGCGCTGAGCTTGAGATCATCAGCACAACCCGAGAGAACGATCATGGGCACATGGCGTCGCCATGCCTCACGGACCAGGTTTTCGTCAAGCCCGCCGTTGCCGCCCGAAAGCCGATCCGCGGGAAACGAGATCAATCCCGCGGTCGTCCGGCGATTCGACGAGTGCCATGAACCCGCCGGGACCCTGCCGTGCTCATCCAATCGCTCGATCCGGTGACACTCCAGCCTTCGTCCTTTGCGGGCCAGAGCACTGCCGATCGCGGCGATCATCGCCTTGCGGTGCGGCGGTGACGAACAATCAACCGCATCGAATAGATGAAAAACCTTCTCCGACGTTTCTGCCGGTGACTGACCGTTGCCCTCGGCCACGAAAGTCCCGCGCCCGATGACGCGGACAAGGAGGCCTTCGCTGGCCAGGTCGCACAGTGCCTTATTGATCGTCTTGGCGTTTGCTTCCAACCGGCGACCGAGTTCGCGCTCTCCGGGAAGTTGGCCCGAAAAATCTCCGCGACGGATCGCTTGCCGAAGCTGCTCTCGAATTCTCTGGAACTTGTAGCTGAGGCGTCGGGCTTCCGGCAAACCCCTTTCCGCGGCGTGCGGTAAGGAATCGTGCTGCATGTGCGATCTCCCATGTTTTTGCGAGGACGATCGCTCGAAAGGCTAGCGGCCTGCCGCGACAGCGCAAAAATGGGGAATGTCCCAAATCAACGCAGGCGCGCTTCAGACTCTCAGCCTGTCTTGCGATGAATCGGCCGGATGGGCTTTCGCGGGTCGAATTCGGCTGAATCCGAGTCGCCGCGATGGGAGATCGAAGGTGCGGGTAGGAAGCCTTCGAGAGTCCTTCGCCGATTCAAGTAAATTCTTGCATATATCGGGCGTCAGTCAAGGACGAGTTGTGCGCCGGCTCATTTTTGACTTAACCAATTGGCCTTAATTGGATTACGAGCTTAAGGTGGCCGCAGGATTGCGGAATTGTCTGGGAAATACACCCAATCCCGGCTCGCTCGAGAGTTGCAGGACTCCGCCTTCGCCCCCAATCCCCGAAAACGGGTCTTCGGCGAGCAGCAGGTGGCCGTCAAGGTCGAGCCAATCGACCAGCGGCCCCAGCTGAAGGGCGGCTGCGATACCCAGAGAACTCTCCACCATGCATCCAAGCATGATGCGCAGGCCCGCGTCTCGAGCTCGACGAATCATCTCCAACCCCTTTCGAATTCCGCCGCACTTGCTCAGCTTGATGTTGATGCCATCGACGTGACCCGCGAGGCGATCAATATCATCCGGACGCACACAGCTTTCATCCGCGATGATCGGCAAAACACCGGCCTGCTTGAGTTTTCTCAGCCCCTCGAGATCATCGGCCGCCAGCGGCTGCTCGACAAATTCAACGTCATACTTCGCCAGCATGGGCAGCTTACTCAATGCCTCATCGACGCTCCACGCCATGTTCGCATCGACGCGGATGATCGCCGTCGGCGCCTCGCGCCGAATGACTTCGAGGATGCGCTCGTCCTGCTCAGTCCCAAGTTTGATCTTGAGTATCGGAAACGACGCGGCATCCCGAACCTGTCCAGCGAGCAAGTCGAGGTCTGACTCGAGGCCCAGCGAAAAGGACGTCAGAGGCAGGGAAGTATTTGTCACCCCAAGGGCACGCCAGGTGGGCTGGCCCCTTTTTTTCCCCTGCCAATCGAGAAAAGCGGCATCCAGACCGGCCACAGTCGCGAGTTGGTCACCGTATTCGACGGTAAGTCCCTCAATTGCCGAACCGAGCTCCTCCGCATTCCAGAACGCTCTGGCGGCGATCTTTGAGAGCGTAAGCTCCGCGGAGTCCAGGGTTTGACGGTAGGTATCCATGGGAACCACCTCCCCCGATCCCCGCACGCCGTCATCGTGGACTATTACCCAGATTGTCTCCTTATCCGTGCGTACCGCCTTGGATGTCCGGAAGGGTCTGGCCATCTTCAGGGTCATACGAGACCACGTGATTTTCATCATTCGCCCTTTTCGGCCGATAACTAACGTGATATTCTCACTGCCCGCAAAGGAATTATGCGGTAGATGCCTTTGTTATGTAAGCGGTGGCCTGCGTTTAGCGTGGTTTGGGGCCGCCGCATTTCACAGCCATGTGAGAAAAACTAGGTGATTCGTTCGATGGTCTCCCGGCGTGATCTGGCCGGTACCGGTCGCTCTTTCCAGGAGCATATTGGCAGCACACCGGTTTTCGGGTAAACATCTTGACTGCCCGAATGGTCCGCGTCTTGCTATTATGTCCGGCTTGCTGGTGCCGCCGCTTCGGTGGTCCGCAGTAGGCCGGAGTGCTTGGCACAGACCGGTTACCTCGTAGGAGATCGGATAGGCTTAGGAGTGCTATGTCCTTGCTACCAGTAAGAATCGCAGGCACCGGAAGTTTTCTCCCGGGACCGCCGGTACCCAATGATCGGCTCGAAGCCATTCTCGGCCCGCTCGACAAAGCGCCGGCGAAGGTCAGGAGCTTCATCGAAAACCTCGGTCCCAAGATGCTCGATCGCGGCGGCGTCCGCACTCGGCATTTCGCCGTGGATCCCGAGACGGGGAACATGACCTTCAATTTCAGCAGCCTCGCAGAGAAGGCCGCGCGAAATGCGCTCGAGATGGCCGAGATGGAGCCGCAACAGCTCGATCTCATCGTCATCTCCTGCCCTTCGTACGATCAGAGCACGCCGCCGACCAGCACCCTGCTTCAGGAGCGGCTCGGCATTCAGACGTGCGCTGAAATGGAGATCCACTCTAACTGCACCGGCGTCGGCAAAGGCGTGCAGGTTGCGTACGATGCGCTGCGAAGCGGTCGATACCGCACCGCCCTCGTCGCATACAGCCAGCTCTCCTCGATCTATCTCCGTAGCTGTTACTTCAATCAGCCCAAGATGGACAAGGTGCATGCTGCACTGCGGTGGATTCTCGCCGACGGCGCCGGAGCCCTCGTGCTTCAGGCCGGTCAGAATGGCAAGCCCGGTCGCGAGATCGTCGGCACCTTCGTCGAGTCGGTCGGCGCAGGTCGTCCGGCAGGTATGACCGCCGGCGGCGCGGCTTCCGACCTGATGAATACCTCTCATCAGATTCCCGAGTTGTACGCAGACGGCACTCACCACCTGTGGCAGGACTTCTCAGCCGTCAACGACAACGCGGCTCCGCTCCTTCTGCAGGGCCTCTGCAACTTCACGGCTCAACTGAAGATCAATCCCAGCACCGTCGATCACTACGTCGTCTCGATTCCGACCCTCCAGCTTTACGAAGATCACATTCCCGCATTTCTCGATCGACTCGGCATCACGCGCGACAAGATCAAGTTCCGCAGCGGGAAGATCGGTTACTGCGGCGGCTCCGCGACCCTGCTCCACCTGGACGAAATGATCCGCAACAACGAGATCAAGTCCGGCGAGTTGGCCATCGTCCACGCAGTCGAGTCGAGCAAATGGATGACGGCGGGTTTCGCGGTCAGATGGTAGACCCTCAGGCCTCTACGCCCTCGGCCAAGCCGGAGAAGCCCTTCGCGCTGCGTGCGTTCGTTTACACCGTCGGCTTTCTCGTTTTCATCCTCGGCATCGTTCCCTCGGTGTTTCACCTCCTGGGTGAGATGCCCCTGCGCGATCTCTCATTACGCGATGAAATCTGGCGATTTTGGACTGGCTTTCAACATCTCGTGGGAATCGGCATCTTCGCCGGCGGACTATGTGCCTACGTCGTCTGCTCCGCCTGGCTGATCTTTCACGGTCGCGGCCCGCACGTTGAGTTTGATCCGCCCAAGGTCTTCGTTGCCACCGGTCCCTATCGCTGGGTGCGCAATCCAGTCGTGATCACCCTGTTCATCTGCGTCCTTGGCGAGGCGATCTACTTCGGCTCCATCGGCATGTTCGTTCTCCTCGCCGTCGGCTGCGTATTCGCCCAGTATCAGGTCACGAAAATCGAAGAGCCGCGCCTCCGCGAGCGATTCGGTGACTCGTACACCGCATACTGCGATCGCGTCTCCCGTTGGCTGCCTCGCCCACCCGGTGATTCCGGCCCGTCCGTCCAGTGATGCGGCCGATCGTGTACCGGGTAAACTGATGCCATGAATGCACTCGTCACCGGCGGAACAGGATTCGTCGGCAGCCACCTCATCGAACACCTTCGCGCCGCGGGTGATAACGTCCGGGCGATTGTCCGCCCCGGCAGCAATCGCGCGTTCGTCGAATCGCTCGGCGCCGAAGCCGTTGATGGCGACCTCGATAACCAATCCTCCCTCGAAGCCGCCTGCAAAGGCATCGATGTCGTCTTTCATTCCGCCGCTCGCGTGGAAATCGTCGGAACCTGGGACGAGTTCCAGCGAACAACCGTGGAAGGAACGCGCCGGCTCGTGAATGCGGCGAATGCAGCCGGCGTCCGACGTTTCGTTTTCGTCAGTTCCTGCGGTGTCTATCACCCGGACCTCCTCGCGTCGGGGGAAGTCATCAACGAGTTCACCCCGTCTCCGCCCCCGCCCAAGTGGTTCTCATACGCCATCGCAAAGCTGAAGGCCGAAGAAGTCGTCCGGACCGAACTCTCGCCGAAAACCGAGTGGGTCATCGTCCGCCTCGGCTACCTGTACGGCCCGCGCAATCGAACGATGAAGACCTACCTGGAACCGGTCATGCGCGAGGGGATCATGACCCTCATCGGGACCGGCGAAAACGAAATGGCCATGGTCTACGTCGAAGACGCCGTCCGGGCGTTGGTCCTTGCCGGCAGTTGTCCCGGCGCGGCAGGTACGACGCTGATCGCCGGAAACACCGAGCGCGTCACACAGCGACAGTATTTCGACGCCCTCGCCGACGGCTTCGGCATCCCACGCGTCACCAAGAAGGTGAACTACTCAGTCGCCTTCATGGCCGGCTGGGTGGGGGAGTACCTTTTCAAGGATGGCATCAAGGCCGCGGCCGTGAGACGATCCGCAATCGCCCTGACCGGATTGCCGCAGCGCATCAACAGTGACTACACTCAGAAGCTGCTCGGCTGGAAACCGACGACAAAGTTTGAGGACGGAATGCGGACCGCGTTCCAGTGGTATCATCGTGAATACGCGGCAAAGGCCATTTCCGGCAAGTGATCGCTTGATGAGAAGTCCCGCGTGATTTTTCACGCTTTCGGCAACAACCCAGACAAGGGCATGGAGGTCTTTATGGCGACAGTAAGCAGGTCGATTTCCGTCGTAACCGTCACCCTGGCGATGTGGCTCTCCGCGTGCGCTCCCACCGGCGGATTCAAGATCACACCGGTTCCCGCGGACCAATCGCTTCAGGAGCAAGTCGTGCGACGAGATCCCGGATGGATCAGCGATCGCATCGCCATGATCGACATATCCGGCATTCTCATGAATTCCCACGAGCCGGGGCTCTTCTCGGAAGGTGAGCATCCCGTCTCGCTGCTCGTTGAGAATCTCGCCGCAGCCGCCCAGGACAGCAGGGTCAAGGCCGTCGTCCTCAGGATCAATTCCCCCGGCGGCACCGTTACAGCCAGCGACACCCTGTTCCAGGAGATCAAGGCGTTTAGGGCCAAGACCGGCAAACCGGTGGTCGCCTATTTTCAGGATGTCGCCGCCAGCGGCGGGTATTACCTCGCATGTGCGGCGGACGAGATCATGGCCCAGCGAACCACCGTGACCGGCTCGATCGGCGTCATCATGCAAATGGTCAACCTGACCAACACAATGGCCAAGCTGGGGATCGAGTCGGATGCCATCAAGTCCGGGCCCTACAAGGACACAGGCAGCCC
>CAZCGF010000025.1:18863-30488 GCA_964498115.1 uncultured Planctomycetaceae bacterium | reverse complement strand
CTCGCGCTTGGCGGGCAAAGTTCTTTCGGCCAGATGCACGAAACCGGGATCGTCGAGGACGTCGAGCCGCCCCACCGGAGATGGGTGCAATGTGGATTTCTCCGTGGCGGAGAGATAGAGCCACGCGCCGCCGACGAAGACGACGAAGATGCCGAGGCTGATGGGAATGAACGAACGCGGCGACATATCGACCATCGTGCGTCCGACGCAGGATTGTGTCAATTCGGTATCGCCGCGCCAGGGTGATGGAGGTAAACTGTCCGATGCCGCGAACTTCGGTACGATCCGAGGATGGATCGCAGCCGACGAGGAACTCGATGAATATTCTGATCATCGGCGCTGGGCAGGTGGGCAGCCACACGGCTGAAGTACTGACCCATGCGGGCCACAATGTCACGATTGTCGATGTGGACGACGTCAAGCTGCAGACGGTGACGGACACGCTCGACGTGCGCACCCTGGAGGGGAACGGCACCAACGTTGACGTGCTGCGCGAGGCGGGGGTCGCTGAGTCCGACCTGATCGTTGCGGCGACGAGCTCCGACGAGGTGAACATCGTCGCGGCTTCCATCGGGCGGGCGCTGGGGGCGGAGGCGTCGATCGCCCGGGTTCACCACAGCGCCTTCATCGGTCATGCCGAGCTACGCTACGAGACGCACTTCGGAATTAATAAGCTGATATGCCCGGAGTATTCGACGGCCAAGGCGATTGCGCGGTCGCTGCGGAGTCCGGCCGCGCTGGAGATCGAGGAGTTCACCGGCGGGCGGATCGAGATGCACGAGTTTCCGGTGGCGGATACGGCGCCGGCGATCGGTTGCACCCTTTCATCCATCGCGATGCCGCCGGGCACGCGGCTATTGGGCGTATCGCGCGGGAGCGACTTCATCGTCCCGGCGGCGGACACGGATATTCTTCGCGGCGATCGGATCGTTCTGATCGGCGACAACGATGTGTTTGAGGATGCGCGCAAGCTCTTTCGGGTAGAGAAGCCCGGTAGGAAGTCGGCGGTGCTGATGGGCGGCTCGGCGATGGCGGTTTGGCTTTGCAAGGCGCTGAAGAGCCGGGCGTGGTCGATTCGCGTCTTTGAATCGAATCGCGCGCGAGCGGAGGAACTTGCGGAGAAGCTCGAAGGGGTGACGGTTCTCAATGCCGACCCGACGGACAAGAGCGTCTTCGCGGAAGAGCGGATCGGCATGGCCGACGCATTTGTGGCGCTGCACGACGACGATGAGGACAACATTGTCGGGGCCGTGCTCGCCAAGGCGGGCGGCGTGAACGAGGCGATCGCCGTGGTGCAGCGGCCGAGGTATCTCGACCTTTTGTATCACATCGGGGTGGATCGTTCGTACAGCCCGGGTATCTCGGCGGCGAAGGAGATCGCGGCGCAGATCGACAAGAGTCCGATCCGTCAGTTGGCCACGCTGGTCACGGGCCTGTCGACGGTACTGGTCACGGTGGCGGCGGGCGCGGAGGGATGCGAGAAGAACCTTCAGGAATTGCCGCTTGCGCCGGCGTGGGTGGTCGGAGCGATTCGCCGGGGCGACCGGGTGTTTGTCCCGGGGGCGACGAACCAGATCGAGGCGGGTGACGTGCTGCTGGCAGTGGGCAAGGAATCGGATCAGGGCGTCCTTGAAGACATCTTCGTGAAGATCTGAATTCATGAATCGCAGAATCATCCTGCATCACGGCGGCATCGTCATGGTCCTCGTCAGCGGGATCATGATTCTGGTCGCCGCGGGTGTATACCTGATGGCGCTGATTCGAGGCTCGACCCTCGACGCTTTTGCGCATCAGGCGCTTTCAGTTACGGGGCTGGGAGGGCTGCTGATCGGCGTGCCGACCTGGCTGCTCAATCGCGGGGGCTCGAAGTTTCTCGCGCGGAAAGAGGCGATGCTGCTGGTGGCGGGCACTTGGGTCGTCGGCGCGGCACTTGCGGGCATGCCCTATTACCTTTGGGCGAAGTGGAAAGCCACCGGAGTGAATCGTCACGTTTTTCAGAATTTCGTCAGTTGCTACTTCGAGGCGATGAGCGGTCTGACAACAACCGGGGCGACGGTGCTGAGCGACATCGAGACCATGCCCCGCTCGCTATTGGTCTGGCGGGCGATCACCCACTGGCTGGGTGGGCTGGGCATCGTGGTCTTGTTCGTGGCCGTGCTGCCCGGGCTGGGCGTGGGCGGGAAGCGGATGTTCATGATCGAAGCTCCCGGCCCGGCGCCGGAGGGCCTTGTTCCGAAGATCCGCGAGACGGCGAAGAGCCTTTGGTACATCTATCTCGGTCTGACGGCGGCGCAGGTGCTGGCGCTGCTGCCGTTCATGAGCCTTTACGAATCGATCTGTCACACATTCGCGACGCTTGCGACGGGAGGCTTCAGCACGCGGAATGCGAGTACGGGGGCGTTTCACCATCAGCCGATGGTGGATGTGATCGTGGTGTTTTTCATGATCCTGGCAGGGGCGAATTTCGGGCTTTACTACCGATTGACCAACGGCGACTGGCGAAGCGTGCTTCGAGATACCGAGCTGCGGTTGTATCTGTTCGTCCTGATGTTTGCCGCGGCAGTCGTCTCGGGGGCAGTCTATTTCGATCGTCAGCCCATCGTGCTTACGAACGGTACGGCTGTTGAGGCGACCGCCGTTGAGTCGGTGAGGCAGGGTGTGGTGACGACGGTTTCCATTCAGACGACGACGGGTTTTTGCACGAGCGACTTTAACAGGTGGCCGTTCCTCGCGCAGGGGATGCTGGTGCTGCTGATGTTCATCGGCGGGTGCAGCGGCTCGACGGCGGGCGGGATCAAGGTGGTTCGCGTCTGGATCGCGCTGAAGGTGCTGACATCGGAGGTTGAGAAGATATTTCGACCGGATGTGATCCGCCCGGTGCGACTTGGGAAGGCAACGATGGACCCGGAGCTGAAGCTCGGGACGGTGTGCTACTTCCTCGGGTGCATACTGATCTTCACGGCCGGCGCGGGGGCGGTGATGCTGCTCGAACAGCTTCAGCCGGACAGCCCCTGCGACTTCACAACGGCGGCGACGGCGAGCGCGGCGACGTTGTTCACAATCGGCCCCGGTTTGGCGAAGGTAGGCGCGATTGAGAACTATGGGTGGATGTCGGAGTGGAGCAAGGCGGTCTTGTGTGTGCTGATGGCGTTTGGGCGACTGGAGATCTTCGCGATCATTGTCTTGTTCACGCCGAGCTTCTGGAAGTCGGATTGAGGGGCGCCACAGTTCGGATCGACGCAAATGGAGAATCGACAAGCCGATTTAGATGCGCTGGACCTTCGGCTTTCTCGACTCGGCGCATCGGTCTACCGACGCCTGCACCTCGGCGATCGCTTCAGAGGCGGTGCCCCATCCTTCGGTCTGGGTGTGGGTGCCTTCGAGTTGCTTGTAGGTGGCGAAGAAGTGCTCGATCTCCTTTAAGAAATGCGGCGGCACGGCGGTCAGGTCGCGATACTCCGAAAACAAGGGGTCGGTGTTAGGCACGGCGAAGACCTTGTAGTCGTTGGCGCCTTTATCTTTCATTTTGAACAGACCAATGACGCGGGCTTCGATCAGGCAGCCGGTGAAGGTGGGCTCGTTGACCATGACCAAAACGTCGAGGGCGTCGCCGTCTTCGGCGAGGGTCTGCGGGATGAAGCCGTAGTCCCCGGGATAGTGGCTTGACGAGTACAGGTAGCGATCGAGCCTGAACAGGCCGGTCTTCTTGTCCAGCTCGAACTTGCTTCTGCGCCCCCGGGGGATCTCAATGATCGCATTGACGACGGCGGGAATGTTCGTACCGGGTGAGATATCGGAATAATCCCTGGGATTCATATCAACTCTACGTAAAAAAAAGTTTGGTATCACTCCATGACCGAGAAGCGGGCAAGGTCCACTTCCTGTCCCAGAACGATGAGGATGTCGTCCTCGGTGAGGACGTCGTCGGCGCCGGGCATGAAACGAAACTGCCCTGTGGAGGCGGACTTTGTGGCGAGAAGCAGCAGATTGAAATCGGCCCTGATACTCGACTTGCCGAGGGTGACGCCGACCATTTTCTGCGGCATTCGCAGTTCCATGATTCGGTAGTCTTCGGCGAAGGGAAAATAGTCCAGCAGGGTCGGATAGGCGATGCGGCGAGCCGTTCGCTCGGCGGTCTCCTTTTCGGGGAAGATCAGATCGTGGGCGCCGACGGCCTTGAGAATCAGAGCGTGGTCCTCGTTGACGGCCTTGGTGCGGATGCGCTTCACGCCGATCTGGCTGAGGTGAAGGGTGCAGAGGATGCTGGCCTCCATGCTTTCGCCGAGGCTGACGACGGCCTCATCAATGGATGAGGAGACGACGGACTGGAGCACCTCCATGTCGCGCGCATCGCCGATGAGGACGCGGTGGACGTCGTCGCGCAGGTCCGCCACGCGCGCCTCGCTGCTGTCGATGGCCAGCACCTCGCAGTGAAGCTCGGTGAGAACGCGGGCGAGATTCGTGCCGAACTGGCCCAACCCGATGACGGCGACTTGTCGCATATTGAATCTTCCTATCCGATCATGATGCGTTCTTCGGGATAGCGAATCGCGCCGGGATCACGCGGCAGAAGCGCCAGTGCGGCAGTCAGCGGACCGACGCGACCGATGAACATCGTGAGTATGATCCACGCTTTTCCGGCCACCGACAACTTCGCGGTGACTCCGGCGGAGAGGCCGACGGTTCCGAAGGCGGAAATCTGCTCGAAAACCAATTCCTCGAAACGAACGCCCGGCGTGCCGGTCTCGGAAATGGACAGATACATGCAGCCGATCATATTCCAGAGAACAGAGAGACCGATGACGAGGGTGACTTTGGCGGTCACTTCGTTGGAGACGCGGCGACCGAAGAGGACCACATCCCTGCTGCCTCTGAGCCTGGCGCGCACTTCGGCCAGATAGACGGCGGCGGAGGTCGTCTTGATGCCGCCGGCGCAGGAAGCCGGGGAGCCGCCCACGAACATCAGAAGAATGAGAAACAGCAGCGCGGCGACCGGGACCCTCGCGATGTCGATGCTGTTGAATCCGGCAGTGCGTGCCGTGACGGACTGAAAGACCGCAGTGAGCATGCGCTGAGGTACTGAATCCGACCGGTCGCCAAGGCCGACCAGGTAAAGGCTGGCGGCTCCGCCCAGAATCAAAACGGCGCTGGTGGTCAGGACCACTCTGGAGTGAAGGGTCCAATTGACAGAATCGGGCCTGGCGCCGGTGATCCGGCATCGAAGACGGCGCAGGGACTCCAGCAATACGGTGTGACCCAGACCGCCGCAGACGATCAGGCCGACGATGACGCCGAGTATCCATGGGGACTGCTTAAAAGGCATCAGATTGTCGGAGTAGATGGAGAAACCCGCGTTGCAGAAGGCGGAGACCGCGTGAAAGGCCGCCGAGAACAGAGCGGGCTCCGTCTGGTGTTCAAACCTCAATTGTGCGTACATCAGCAACATGCCGATCGCCTCGATCACGAAGGTGAGGGCGATGATGCGCTTCAGGTCGCGGCGCACGGAGGATGCGGCATCGCCCTGCCAGAAGGTGTCGGCGATGAGGGCCTGCGAACGAAACGACATGCGACGACCGAGGAACTGCGAGGCGAGGGCGGCGAAGGTCATGATGCCGAGGCCGCCGAGCTGGATCAGAATCAGAATCACGACCTGACCGAAACGCGAGAACCCCTTGCCGGTGTCGACGACGGTGAGCCCGGTGACGCAGACGGCCGAGGTGGAAGTGAAGAGGCCTTCGAGGATGTCGATGTCTTCGCCGGCAGAGGAAATGGGCAGCGTAAGCAGGACGGCGCCGACGATGATGAGGAAGATGAAAGAGCCGACCAGGACGCTTTCCGGGCGTTCGAAGAAGAGAGATTCCGGTCGGTACTTCCGCGCCATGAGTCTAAATGCTTGCCGGTCCGGGAGCGCCGGATCATGCAGGCCGAGAGGCCGCCACGCCACCTTCGCCGGTTCACATCAAGAGGGCCGGCGATCGAAGCGGGGATATATACAGGCAGCGTCGAGTCCACGCCAGTATGGGGGACAGCGCCGAAGAAAACTCGGCGAAAACGCGGCCCTTTATACATTGAAGCGGAAATTGATGATGTCGCCGTCTTTCACGATGTAGTGCTTGGGCTCCAGCCGGACCTTGTTGGCGGACTTTGCGCCGCGCATGTCGCCGGCGGCCTTGAGATCGTCGAAGGCAACTGTTTCGGCACGAATGAAGCCGCGCTGGATGTCGCTGTGGATCTTTCCGGCGGCCTCGACCGCCTCGGTGTCTTTGAAAATGGTCCAGGCGCGAACTTCGTCCTCACCGCAGGTCAGGAAGGAGACCAGTCCGACTGCCTCATAGCAGGTACGGATGAGCCTCATTCTCGCGGGCTCGGCGAGGCCGAGATCGGCGAGGAATGTGGGACGGTCGGCCTCCTCCAGTTGGGAGATCTCGGCCTCGATCTCGGCCGCGAGGGCGATCGTGGCGGCCGAGTGGTCGTGGGTGAATGGCGCGGGCTTGTTGATGGCGTCTTCGCAGACGTTGACGACGACAATGACCGGCTTAAGCGTGAGAAAGCCGAAGCTGCCGGCGATGCCGCGCTCCTCGTCGTTGTGAATGGCGCCGGAGACGGGGTGCTCTTTTTCGAGCGCCTCTTTGACGCGCTGCATCATGGCCAACTCGCGGAGCTCGGCGTCGCGAGTCTTGGTCGGCTTCAGGGTGGACTTCTCCAGCTTCTCGATTCGATTCATGACCTGTTCGAGGTCGGCGAAGATCAACTCAGCGTGGAGCTCGTCGATGTCAGCCTTCGGATCGATGCGATCGCGGTAGGTCACGACGCTGTCGGACGCGAATCCGCGCACGACCATGACGATGCCGTCGCAGCGACGGACGGAGTTCATGGTCTTGCGAAACTCCTGCGGGCCGTCGCTGCCTGCCAGCGAGACGCCGGGGATGTCGAGGAATTCGAGGTGCGCCGGGGTGTATTTCTTGGGCTTGTAGATTTCGGCGAGGTAGTCGAGCCGCGAATCAGGCACGCTGACGGTGGCGATCTGCTCGAGCCTTGCGTGGGCCGCGTCCAGGGGCTGGCCGGTGATCGCGGAGAACAAGGTGGACTTGCCTGACTGGGGTGGGCCGATGATGGCGAATTTCATGAGTCGTTTGATTCCCGGTGAGTGAGTTACACAGTGAGAAGGGAGAGTGTAATTCTGGGCGCGAAGGAAGTCGAGCGACGAAGGGCCGCCATCGCGAATCGGTCGAGGCGCGTCAGATGTACTCGGCGAATTCGTGTTCCCGGCGTCTGAACCAGTGCCAGCCGACCACGAAGAGCAGGAGGGAGACGACCGCCGCATTCCAGAAGGCCCAGTCGCCGGGCCAGCGGCCGAAGAGGAGGCAATCGCGATAGGCTCGAATGATCGGCGTCATGGGGTTCATATGGATGAGGGCGCGCTTCCAGCCGGTCGCGGAATTGAGCTGGTAAACGACGCAGGTGACGAACATCCAGAGCTGAACGGCGGCGCGGAAGAGAAAGTTGACGTCGCGATAGAAGAGATTCGCCATCGACAGGATCATCGCCATGCCGGCCATGAAGAGGATCTGCACGCCGACGACGACGGGCAGGAAGAGGATCGAGGGGTGAAGCTCGTAGCTCCAGCCTTGATGCTGCAAATGAAATCCGATCCCGAGGACGACCAGCAGGACCGACGACACGAGGAAGTCGATGAAGGAACTGATCAGGCAGGAGAGGGGGAATACCTCGCGCGGGAAGTAGATTTTTGTCACGAGCTGCCGGTTGGCGACGAGCGAGATGGTGGCGCTGCTCAGGCTGTTGGAGAGGAACATCCAGGGGACGAGTCCGCTGAAGGCAAACAGAGCATAGGGCACGCTGGGGTGGCCGGTGAGTTTCTGTTGGTCGATGTCTGTGACGGAGCCGAAGACGAAGGTGAAAACGAGCATCATCATCAACGGCGGGATGACCGCCCAAGCGGCGCCGAGGATGGAATGCTTGTAGCGGACGCGGATGTCGCGCCAGGCGAGCATCCACATCAACTCGCGATATCGCCAAAGGACGACGAGGCGCGAGGTTGAATGCTCCACGCCTGTGGTGCCCTGGGCGGTCATGATGGTGGCCATCGACGTCATTACTTGGTGAGTCCTCTCCGAATTGCGAGTCGCTCGTACTGCGCGGCAAGGCGCGCGTGCGAGGCCGACAGCGAATAATGAGTGCAGGCGTGCGCACGGGCGCTGCGGCCGAGGCGCATGCGAAGCTGCGGGTCGGCGATGAGCATGTCGAGCGCATCAGCGAGCGAAGCTGCATCTGCCGGGGGCGCGAGCAGGCCGGTGACGCCGTGATCGAGGACGTCGATCGTTCCACCGGCCGCTGTCGCGACGATGGGCAGGCCGCAGGCCATCGCCTCAAGCAGCGAATTCGACATTCCCTCCCAGGTGGAAGGCTGCACGTAAATGTCGGCGGCGGACAGCCAGGGGGCGACGTCGTCCTGAGGGCCGACAAATGAGACGCAAACCTTGCCCGAAATGGCGGCGGCGCGGCGATGCAGCCTTCCGTCGCAGTAGTCGCGGCCGACGCAGACGAGGGAAAACGCTCGCCCGAGCGCGGCGAGACGTTCGACAGCAGCGAGCAACGTTTCGTGGCCCTTAATGGGCTTGAGATTCCCGACGCAAAGGATGAGCGGTTGATCGGTGGGCAGGCCGAGGGTGCGCTTTGCGCCCTGCGGATCATCGCTGGGAACGAATCGGTCGAGGTCGACCCCGTTAGTGACCACGTCGAATCGGGAGCGATTCAAATCGAGCAGGTCGCAGACCATGTCGGCGGCGGCGCGGCTGACGGCCCAGCAGGCATCGCAGCGCTGCAGGGCTTCCGAATACACGCGACGCCGAAGCCGGCCCATGCGCGGCGGGTAGGACTCGAAACCGTGGAAGCTCATGGCCAGTCGGACGTCGCCGACGAGTTCGACCGCTTTCAATGCGTCGAGGAGCATGGAGAAGCCGCGGACGTGCAGGACGTCGACGCGATGCGTCGCGAGGATGTCTGCCAGGAGAGACGACAGATCGGTCGAATTCGCGGCGCTCGAACGGCGAATCGTCGTCGCGCCATCGGGGATGAGCCCGTCCAGTTCGCCCGACTCGTCGCAGGTCACGATGATGTGATGGAATCGCGCGGCGGGAAGGCCGGCGACCGCGGCGAGCAATTGCTTCTCCAACCCGCCCCGCTCCAATCGCCATACAGGATGACAAACGGTCACGCGCCGGGAGTCCGCGCCTGGCCGCGACGGCGCGACAGTGATGCACTCGTGGCGCTCCGCGATGGCCGGGCGCTCTAATGATGATGAGAGACAGGTCGGCATGCCCGCTCAGTGAAACTCCCCCACCGCTCTTGGTGGCTCGAATCGAAAAATAAGTGTCGACAACTCCAGTAGTTATCGGCCGATCGAGGGCCGCCGGTTCAAAGCGACATGGGATGTGGTAATTGAGACGGAGCGAGCCTGATTATCGGCCGGTCAGCCGGTGATTTCGGGCGTTCCGGTCGGGGTGTTTCCAACCAGATGAATGAAGATGGCGTTGGTGGAGCCGACCTGGTGAAGGCGGGTTCCGGCGACGACGACGATCATGTCTCCGCTGACGGCGAGGCCGCGCGAGAGCAGCGCGGCGTCGACCTCGCCGAGCATAGCGAGCACATCTTCATCGCGGGACATCTGAACGGGCTCGATGCCGTAGTACATCGCCATGCGCCGGCAAACGTGCTCGTCAGGAGAGAGCCCGATGACGACGGAGGGGAGCCGGCACTTGGAGAGGAGTCGCGCGGTGTTGCCGGTCTGTGTCCAGACGGCGACGAGCTTTGCATCGAGTTCGCGGGCGAGGAGATTGGCGCCGTGGGCCACGGCGGTGGGCACGCGGGGGACGAGCGAGTTGACCTCGGCTGAGGCGGCGCCGGAGCGGTCGAGAAAATCTTCCGTCTGCTCGGCGATGCGGACCATCATCTTGACGGACTCAATCGGATATGACCCGACCGACGTTTCGGCGCTGAGCATGATCGCATCAGCGGCGTCGAGAATGGCGTTCGCCACGTCGCTGACTTCGGCGCGCGTGGCCGTCGGGCATTCGACCATCGACTGGAGCATCTGGGTGGCGATGATCACCGGCCGACCGGCGAGACGACACTTTCGGGCGATCTGCTTTTGCAAAAGCGGCACGCGGGCGAGGTCCAGCTCGACGCCGAGGTCGCCCCGGGCGACGAGCACGACATCGGCCGATTCGATGATCTCATCAATATGCTGAATCGCCAGCGGCGTCTCGACCTTGGCAACGACGCGGCAGCGATCCTCGGCGAGGGGAAGCAGATCGCGCAGCTCGCGCAGGTCCGCGGCGCGGCGAACGAACGACATGGCGATGTAATCCACGCCGTGCTCGACCGCCCAGGCGAGGTCCTCGCGATCCTTCTGCGTCAGGGCGGACATTTCCAGATCGCTGTCGGGCAGGTTCACGCCTTTGCGCGTGCTGATCAACCCCCCCACTTCGCAGACGCACCGGAGCCGGTCCGCCGACGCGGAAATCACGCGGAGCCGGACGAGCCCGTCGTCGATCAGGACGCGATGGTCGACGGCGACTTCGCGGACGAGCTCCGGGCGATTGGTGGAGATGCGTGAAGCGTTGCCGACGATGTGACCTCCGACGATGTCGATCTCGTCATCCTTGCGGATTTCAAAGGCGTCCTCTTCAACAGGGTCGACGCGAATCTTGGGCCCGCACAGGTCGGCCATGACGGCGGCCGCGACGCCGCGCTGGCGACAGATGGATCGGATGCGATCGTAGGTGATCTCGTGCTGCTGGAGGGTGCCGTGCGAGAAATTCAGACGGAAGACGTCGACACCGGCGTCGAGAAGTTCGCCCAGCATCTGCATGGACTCCGAAGCGGGGCCGATCGTCGCGATGATTTTTGTTCTAATCATGGATGCCTGCACCGATGCCTGCGCGCATCATGGGGCGGCGCGCCTTGTCCCGCAAGGCTTGTGCCCGGCTACCTGCGAAGGAAATACTCCATCAGTTCGTGCCCGGCCTCGATGTGGAACCCACTCCCCTCCGCGGTTCGCTCGCAGAATTGATCCACGATCGCCGGTCCGGAGGGAATGCCGGTCCCGGCCATGCAGAACGGCGGCGGCGCGGCGGTGTGGGTCTTCTTTCCGACGGGGGTCGGGTGGTCCGGGGCGACGAGGATTCGCCACTCGTCGAAAGTGCGGAGCTTTTCGAGGACCGGCTCGACGACGAGGCTGTCAATTTTTTCGAGCGCTTCGAGTTTGGCGGCGGCATCGCCCATGTGGCCCGCCTCGTCGGTGGCCTCGACGTGGACGGCGACGAAGTCGTATTTTTCGAGGGCCGCGACGGCGGCACGACCTTTGGCGGCGTAGTCAGTGTCGAGATAGCCGGTCGCGCCGGGGACGTCGATGACCGTCCAGCCGAGGAGCTTGCCGAGACCGCGAATGAGATCGACGGCCGCGATGACCGCCCCACCGACGCCGAATCGCTGGCGAAAGCGCTTGAGGATCGGCGCGACGCCCTGGCCCCAGAGCCAGATGTCGGTGGCGGGCACTTCGCCGAGGTCGGTGCGGACGTGATTGACGTCGTGAGCGGTGACGAT
>CAZCGF010000025.1:3958-18763 GCA_964498115.1 uncultured Planctomycetaceae bacterium | reverse complement strand
GTGCGGATGTGACCGGCGGTGAAGTCGGCCATGAGGCCGTTGTCGATGTTGACGAAGTTGCAGCGGAAGACGACGTCCTCGGGGTGAAGCGGGATGTTGCGGGCGACAGCTTCGATGGGAGCCCGTCCGGTGTAGTGGTTTCGCGGGTCGTAACCGAAGAGCGACATGGTGGCGACATCGGAGCCGGGGACGAATCCCTTGGGGACGGTGCAGACGGTACCGACGCGGCCCATCTCGGCGATGGCGTCGATGTTGGGAATCTTCGCGGCCTCGAAGATCGTCTTTCCACCGAGCGAGGGGATCGGCTCGTCCGCGGCGCCGTCGGGCAGAATCATGGCGTATTTCATACTCATTGGAGGAGAGTCTAGAAACGTCGGTCAGATTTGGCCAGTGGCGGGGTCAGTCATTGCCGGATTCAGCGCCCCAACGCGGCGCAAAACGCGTCGCGCAGGAGCTCCAGTTCGTCATCAGCGAGTGAGCGAGCGTCGAAAAGAACGGCGGCTTCGTTGATTCTCGCCATGACGGCGGGATTGCCGGTGCGCATTCGGCTGACAATCGTCTCGGCGCGATGCGCGGGCGAGGGCTGCCAGCGGACGACGGCGGTGGGGATCGGCCGGGCGGGCAGCGATCCGCCGCCGGCAAAGCTCTCCAGGCGCTCGACGGTGAAGCTCTCCGACGGCGCGGCGTCTGAAAGGACCTTCGCGAGGCGCTCGGCACGCGCCGTGACGGAATCGAGAGACTCGGACAGAGCGGCGAGGGTTGGTATCTCCGCTTTCGCGCGATCCGGCGACAAATAGATTTCGAGCGTCGCCTCGAGCGCGGCGAGGGTCAGCTTATCGACGCGAAGCGCGCGGGCCATCGGATCGCGCCGCAGACGGTCGATGGTCGGCGCGCCGCCCAGGAGGATGCCCGCCTGCGGACCGCCGAGCAGCTTGTCGCCGGAGAAGGAGACGAAGTCGGCCCCGACATTCAGACTTGCCGCGACGGTGGGTTCATTCTCCTTCGCCCACATTTCGTCGTCGAGCAAGGCCCCGCTGCCGAGGTCGTCGAACATGATCAGATTGTTGTCATGGGCCAATTGCGTGAGCTCCGCGATGCCGGGCGATTCGGCGAAGCCGACGACGCGATAGTTGCTCGTGTGCACGTGCATGATCATGGCCGTTCGGTCGGAGATGGCCTCTTTGTAGTCGGAGAGGTGCGTCTTGTTGGTCGTGCCGACCTCTTTAAGGATCGAACCGCCGGCGGACATGACGTCGGGCAGGCGATAAGAACCGCCGATCTCGATGAGCTGGCCTCGCGAGACGATGACCTCCTTGCCCGCGGCGAGCCCGCGCAGGGCGAGCATCGTCGCGGCGGCGTTGTTATTGACGACCATGGCCGACTCGGCGCCGGTCAACTGACACAAGAGCGCCTCGGCATATCGGCCGCGCTGGCCGCGCTCGCCGGTGGCGAGGTCGATCTCCAGACTGCAATAGCCCGACGCAACCTGTGTGAGCCGCTGGACGGCGGCCTTCGAGAGGACGCTGCGGCCCAGGCCGGTGTGCAGAATGACGCCGGTGGCATTAATGACGCGGACCAGTCGCCGGGCTCGCTGAGCGGCAATCTGCGCGGCGGCCAGGGCGAGGATGGCGGCAACGGTCAGGGCTCCACTTGCGAGCGGCTCGTTATTCCGAATCTGAACTCGCAGGTTGTCGACGACGGCGCGCAGGGCATCGGAGACAAACGCCCGAGGAAGCGACGACAATTGCGCATCTGACTGTACCGCCGACAGCAGTGCCGTCATGGAGGGGATGCTCGAAAGATCGGATGGGTTGTGGTCGCTCACGCCGATTTCTCAATCAAGATTCGTTCGTCGCCGACCCGGCGCGTGAACTGAATCTTATCCAGATATTCCAGGAGCGGTTGAACCGCCCGGCGAGACAGTTTCAGACGATCGCGAACATCCGCCAGCTTGAACGGGCCCTGGCGACCTAATTCCGCGACCGTCTTTTTGAAGGCGGTCAGGGACTCGGAGGAAATGTACTGGCCCGGGGCGAAGGAAACGAGGCGAGGCTCGGTCCGGGCGATGTCCTCCATCACTTTGGCCCGCTGTTTCGAGAGCGACGCCACGGTTTTTAGGGCGATCCAGGCCGGGGGATCGAACTTGGCTGAGGAGATTTCCCCCACCAGTCGTTCGACCAGCGCGGCGTCCTCCGGCGACAGGGCCGGGCGGAATTCTCGATGGGCCACGTAGGGCCCGCGAACGACTATGTCACCCGATGACTCCAGCCGGGCGCACATGACTCGACCGATGCCGGCGGCGCTGCGCTTATCGAGCCAGCCGATGTATCGATCTCGCAGCAGGCCCGGTTCGAGCGGGTTGGTGGCGTGTTGACGGCGCAGGTAGGCCAGGGCCCGATCGGCCAGCGCGCTGACGGCGGCGATGTGGACGGTGCGCCCGGCGACCAGTTCGATGAGGCGGTCGCTCTTGCGAAGTCGGTCGAGGATGCCGCCGATGGCCTCGGTCGCGGCGCCGGTTCTTGCGGCGAGGGCCGATGGGGACACGGATTCAAACCCGGCGGATTGCAGGCAGGCGTCGACGCGCGTCTCGACTCTGTCCGACATGGCGAGATCGATCGCCGTCAGTTCCTGCGGATCCATCGGGCGCAAGCGCCGCGACACCGGCCGGACCACCTGCCCCCCACCGAGAGTATGCGTCGCCGTTTCATCGCGGATGATGAATCGCTGGCCGTATTCCGCGACGACCGGCTCGCTGCAGCGCAATTGCGCGAACGCCAACTGGCCGGGGGCGATTTCCGCGGCGCCGATCACGACCAGGACGCACATGGTCTCCCGCGTGCCCATGCATAGTCGAACGCGTCGATGCGACTTGATGCCGTCCCTGATGATTGAACCCGCTGCGCCGGATGTGCGAGCGCGCATGACGGGCATCACCCGCGCATCGAGGTAGCGCGTGGCCGTGAGATAGCCGGGCGACGACAGCTCCATGCCTCGATCAATCGCCTCGCGATCCACGCCGGTGAGATTGAGGGCCGCGCGCCGGCCGACCATCGCGACATCGGTCGCCGCGCCGTGCGATTGAACCTCGCGCACTTTGCAGGCGATCGGGCCGGGATGGAGTTCCATGGAAGCTCCGGGGGCGGCGCTGCCGGCAAGGACCGAGCCGGTGACGACGGTTCCGCGGCCTTTGACGGCGAAGACGCGGTCGATGGCCATGCGAAAGACGTCGCCGGTATCGCGCGGCGGCAGCGATCGGACAAGTTGCGCGATGGCGTCGCGAAGGGCGTCGAGGCCGTGACCGGTGCGCGCCGAGCAGGCCAGTGTCTGCCACTTCGCGAGGCCGGTGTTTTCCACGACGTCGCCGAGTTGCTGCCCGACGATCGCCAGGCGTTCCTCACCGACGAGGTCCTGCTTGCTGATGACGACAAGGCCGTGACGGACGCCGAGAAAGTTGAGGATGTCGATGTGCTCAAGTGTCTGGGGCATGACGCCGTCGTCGGCCGCCACGACAAGCATGCCGATGTCGATGCCGGTTGCGCCGGCGACCATGGTGCGCACGAAGCGCTCGTGGCCGGGAACGTCGACGATGCTGACCTCCAGGTCTTCGCCATCGGCGGCGGGTAGCTGCAATCGGGCGAAGCCCAGCTCGATGGTCATGCCGCGCTGCTGTTCTTCGGGCAGGCGGTCGGGGTCTGTGCCGGTGAGGGCCTTCACCAGGGCGGACTTGCCGTGATCGATGTGGCCCGCGGTGCCGAGGATGCACCAGCGACGATGGGCATGCGCTGCGTTCATGCGCCGACCTTAGATGCCGAATGCATAAAAGATGCTGGTGAGAATGACGTCGGCGGTGATCAGGGCGACGATGCACTTGACGACGGTGTTGGTGGTGGCGCGGCCGACGCCTTCGGCGCCGCCGGTGACGTTGAGGCCTTCGTAACAGGCAATCATGGATATCAACAGGCCGAAGAGCGGGGCCTTGCCGATGCCGGTGAGATAGTCGGTGGAAGTGACGGCGGTCTGGGTGACGGCGAGGTAGCGGTCGGCGTCGATGCCGAGAATGAGAGTGCCGGTGATCATGCCGCCGAGGACACCAACGATGTCGGCGATGACCGTCAGCACGGCGAGCATGATGACGGTGGCGAGGAATCGCGGCATGACGAGGAAGCGAATCGGATCGAGGGCCGATGCGCGAAGGGCCTTAATCTCTTCACCCTCGACCATGGTGCCCAACTCGGCAGCGATGCTCGCGCCGGCGAAGCCGGAGAGAACGATGCCGGAAAGCAGCGGTCCCAGTTCGCGGGCCATGGCGATGGCGACGATGGTGGCGATTTGTTCGAGCTGGCCGTAGCGGATCATGGTCGGGGCCATTTGCAGGGCCAGGATGATCCCGATGAAGACCTGAACCAGGGCGACGATCGGGATGCTGCGCAGACCGACGCGCACCATCTGGGCGAAGAGATTGGGGGCGCCGAGCCTGACTTCGCGCTTGATCGTCGCGCGGTAGATGCACTTGCCGGTATCGACAAGCAGATAGCACAGGCCGCCGATGAACTCGAAAAAGCCGGACCATGACCGGGCCTGACCGATGACGCCGCGGCCGACGGATTCGACGGCGCGGACCATCGCGCCTTCATTGCCGTTTTGTTTTGTGGGTGCCTCACTCATGAGAAATCTGGTTCAGGCAAGCGCGCGGCAAACAGCGGCGCATGCCGAAGGTCTCAGGCCTGCGTGGCCTGATCCTCGTTCTGACAGATCACGAAGAACTTGTCGAGCTTGGTGATTTCGAAGACGCTGCGGACGCGATCGTTCAGCCCGAAGAAGATCATCTTGCCCTTGTAGGCGGTGACGCGACGAAAGACTTCGACAAAGGTGCCCACGCCGGACGAGTCGATGTACGGCACGCCGGACATGTCGAGGACGAGTCGCTTGGGCCTTTCTCCCGCCACTTCGACCAGTGCGGCGTGCAGCGCGGGCGAGTGGTGCAGGTCCACGTCGCCTCCGAGCGACACGATCGTCGCCTCGGGCGCCTTTCTGACTTCTTTGACCAGGTTGTTTGTGTTGGTAGCCATCATCATTCGCCCTTTTGCGCCAGGCCCCCTGCCTGCCCCTCCTTGGGCCCGCCTCCAAACGCGGCGCTTGTATCGCCGCCGACGTACTTGACCATGCTCAGGAGCATTCCGCCGTCCGGCGGACAACTGTATTCCACTTCATCCATGACTGATTTGATAATGTGAACACCCAACCCGCCGGGCCGTACTTCGTCGAGCGGTCGTCCCTTGATTTTTTCGGGGGAGACCTGACGACCTTTATCGCGAACGGTCACCGAGATACCGGGGCGGCCGTCCGGCGACTTCACCGGAAGGAGCGTGATGGCGATCGGCTGATCGTCTTTCCCTTCGTAACCGTGTTCGATGACATTGGCGAGTGCTTCGTCGATGGCGAGGGTGAGGGCATGTGAGTCCATCTCGCCGAAGCCTTCGACGTTGGCCATCTTCTCGACAGCGCCGCGCACGACGGGCAGGCACTTGGCACTGCTGGTGATGTTCAGTTCGATGGGAACAGCTGGGGTCATCCGGACTCCTGTCATGCCCCGGGACGGCCGCCCGATGGCTCGCCGTCCTCCAGCTCGGCCGCCGCCGCCGCCGTCAGGTACTTTCCGCCCTTCACATACGTTCGCCAGCGCGACACACTGGCCGCGCGCTCTCTTCCCGTCTGCGAATAGTCATAACCGAAGCGCTCGCCGGTGATTCGTTCGAGGGCGAGAATGGCATAAAAGCGGACCGCGTCGTCTTCGTCCTCAAGGCGATCGACGATCAACGGGACCGATCTCCAATCCTTCGCCTCAGCCGCGGCACGTACGGCGAGTATGCGCTCGGCGGGCTCTTCGGAGGAAATCTGGGCCCGGTATGGGCCGATCGACGTGCATCCGCCGGCCAGCGACAGCACGACCAGAAAGCCAGTGGAATAAGCACCCATGCACCGCATGAAGTTCATCCTATCGTGCGGACCTAACGGCGACAACAATGGACCTCCCGGGCCGCCGCCCCCCCGCTGCGGACCGCCGCCCGCAAAAAGACTATTATCCACGCAATAGACCGGACCGGCCGGATCAAGACATCTCCTTATCGCACGAAGGAATCGAACCTGCATGGCAACGAGCGAGCTGGATATCATCTTCACGGCGCCACACCCGGACGATCTGGAAATCGGTTGCGGCGGCACCATCGCCAAACTTGTTAAGCTCGGCTATCGCGTCGGCATGGTTCACATGACCAACGGCGAGCCGACGCCGCTGGGCGACCCGGAGACGCGCCTCAAGGAGATGAGGGCCGCCGCCGACATCCTCGGCGTGCAGGTCTGCGAGATGGTGGGCATGACGAACCGGGTGCTCATGGACGGCCCCGAGGCGCGCTTCGCGCTGGCGAGCGTTGTGCGAAAGTACCGGCCGCGCATCCTTGTCGGCATCGCCGGCCGGACCGTCGCCGCCTCGCCGGACCATTATCAGGCACAGCTCATCACCGAAGCGACGCGGTTCTATTCGCAACTCACCAAATGGGACGATCGATTCAGCGGGACGAAGCCGCACCGGGTGGATCATCTGATTTACCGGCCGATCGCGCGCTCCGCGGAGATCGCCCATTGGCCCGGTCAGTTCGTCGTGGATATCAGCGACACGATCGATCAAAAGCTCGCCTCCATTGAATGCTACAAATCGCAGTTTCCCCTACAGCGATTCGAGGGGCTCAAGCATTGGGTCTTGTCGTCGGGCGGGTATGAAGGCGGAATGTGCGGATACAAGTACGGCGAGCTCTACGCCGTGCCGCGGCCGCTGGGCGTTTTGGACCCG
The DNA here is from genome assembly GCA_964498115.1 of uncultured Planctomycetaceae bacterium. Taxonomy (GTDB): domain Bacteria; phylum Planctomycetota; class Phycisphaerae; order UBA1845; family UTPLA1; genus UTPLA1. The sequence goes on along the minus strand of CAZCGF010000025.1, from coordinate 11,916 downwards.
ATGCCCCTTTTCGGAGAGTGGCCGGTGCCGTCCCCGATCGACCCACCGAAGGTGTGACGCGGCCGGAACGACGGATCAAAAAGTGTCGCAAGGGCAGGGGCCACCCGCGCAATTGGGTGAGCAACCCTGGGTATATGTCCCCAAATACATTACGTTGTCTAATAATCAGTCAGGCAGGCGTTCTATTGCCGCCATGGCACGCGACTTGTCAGGTCATTCATTGCTGCCGGTTCGCAAGCGGCGGCGTGAGAGCGAACCTGATGAATTCCGCTGAGTCCAAACACCCCCGTACGAAAATCCGCCTCCATTGAGGCGCGATGTATGACCGCACGGCGTCTGAGAGAGCAGGGCGTTGTCTGCGGCCTGATAGCAACCAATACGCTTTTGTCGCCCCCAAAGAAAACGCTCACGAGCACAAGTGCTATGACGTGCGCAGTATCCACCCTCGCCCCGGCTGTTTTGTGTCAAGCGAGTTTGTAGAGGCTTGGACCACGGCCGACCAGGAAAAAAGGAGAAGACCGGATGACAAATCATGCAACAACACCCAGACGACTCAAGAGAATGTCGGGAAAGCGGGCATGCATTGCATGTTCGGTTCTGAGCATGTTGATGCTTCTGCCGACCATGGGGCCGCAATGCATCGAAGAAGAATCAAACAACGATGCGTTGTCGGCAAATCTGCTCCGTCCGGGAGAACTCGGATTCGGAGACATCTCCCCGGTCGGCGATCATGACTTCTACTTCACCGGACCCGTTATGACCGGTGATCTCGTTTTTGCCTGGGCCGACTCAGTCGGCTCGGCGCCGAGCGATACCATCGATCTGAACGTCTGGGCCAACGATGGAGTGACGCTGATCGAGTTTGACGACAACGATGGGCCGGCGTCCTCGGCCGTGGTGGCGGGAGCGATCGCGCCTCAGGCCGGCAGCGTCTACTTCGACGTGAGTGAAAACGCCGACAACTCGGAGCTCAACGACTACGAGCTTTACCAGGCCGTGGTCAATCCGGCCCAGTCGGCGAACGAAGTCGAGGGCAATAACTCGTCGGCATTCGCCAACATCATCTCGGCGCCGATCATGAACGGCACCGTCGTCGACGGCAGCGGCGACGTGGACTACTTTCAGTTTCGCGCAACAGCCGGCGCGGTGGTCGCGGTGATCGTCGACCTCAATCCCGACGACGATGCGACCAGCACCGATGCCGAGATACAGATACGAGACACCGACGGTGCCACGGTGCTCGCCAATGGAGACAACGCCAACACAGGCATGCTGGCAGGTGATGCCGCGGGCGGAATCACCCTTGCCGCGGACGGCGTCTATTTCATTCGCATCAATGAGGGCGCCGGCGCACCGGACTCCGAATACCGCTTTGTGCTGCTGGTAAACGGCGTCGTCTATGTCGACACCGACGGCGACGGAATCCCCGATGCCGATGACAATTGTCCGCTCGTCGCGAACATGGCCCAGTTCGATTTCGACGGCGACGGCGTCGGCGACTCGTGCGACGGATGCCCGGCGGACGTCCTCAAGACCGCTCCCGGCGTCTGCGGTTGCGGACAGCCCGACGCGGACGTGAACGGCGACGGCACGCCCGACTGCGGCCAGGGCGCCGATCAGATGCTCTCCACGACCGGCATCCTGCTGGTTCCCGACATGACCAACAACCGCGTGATGGCGTTCGATCCGCAGGACGGCAAGCTGCTCGACGCGAACTTCATCCCGTCGGACCCGGCGAATCTGCCGCAGCCTTTCGCGGCGATCCTCGGACTCGACAACAACAGCATCCTGGTCTCCGACCAGACGGCCAACGTCGTTCAGCGGTACGACCTGAACGGAAACTACCTCGGCGTGTTTGCGCCGGCAGGTGGTGCGAACCCGGCGGTGATGCAGCAGCCCTTCGGCATGGCGATCCGGCCGAATGGAAACCTGCTCGTCGGTATCGGCAACGGCGGCAATGCCAACGCCGTCGCGGAGTTTGACGCGGGCGGCAACTTTGTCGGAAACTTCATCGCCCCGGGCGCCGGTGGAATCATCGATCCCGCGGACATCCACTTCCGCCCCAACGGCAACGTGCTGCTGACCGGCAGCGGAAGCTCGGCGATTCACGAGTATGACGCGACCGGCGCGTTCATCGCCAACTTCGACGCCATCACCTCCGTGCCCATGCAGCTCATCGAGCCCGGCGCCGTGCTGGCCACCGATCAGGTGCTCGCAAACCGCGGCATCATGGAGTTCGCGAGCGGCGGTTCGTTCGTCGCCCACATTCCGGTGCAGAGACTGATGATCTTCGCCGGCATCTACCGACTCGGGAACGGAAACCTGCTCATAACGTCGGCCAACCTGATGTCCAACTCGACCGGCGTCAGTATTCTCAGCGGCATGAAAAACGGCGGCGTCTTCGAGGTGAATACCTCGGGCGCCCTCCTCCAGACGGAGATTTCCGGCATGGGCGCGCAGTTCATCGAGTTCGCCCTGATCGATACCGACGGTGACGGAATCGGCGACGCGGCAGACGGCTGCCCGGCCGATCCGGCGAAGACCAGCCCCGGCGTCTGCGGGTGCGGCACGCCGGACGCCGACACCGACGGCGACACGGTGCCTGACTGCCTCGATGTCTGTCCGGCCGGCGACGACACGGTTGACGCCAACGGCAACGGCATTCCGGATTGCACGGAAGCCATCGTGCCGCCGCTGCCGGTCCCTGTGCCGGTCCCCGGCTGCTGTGCACCGGGCGTGTTCCCGATGGTCGGCATGTTCATGCCGGCGTGTCTGATCGGCTGGCGGTTGAAGCGACGATCGCGGCGACGCTGATCGCGAACGATCGGATGAAGTGATTCTCAATGGAGCCCATCGCGCACCGCGCGGTGGGCTCCTTTTTTTCTAACGAGCGGAGATCGTCAGGACTCGGACTCCGTTGCCGCGGTCTGAAGCACCTTCGCCAGTTGCTCGCCGTGGACCTGGTCATTCGAGCGAAACCAGAACGAAAGCTCCGCGCCGCTCGAGCCCGGCCTGGCGAATTGCTGCCTCATGCCGAGGTGTTCCACCTGCGTCGGCGTGAGCTTGCCGCGCGGGACATTCACGTCGACGCGAATCGACTCGCCCTGATGGGTGATGATCTTTCCGATACGCCGGCCCGACTCGGTGAGCAATTCCACGAAGACCTTGCCGCTCCAGTCGATCTTGACGCGCGGCACGGCCTTGGATGCCCGGCCGATGAAGGCCATCAGCTCCACCGGCTTCCACTGCTTGGGCTGGGTGAGCGGAACACACTGTTGGGAGAGATGCCACGCTTTGCCATCCACCTTCCACGGGGCGGCGGCTTTCTTGTCCGTCGCCATGTCGGCGAGATGTTTCAGGTAACTGCCCACGGCCTTCTTGAGAAATGCGCGGAAGGCCGGCGTGGCGATTTCCTTTTTGTCGTGCACCGTGATGCGAACCGGATCCATGCCCTCACGAGGCGGACGGAATTGAACGCGGGCGGCCTGTCCGTAGGCATGCACGTCCTCACGATCGTCCAACGGCTTTAGCCCCAGGCTCTTCGACAGCGCGGACTCCTGGAAGCAACCCTCGGGAATCCGGAAGTAGAGGTCCAGCAGCCACCGGCCGCCGGTCAGCGCGTGCAGAAACCATTGCACCGACGACTGCGCGACGCCCTTGGGCGACTTGCCGACAATCTCCACGCGCGCCCGATCGTTCCAATCCGTCGGTTGCAGTTTGCCCTTGCCTAGCTTTTCAATCTCGCGCACGACGAACTGAAGGGCCGCGCCTTCCCATTCGACGGTCTTGCCCTCGCGACTGAGCCGCTGCTGGGTGTGCCACTTCTCGCCGTCGCGCTCCCACGGCATCTTCGCGGGGCCGGCATCTGGCTTGACGGCCTTTTCGATATTCAATTCTTTTGCCGCGGCCTTCTTCGGGTCGAAGACCTCGCGCGCGCTTCGCGGCCCGGCAGCCAGCACCTTCCTCAACAATTGCCCCGTATGCGATGCCGCCACCGCGGCGACGTCCTCGGGTGTTCCCTCGGCCACGATGCGGCCGCCCTCGTCGCCGGCCTCGGGCCCCAGGTCGATCACCCAGTCCGCCGTCTTGATCACGTCGAGATTGTGCTCGACCAGAATCACGGTGTTGCCCATGTCGGCGAAGCGGTGCAGGACATCGAGCAGTTTGCGCAGGTCGTCGAAGTGCAGGCCGGTCGTCGGCTCGTCGAGGATGTAGACGGTCTTGCCGGTCGACGGTCTCGCCAGTTCGGCGCCGAGCTTCAATCGCTGCGCTTCGCCGCCGGAAAGCGTCGGCGCGCTTTGTCCGAGCGGGAGGTATCCGAGCCCCACGTCTTCCAGCGTCTGCAGGAGTCGCCGCACCTTGGGTACGTTGGCGAACAGCTCCTTCGCCTCGCTGATCGACATGGATAAGACGTCGGCGATGCTCTTGCCCTTGTAGCGCACTTCCAATGTCTCGCGCTGGTAGCGCGTTCCGCCGCAGGTCTCGCACGGCACCCATACGTCGGGCAGGAAGTGCATCTCGTGACACACCTGCCCAAGCCCCTCGCAGTCGTCGCAACGGCCGCCGGCGCGATTGAAGGAAAACCGATTGGACGTGTAGCCGCGAACGCGACTATCGGGCAGTCTGGCGAAGACCTCGCGCATGACGTCGAAGACGCCGCAGTAGGTCGCCGGGTTGGACAGCGGTGAATTGCCGATCGGCTGCTGATCGACGTTGATGACCTTGTCGACGAGGTCGAGGCCCCGAATCTCCTCGTGCGCGCCGGGGCTCAATCGCGCGCGGTGCAGTCTCGACGCAAGGGCCGGATAAAGAATCTCGCTGATCAGTGACGACTTGCCCGATCCGGAGACGCCGGTGACGCAGGTCAGCTTGCCGAGCGGAATGGCGATGTCGACGCCTTTGAGATTGTTCTGTCGCGGGCCGACGATCGTGAGAAACTTCGTCTCATCCGCTTTCACCGGCTCGCTGACGGGCCCGGCCTTTCTCCGCCGGGGCACGACTGACTCATCCGGGACAATCTCGACTCGATCGAATGTCGGGATGGTGACACCGCGTCGGTTCGTCGGTACCGCGACGGCCGCGCTTCCCGCGAGGTATTGGCCGGTCAGTGATCCCTTGTTCCGCCCCACTACCTTCGGCGTGCCGGAGGCGACGACGTCTCCGCCGAGGGCGCCGGCGCCGGGGCCGAAGTCGATGAGATGATCCGCCGCCTCGATGACCTCCCGATCGTGCTCGACCATCAGCAGCGTGTTGCCCAGGTCGCGCAGCTTGCAAAGGGCGGCGATCAGTCGGGCATTGTCTCGCGGGTGCAGGCCGATCGTCGGCTCGTCGAGGACGTACAGGACGCCGGTGAGCCCGCTGCCGATCTGCGAGGCGAGTCGTATCCGCTGCGACTCTCCGCCGGAAAGCGTCGGGGCGCTGCGCGACAGCGACAGATAATGCAGTCCGACATCGAGGAGAAAGCGCAGTCGCGATCGAATCTCGTGCAGGAGCTCACCGGCGATCTTTGTCTGCCGCCGATCGAGCTTCATCGAATCAAAAAACTTCGCCGCCTCGCCCAGCGGCATGTCGCAGACCTGCGTGATCGTCCTGCCGGCCAGCCGCGCCGCGGCAGACTCGGGATTGATGCGACCGCCGGCGCACGACTGACAGGGCACGTCGGTCACCAGGTCCTGCATCAGCGAGCGATAGTGCCACGACACGCGCGTCGCCTCGTCGATGGCCGGGAAGAAGCCCTTCCACTGGAAACGCAGCCCGCGCGATTGCGGCGTCGATTCCGCCTCAATCCACTGATCGCCGAGGCCCCACAGCAGGGCGTGTTTTTGCTCCGCTGTCAGATCGATCAGCGGCGTGGTCAGCTCGAATCCGATGGCGCGCGTCAAAGATGCGAGCATCGCCTTGAGAATCGGCCGCTTGCCGACCTGCTCCCAGCCGCTGATCGCCCCGGAGAGAATCGACGCCGCCGGCTTGACGATGATGCTGTCGGCGCTGGTGCCCCGCTGAATGCCAAGGCCCTCGCACCGCTGACACCAGCCCAGTCGGGCATTGAAGCTGAAGTGATGCGGCGTGAGCGGCTCGTAACTGGTTCCGCACTTGTCGCAGGAGAGGTGCTGACTAAATCGCGTCGACGTCGCCTTCTCGCTTTCATCCGCCGGCGCGACGATCATCACCCCCTGCCCCATCGCCAGACAATGCTCGATGGACTCGGCGATGCGCCCGCGCGCCGCCGATTGAATCGAAACCCGATCGACGACCCACTCGACATCGTGCTTGCGCTTGGCGTCGATCTTCGGGATCGTCGCTAACTCAACAACGCGGCTGTCAATGCGTGCCCGGATGTATCCCTGCGACTTGCCGCGCTCGAGGACCTGCTGCCATGTCTCGCCCTGGCCCAACTCAATCGGTGCGCACAAAAGCCACCGGCTGCCCGTGGGCAAGGCCATCAACTTGTCGACGATCTCATCGCTGGTCTGCGTGCCGATCGGCAACCGGCACTTCGGGCAGTGCGGGGTCGCCACGCGCGCCCAAAGGACGCGCATGTAATCGTAGATTTCCGTCACCGTGCCGACCGTCGATCGCGGGCTCTTCGACGCTGCCTGCTGCTCGATGGCGATGGCCGGCTGGAGGCCGTAGATGTGATCGACCTTCGGCTTCTGAAGCTGGCCGAGGAACTGCCGCGCGTATGCGGAGAGCGATTCGACGTATCGTCGCTGCCCTTCGGTGTAGACGGTGTCGATGGCGAAGCTCGTCTTGCCGCTGCCGGAGACGCCGCTGCACACCGTCATCGCGCCGCGCGGGATGTGCACCGTCACGTCGCGCAGGTTGTGCTCTTTCGCGCCGACGACGTTGATGCCCGGCGTGGAGAATTGGGCGTCGATTGCAGCGCCCTTCCGATCGCGCTTGCGCGAAATCGAACTCTCGACGTTTGAACTCGCCTGTCGCTTGCTCTTCCCGTTCGTCTTCCTGATGCCCAGCACTTCGGCCAGCGCATGACCGGTGTAGGAGCCAGCGCTTCGGGCGACCTCTTCCGGCGTGCCCTCGACGACGACGTACCCCCCCGCCTCGCCGCCTTCGGGGCCCAGGTCGATCACCCAGTCCGCCGTCTTCACCACGTCCAGATTGTGTTCGACGACGAGCACGGTGTTGCCCGCATCGACGAAGCCGTGCAGCACGGCGAGCAGTCGACGGATGTCCTCGAAGTGCAGGCCGGTCGTCGGCTCGTCGAGGATGTAAAGCGTTCGCCCGGTGGAGCGCTTCACCAACTCGCGGGCCAGCTTGATGCGCTGGGCCTCGCCGCCGGACAGCGTCGTGCTGGACTGGCCGAGTTTGAGATAGTCGAGGCCGACTTCGTGCAGGGTGGCCAGCATGCCGCGAATCTTGGGGATCGCCTCGAAGTGGGTCAGCGCCTCCTGCACGTCCATGTCCAGCACGTCGGAGATCGTCCGGCCCTTGTAGAGAATCTGCAGCGTCTCGCGGTTGAATCGCTTGCCCTGGCAGACCGGGCACGTCACCCAGATGTCGGCGAGGAAGTCCATCTCGACGCGGTTGGAGCCGTTGCCCTCGCAGGCCTCGCATCGGCCGCCGGATTTGTCGCCGGTCGGCACGTTGAAGGAGAATCGCCCGCGCGCGTAACCGCGCACCTTGCTGTCCGGCAGCTTCGCGAAGAGATCGCGTATCTCGTCGAAGACCTTGATATAAGTCGCTGGGTTGCTGCGCGGGGTGCGGCCGATGGGGGATTGATCGATGTCGATGATCTTGTCGAGATGCTCGTGGCCGGTGATCGCATCATGCGCGCCGGGCATCGCGCTCTCCGCCCCGTTGAGCAGCATGACGAGTTTTTCGCGGAGGATGTCGTTGACCAGCGAGCTCTTCCCGCTGCCGGAGACGCCGGTCACGCAGACGAAGCGGCCGAGCGGGATGTCGACGGTGATGTTCTTGAGATTGTTATGGCGCGCGCC
>CAZCGF010000025.1:0-3858 GCA_964498115.1 uncultured Planctomycetaceae bacterium | reverse complement strand
GTCCCGGCGAAGAGGCCCTCCTCGCGGGCGAGGCGGCGCGTCATCTCCTTCGCGTCCGCCGTTGAGACGGGAACGATCGAATCCACGAGGCCCGGCTCCCACAGGGGCGGCGTGTAGCCGATGCCGACGCCTTCGATCTTGTGCGGACCGGGCTGTCCACCCGAGAGCACGGCGGACTCGGCCGGTTCGACGGCGACGATCTTCACCGACGGCTTATGACGCTTCAGCACGGTCGCCACGCCGCGAGACGATGCCCCGGTGCCGACCGACTGAACGAATGCGTCCACCGTCCCGTTCGTCTGAGCCCAAATCTCCTCGCCGAGCGGATAGTAGCCGGAGATGCTGTCCATATTGCTGAGCTGGTCCGTCATGAAGGTTTTGGGTTCGCGGCCCAGCTCATTTGCGGCGGCGATCATGTCGAGGATCAGCTTCTTCGTAGTCAAGCCGCCTTGGCTGGGGACAAGCGTCAAATCCGCGCCGAGTGCCGCCATGTGATCCAGCTTCTCGCGGCTGAATGCGTCGGAGGTCACGATCCGGATGCGGTAGCCCTTGGCGGCGCAGACCAGGGCGAGCGACGTCCCGGTGCTCCCGCCTGTGTACTCAATCACGGTGTCGCCGGGCTTGAGCCGGCCGTCCTCCTCGGCGCAGGAAATCATCGCCAGCGCCACACGATCCTTCATGCTGCCGGTCGGGTTCTCCCATTCGAGCTTGACCGAAATCTTCGCGCAATCCGCCGGCACGACGCCGCGAAGCTGCACGAGCGACGTGTTTCCGATTGCCTCCAGGATGTTGCTTCGCATGTTCACTGAACGCCCTTCGCCGCGCGATTCTTGCGGCCGGTGGAACTCCGCACCACCGGACGCCGCGCCTTCGGCACCTCAATCTCTCTCCTGCCGCTCAAGTATTGCCCGGTCAGCGACCGCTCGCTCTTCGCGATGTCGTCCATCGTCCCCTGCACGACCACCTCGCCGCCGCGCACACCGGGCCCCGGGCCGAAGTCCACGATCTCGTCGGCCGCCCGCATGGTTGCTTCATCATGCTCGACGACGATGAGCGTGTTGCCCATGTCGCGCAGGGTCAGCAGGCTCTCCAGCAGCATCTCATTGTCCCGCGGGTGTAGTCCAATCGACGGCTCGTCCAGCACGTAGAGCACGCCGACGAGCCCCGCGCCGATCTGACCTGCCAGGCGAATGCGCTGAAGCTCCCCGCCGGAGAGCGTCGGGGCCGTGCGATCCAGCGCGAGGTAGTGCAGCCCCACCTTCATCAAGAATTCCAGCCGCGTGCGCAGCTCCTTCAGCACTTCCTCGGCCACGATGGCCTGCACCGGCGTAAGCTTCAGATTCGCCAGTGTCTCACCCGCCGACGCGACGGACATCGCGCACAATTCGTGAATGTTCGGGCCGCCCTTCTTGCCCGCGGAAATGGCAATGCGCACCCCCATCGCCTGACGATTGAGCCGCGACCCGCGACACTCCGGGCACGGCCCGCGGCGCATGTACTTCTCGTAGTACTCGCGAACAAACGCCGCCTTCGCCTTTCGATACTTGTCGCGCAACTCGGCGATAACGCCTTCAAACGTGCCGCCGTGCTTCCACAGACCGCCGGACCATCGCCATTCGTAGGTGATGTGCCGATCGCCGGTCCCGTGGAGCAGGGCTTCGCGGGCCTTCTTGGGCAGGTCCTTCCACGGTTTGCGAATGTCAAACCCGACCGCCTTGGCCACGCCGTCGTAAATGTGCCGCCGCCACTTGCCGACCTTCGTCCGCATCGGCGCGACACAGGGCGCATAAAAGTTCAGCGACGGATCGGGCACCAGCAATTCGGGATCGAAGTCGATCAATTCCCCCAGCCCGTCGCATCGCAGGCACATGCCCGTCGGCGAGTTGAAGGAGAAGAGCTGCGGCGTCGGCGGCTCGAATGAAATGTTGCAATGGGTGCAGGCGTACTTTGACGAAAACACCTTCTCGCCGGCCTCGGATCGCTTTCCGCCCGGCTTGCCTTCGACCTTTCCGGCATCCGGCGCGACGATGAGCGTCCCTGCGCCCACGCGAAGCGCGCTTTCAACCGCCTCGGCCAGTCGCGGTCGCACCTTCTCATCGAGCGTCAACCGATCGATCACCACTTCGATGTCATGCCGACGGTTCTTCTGTAGCGCCAAGTCCTCGCGCAGGGCGACGACCTCCCCATCCACCCGGGCCCGCACGTAGCCCGCCCGCAGCAGGTCATCGAACAAATCGCGGAACTCGCCCTTCTGCCCCCGGGCAACCGGAGCGAGCATCAAAACGCGCGACGACTCGCCCCCGAAGGCGGCAAGGATCCCCGCGGTGATCTGCTCGCGCGACTGCGCCGTGATCGGCCGGGCGCACTGCGTGCAATGCTGCGTGCCGATCCGCGCAAACAGCACGCGCAGAAAATCGTAGATCGCCGTGATCGTCCCCACCGTCGATCGCGGGTTCCAGCCGGTCGTCTTCTGCTGAATGGCGATGGATGGCGAAAGCCCCGTGATCTGATCGCAGTCGGGCTTTTGCATCTGGCCCATGAACTGCCGGGCGTATGACGACAACGACTCAACGTAGCGCCGCTGCCCCTCGGCATAGAGCGTGTCGAAGGCCAGACTGCTCTTGCCGCTCCCCGAGACGCCGGTGAAGACGATCAGCTTCCCGCGCGGCAGGGTGAGCGAGACCGAGCGCAGGTTATGCTCCCGCGCATTTTTGATTTCAATCGTAGTGGGTTCCATCGGTGCGCCGCCAAGTCCCTCCGTGGCGCTATTGTAGGCGCGTCCGAACGAACGTCGAACCGCGTGCACCCAAATGCGAGAACGAGCCGCGCTCGCTAGGCCATGGCCTCGGCAAGCTCCGTCGCCGACTCGCTTTCGTCTTCGTCGGGCAGCGGCGCCGGGACCGGCTTCGCTCGGCGCTGGCCCACAACATCAACGGCGCCGGGCCCGAGGATCGTCTCTATTTCCGACACGAAGGCATCATCCGGCTTCACGCACATCTCCACCCCGCAGCGCAGGACCGTCACCATCTGGCCCGGCGTCTGCACGCGCAGGAACAGGTTGCGATCCCCCCGATGAGCCGCGCAGACTTCACGCAACTGAGACAGCGACGAGCCCTCCATCCCGCTGTTGCGCACATTGAGAATCACCGCGTCGGCCAGCCGCGCCGGGCCCTCCTCCATCGACATCACTTCCGACACGCGAAGCGACGGGTCCTCGCGGCGGCGATCCACCTTGCCGCGCAGAAACACCAGCCGATCCGGCCCAATCAGATCGCGATACTTTTCGAGGTCCTCGCTGTAGACCACCGCCTCAATGGAGCCGGTCACATCTTCGAACACGAGGACCGCGAGTTTCGATCCGGCGTTACGCCCGGACTTGGTCGTCACCAGGCGCACGCGACTGATCATCCCGCCGACGACGATCTCGGTCTCCTCGGGCAGATGCTGAATATCGGCACAATCCGCCGAGGCGAACTTGCGAAGCATCTCCGCATGCGTCGAAAGCGGGTGACTCGTCACGTAAAAGCCCAGCACGCTCTTTTCCTGGGCCAGCATTTCCGCCTCGGACCATTCCTGCGTCGAAAGCGCCGGCGGCGGTTCCTCCGCGCCGCCCCCGCCGAACATGCTGAGCTGTCCGCTCGCCTTGTCCCGCTGCGCCTCGACACCCATTTGCAGGGCCCGATCCAGCGCGAGAATCAGCGCCTTGCGCATCGCCCCGGTGGTATCGAACGCGCCGGCCTTGATGAGCGCCTCAACCACGCCGCGATTGACCGCCTGCGCGTCGATCCGCTCGCAGAAGTCGAAGATGTCCCGGATCGGCCCGCCGCTTTCGCGCGCCTCGATGATGCTCTGGACCGC
>CAZCGF010000024.1:15189-30593 GCA_964498115.1 uncultured Planctomycetaceae bacterium | reverse complement strand
CCCACGCGGGCACGGGGATCGTGTTTCGCTATGAATACGGTTCGGTCCAGAGCGTCGGGGCGATGCGCATGCCGCGCGCGCGATGGGTGTATCGCGGCGAAACGCTGTTTGCCGAGGATTCATTCACCGAAATGGCGATCGAGGCAAGATGATGTTTGATGGCCCAAACATTCTGCGACGCGGCGGGCTGTATGCGGCCTGGTCTTGTATCTGCTGCGCGATGCTTGGCAGTGGTCACGCAGTCGCACAGCAGCGCATCTCCCCGGAAATTCATCGTGCCGCAGATTGCGTGGTCAAACTTTATGGCCCCCGTGTCGGGCGCGAGCACGGCTACGGCTCCGGCGTGCTAGTCTCGGCGGATGGCCGAATCCTGACGGCGCTGTCGCTTCTCGTAAACCTTCAAGGCGTCAAGGTCGTGCTTGCCGACGGGCGACACTTCGACGCGACGCTGGAGCGATCCGACGAGCTTCGCCAGTTAGCGTTGCTTCGAATCGATGCGAGGGCACTACCGTTCCTGTCGCCGCAGTCCAGCAGCGAGCTTCGCCAGGGCGATACGGTCGTGGCGCTGGGCAACTGGTTCAAGATCGCCGACGGCCGTGAGTCGATATCCGTGTGCAAGGGCATTCTTAGTCTGCGAACGATGATCGATGCCATGCGACTCGCTCAGGAATCGGAGCTGCACGGCGAAGTTCTGGTGATCGACGCCCTCACGGCCAACCCCGGAGCTGCCGGTGGCCCGCTGCTCGACGCGCGCGGCAGGTTCATCGGTCTCGTCGGAAAAGTCATCGAGTCCGCCGCGACGAACACGCGCATCAACTTCGCGATCCCCGGAGAGGCGCTCGTCGAGTTCCTCCATTCCGACGGCGCTTCAGTTGTTGACCAGCTGCCCCAGCCGCCAGCCGCCGAAGGGGAGACCGGTCGTCCCTACCTGGGAATCAAGCTCTCGCGCCTCGGATATCGGCAGGTGTCGGCTTATGTGCAGCGCGTGAGCCCGAACTCTCCCGCGGCCAAGGCAGGCATTCAGCCGGACGATCTGATCCTCGCCATCGATGGCCGGCGCGTGGGGGATGTTGCAACCTTCGACGAGGCGGTCGCTCGGCTTCTTCCCGGTCAGACCGTGCAGGTGGTTGTCAAACGCGGCCCGGATGTTCAAACGCTGTCGCTCCGCGTGGAGGCGATGAGATGAACCTGCTGGTCGCGCTGCTATCGCTTCTGCCATTGGGTCAGATCCCTGACGGGTCGGCTGCGCAGGAGCGTTTGTACGAAGAGGCAACGGCGGCCGTCGTGCGCGCTGCCGTGGACGTCGTTTCGCCCTCGATTGTGACCATCGAAACGGTCGGCGGCGCTCAGCCGGTCCGGCGCGGCGCGCGCGGCGCAGTCTCAGAACGATTCAAAATCGCCGACGGTCCCTCGACCGGCATCATCCTCAGCGAAGATGGACTCATCGTCACCAGCAGCTTCAACTTCGTGCGCGAGCCGACCGTGATCACCGTGCGCCTCGCGGACGATAGACGTCTGGTAGCGACACTCCTGGCCCGCGACCACATTCGCCGACTCGCGCTATTGCGCGTTGAGGCAGGCGATCTGCACGCTGCGACCTGGGCGCCGCGCGAGGAGATTGTCCTGGGGCAGTACGCTCTCGCCTGTGGTCACGGCCTCGGCGGCTCGCAGCCGTTTGTCTCCCTCGGGATTGTCAGCGCCCTCGGCCGGCGAAATCGTCTTGCCATACAGACCGATGCAAAGACCTCGCCGATCAACTACGGCGGAGCGCTGATTGATATCGACGGCCGCGTGCTGGGGCTCATTGTCCCCATGGCCGGTTCCGGCGGCGGCGCACTCGCAGGAGTGGACTGGTACGACAGCGGCATCGGTTTTGCCATTCCGCGAGATCGTATCGACGAAGTCCTTGATCGACTGCGACGCGGAGAAGACATCGAGCCGGGAAAGATCGGCATCGTGCTCGGCCCGCAGGAGCCGGGACTTCTCGACGACATACTGGACGAACTCCTGCCGCAATCGCGCGGGGCGCGAATCACGGCGGTAGGAGACCCTTCCCCCGCGAAGTCAGCCGGGCTGGAGCCTGAAGACCTGATCGTCGCGCTGGATGCGCGCCCCATCAGCGATCTCGAGGCGCTTCTGCGCGAGCTGAGCGACCGCGCGGCTGGCGAACGCATCACGCTGACGGTCAAACGTCGATGGCGCAGATTCGAGCGAACGATCACGCTTGCGAAGAGTTCGGACATCGGTCCGGTCAAGGCCGCTACGGATACTCCACAGCCGCATACCGAAGAGGTCGATCCCGCCGAAGAAGACGATAGCGGCGAGGAACAAGAACTCCCGCCGACAACCCAGCCCAACCCGAACTAGCAATCACGCCTTAATGCGACTGCGTGTTTGGCCGCAGGTTCTCCAGTTCCTCCAGTCGATAGCGGGCTCGATCGTGATCTGGGGCAATGCGAAGCACCTCGCGGTATTGTCGCATCGCGTCTTCGACCAGATTCTGCGTCGCGAAGACGCCAGCCAGGTTGTAATGCGCGTCTGCGAAATCCGGCGCAAGCCGCACCGCCGCCTGAAACTGCTGCACCGCCTGATCGAGTCGTCCCGAGGAGTCGAAAATAATCCCCAGGTTATTGTGCAGAGCGGCATCTTCCAGGCCCTTCGACAGACCTTCGCGCAGAATCACCTCCGCCTCGGTATAGCGATCCTGCATGGCAAGCAGCACGGCAAGATTGTTCCTCGCCGGCAGATGCGCCGCGTCCATCCGCAGCACCTCGCGATACACCTGCTCGGCGTCGCGGGCCCGTCCGGCCTTGGAGAGGATCACCGCTGCATCAAAGAGCGTCGATACGTCACCGGGCATCAGACGTACCGCCGCGTCGGCATGTTCCGCGGCTTCGTTCACCTTGCCCACGCGAGAATACAGACCCGCCAGATTCCGATGCGCCGCAGCGTAGTCGGGCAGCAGCCGTAGCGCTTCACGATACGCCGCAATCGCCTCCTCAGTCCGCCCCAGCGCCGCAAGGGCCGCGCCGAGGTTTAGGTGTGTCGCGACCCGGGTTGGTTCGATCCGAATCGCCTCCCAATACGCCGCAGTGGCTTCGCCGTGACGGTTCTGAGCCGCCAGTAGATCGCCCAACGCGACATAAGAATCCGCCCGCAGCGGTTCAAGCTGGACCGCGGCGCGAAGATGCGTCTCCGCCTCACCGGGCGACCCCTCACGGGCCAGCGCGATCCCAAGACCCAGGTGAACCAGGTCCGACTTGGGTGCGATCGTGAGCATGTGGGCAAATAGCGACCGAGTGTCGCGCCAATGCCCCAGCTGCCGCCGCGTCGCGCTTGTCTCCAGCGCGAGAACAAGCAGCATCGGGACGATCAACACCACGGCCGATCGATGTTTACCGGCATTGAGTGCATCGATGCCTGTCGTCAGCCCCCACGCGACGAGCATCACAATCCCCAGCGCGGGGAGATAGACGAACTTGTCCGACGCGATCACTCCGCTGAACCCCACGAACTGCATCGTCGGCAGAAGCCCTACGACGAAGATCGTCAGGCAGCAAGCCATCGCCCGTGAGCGCCGCAATGAAAGCGCCGCTCCGGCCGCGAGCAGTGCCGTCACGATGACCGCCGCAAGCACCATCGGTTGCGAAAGTCCCATCGGTTCCGGCACGGGGTAGTGCGGCGACAATTCCATCGGTCGGACGATCTTAAAAAGGTAAAACGCAACATTATGACAGAACCGCAGCGGAATCTCGATCCACGAGTGCTCGCCCGGCAGTTCGACGCCGAAGGTTCGGGCCTGCGACTCATAGGTGACGAATGCCGAAAGCGCTGCGACGGCAAAAAGCGGCAGCTTCTCGACGAGAGATCGCCGCACGTCGCGCCGCAGCGGCCAATAGTCAACGAGAAGCATGATGACCGGTAGCGGAAGGCTCGTCGGTTTGGAGAGAATCGCCAGCACTAAAGCGACAACGACGCCCGCATAGGCCGCTCGGCCCCGCGTCCGGGTGTAACGCACGTAGCACACCAGGCTCGCCAGGGCAAACATCGCCGCCAACAGAGTCTTGCGCTCACTTACCCATGCGATCGGCTCGACCGTTAACGGGTGTACCCCGAAGAGGGCCGCCGCCAGCCCCGCCGCCCACGGGCTCCCGAACAACTGCAGCAGAAGGATGAACAGGAGCAGCGAATTGACGATGTGCAGCGCCAGGCTCGTACGATGAAACGGCCACAGATTGTCCGCCGACCCGCCCATCGCCGTGTCGAGCATCAACGAGACCATCGTCAGCGGCTGGTAATAGCCCCGCACGGTCGACGGCTCAAAGACCTCCGCAAAAAACCGCCCGACCGAGTCAAGCCCCGGCGATCTCACCAGTGGGTTGTCGATGAAGTATTCCTGATCGTCAAAGCAGTAAGCCCGCGCTGAGAGCGAAGGCCGGTGTGCCCATGCAACGATGCTCGTAATGAGCAGGAAACACCCGGTGATCAAGATCGCGCGATGGCCGAGGCGGCGCGGGATCAGTTCGACCTGATCGCTGTTCATGCCGCAATATTACGCGAAGCCCGTCTTGATTTCAGATTGACCAGATGGCCTGACACATCATCGCCTATTCGGCCAGCAGGGCGGATACGAAGTGCGGAATATCCTGCTCTGACATGACTCGGTCGTAGTCAAAATCGGCGTAGCAGACTTCGGCACCGGCACGGGATGACTCGAGGATCGACTGAACAAAAGGGGCGATGTCTTGACCGTCGGTGCGACCGTCTCCATTCAGATCGCCGGATGCGCGGCTGCCACAGCAAGCAACGGTGAGTTGAGTACTGCGCGAGCGGCTTGTTCCACAAGCATCGGTCACCAGAAGCTGAAAATGTCCATGATCAGTCAGGTCGATATGAGTCAAGATTAGAGTCGGATCATTCACGCCGACGACATTCGGTCCGTCAAGAAGTACTTCGTTATCGCGTAGCCACTGATAGGAAAGCGGCGGCTCGCCAGTTGCACTGGCACTTAGAACGACCTGCCCGCCCACGCATTGAGACGCGTCATTTGGCTGGCCGGTGATCTGCGGTGACGGGGGCCCCCAACGGGCGAGGTACGGGGAAACGTGGTCGTCGGCAGCCAAGAAGCTGCCGCCGACGACCATATCACCATCAAATTGTGTAATAGCCGTAGTCGTCGAGTCATAGTCACCGATTAGTCCGGTTCCAAAGTTCGACCATTCAGTACCACTCCACCATGCAAGCCCGAAGGTATTCATCTCTGGCAGAATCGTGAATTGGCCGCCGGCAACGAGGTAGTTATCAATTACGGCAAGTGAATTCACTTGATTAGATAAAAAGGTCGTGCCTGTAAGGGGTTCCCAAGTTTCTCCGTCCCATGCAGCCACAGTTGAATACACGCCCCCTAGCCAGTATCCCGCAACGATCAAGCGATCGTTGTGAACTGCAAGCGCGAAGACTGGCGCGTAAACAGCATCACCAATAGGATGCCAGTCCGATTCATCCCAGCGAGCGACGTAATCAATTGGATGCCCGCCCGCAGTTCCAAAAATCCCGGCCGCGATAAGGTCCCCGCGAAACTCGGTCAATGCATACACAACTCCATCAATACCTAACCCAATCGGTTGCCAACTTACTCCGTCCCATTGAGCAATGCCACTGGCGGGATACGAACCATTGGCCGAGAAGTTCCCGCCTGCAAACAATCGACCATTGTGCTCACATAGCGCGAGGACTTGGCCACTTAAGCCATCGCCAATCGCTTCCCAGCTCACGCCATTCCAATACGCAATGTGATTGGCACCCTTTCCTCCAGCTTCTGTGAAAAGTCCGCCCGCAACAAGTTGTCCTTCAAATTCTCCAAGCGCACTTACCTCATCATTAAAGCCTGTCCCGAGACTCGCCCATAGTTGCCCATCCCAGCTTGCAATTCGATTAGCCGATTTTAACTCCCCGATACTTCGAAATCGTCCAGCGACAACCATGTGTCCGCCATGTTTTCTTATCGCAAGTACCGCATCGTCTATTCCGTGGTACAGCGAAGACCACGCATTCTCTTCACTCCATGCCGCAATGTTCTTTGTGGCAGCGTCACCGGCGGACGAAAAGCTACCGGCGGCAATAAGTGAGCCGTTAAATGATGCCATAGTGTAAATACTGCCATCGGTCCCACCATCCATCGGTTGCCACTGACTGCCTGTCCAACGAGCAATGTGATTGAACTGGGTCCCACCAACACTGACAGTCGGTCCTCCTGCAATAAGGGCTCCATCGTGAACGGTCATCTCATAGACTATTCCCGGGTTCGCGCTAAATGGGGACCACGATTCCCCGTTCCATTTGGAAATGTTCCACATGGATTGTCCATTCATGGAGGAAAACGAACCTCCGGCCACCAGATGGCCTTCATGAATAATCAGTGCGAAGATGCCCAACGTCTGGTTGACTACGACTCCGGTCCCCATTGCATGCCATTGGACTCCATCCCAACGTGCGATACCATTTGCTACGACACCGTTAATGCGGGAGAAGCGACCACCGGCAATTAGGTTGCCGTCGTACACTTGGAGACAGTCAATAGGATTGTTGGCTGTCTGAGAAGAGGTAGACAATGATACCCAAGTGGATCCGGTGAACCGCATAACGTATCCGCTACCATTTGAAGACCAGAAACCGCCAGCGCAAATGAGCTGCCCGTCAAAAACTGTCAGAGATTTTACAATGTCGAAAAACGGACTAGGCCCGACACTCTCCCAACTGGTGCCATTCCAGCGTGAGATCGCGCCGCCGCCTCCGGGTCCGGGTTTCCAGCCACCGATGACCGGCATTCCGTCGAAAATGGTGATAGCATAGAGGTCAGTGAGAGAACTGTTACCAAGCGAGTTCCATTCCTTTCCATCCCACACCGCCACCCTGTTCGTTCGTATACCACCGGCGATCCCGAAATTGCCTCCCACGACCAGGACTGGTTCTTCAGGCCCATCCCCATCTCGATCCCAAGGTGTCATAGCAAGAACTGGTCCGCTCAGTCCCGGCAATGAACCCCCCGGTTTCCAATCTTCGATACATTGAGCCGTCGATTCGAGGGGACAAACACTTAGGACCAAGAGCAAGAGTGACCCCGTATGTGACAAAACCCGCTTGGTACGGTCTTTGACCAGTGAATTACGGTAGGCTTGACCCATAAATGGCCCCAAAACGTGTGGCAGGAAATGGCCCCGGCTCACTTGGCATAATGTAGCAATTCCGGAGCGAGCGGGTCAAGGCGTAGTGATCCCAATGACGACGCTTAACTGCGCGGTCGTTGCTCCAAACCGGCGATAACCGCATAGAGGGTGTCCAACTACAACCGTTCCGTAATACTCTTCCCCTGCATGAACAATTGCAGATAGTCCCGCCCCCCGGCCTTACTGTCCGTCCCGCTCATGTTGAAGCCGCCAAACGGCTGGACATCCACCAGGGCTCCGGTGCATTTTCGATTGAAGTACAAGTTGCCCACGTGGAATTCGTGTCGGGATCGCTCCAGTTCCATGCGGTCATTCGAGTAGATCGCCCCGGTCAGGCCGTAATCGGTGCCGTTGGCGATGGCCAGAAGTTCGTCGAAGCCGCGGCCCTCAATGATCGCGAGGACCGGGCCGAAGATTTCCTCCTGGGCGAGCCGCGCATTCGGCTTGATGTCGTCAAAGATCGTCGGCGGAATGAAGAACCCGTCGGTCGGCGCTTTGGCGTCGCCGAGCAGCATCTTGCCTTCCTTTTTTCCGATCTCGATGTAACTGTTGATCTTGTCAAACGCGGACTTGTCGATGACAGCGCCCATGTAGAAGTTTTCCGGCTTCGTCGGGTTGCCGATGGTCAACTTTGACGCTCGATCGACGACCTTGCGCACCAGTTCGTCGTGGACCTTTTCATCGACGATCAGCCGGCTGCACGCCGAGCACTTCTGCCCCTGAAAACCGAATGCCGCCGCGACGACACCCTCGGCGGCCTCGTCGATATCAGCCTTGTCGGTGACGACGATACAGTCCTTGCCGCCCATCTCCAGAATCGTGCGCTTAAGCCAGATCTGGCCGGGGTGCACCTTCGCGGCGCGCTCAAAGATGCGCGTGCCGACTTCGCGCGATCCAGTGAAGGCGATGAATCTCGTCTTCGGCGAATCGACCAGCGCGTCGCCCATGGCCCCGCCGCTTCCGGGGCAGAAGTTGACCACGCCTGGCGGAAGCATGATCTCTTCGAGAACTTCATAGAACTTGGCGGCGATCACGGGGGCGGCGCTGGCAGGCTTGAGCACGACGGTGTTGCCGGTGACAAGGGCCGCGGAAGTCATTCCGGCCATGATCGCCAGCGGGAAGTTCCACGGAGGGATCACAACACCAACGCCCAGCGGAATGTAGCGCAGCTCATTCTCCTCGCCGCAATACGGCGAGACCGGCTGCGCGGGGCCCAGCCGCATCATCTCCCGGCCGTAAAACTCCAGAAAATCTATGCACTCGCAGGTGTCGGCGAATGCCTCGATCCACGACTTGGACTCCTCATAAACCATCCACGCGGAGAATTC
This sequence comes from uncultured Planctomycetaceae bacterium, assembly GCA_964498115.1. Lineage (GTDB taxonomy): Bacteria > Planctomycetota > Phycisphaerae > UBA1845 > UTPLA1 > UTPLA1. The sequence continues at coordinate 22,039 of CAZCGF010000024.1, read as the reverse complement.
ATAGACGCGGCGACGAATGGCGGCGGCGGCGCGAAGCAGGTAACGGGCTCGCACCTCAGGAGCGACGCGCGACCACGACTTAAACGCCCCTTCGGCAGCCGCCAGCGCGGCGTTGGCCTCGTCGAGGCCGGCCTTGCTGACCGAGCCGACGATCTGATCGCTCTTGGCGGGGTTGATCGACTCGATTTTTGCGCTCGTCTCAATTCTCTTGCCGCCGATGCGCAGCGGATAGCTGCGGCCAAGTTGCGACTCAACGAGCTTCAAGGCGTCGAGCATTGCCTGCCGCGGCTCAGGCCGGCTGAAGTCGACGTATTCTTCGGGAAAGTACGGCGTAAGCATCTGTCACCTCATAGACTCATGACAGTCTGGTCCTGCCAACATGGGTAGGATAGCACAGGGTTTGGCCCGCCACGAGTCGTGTCACTCCGCTCAGGGCTCTGCGGGGGCACCCTGTTCCGCATGTCCGGCGTTTTTTAGGAGTTTTTCGGTGATGATAAAACGTGCCAACTCCTTGGCAATGATGCGCGAACCCTCCGGGCTCGGATGAACTTCGTCGTTGAAGAGCACTTCGACCGGCGCCCTCGACCTGTCAGCCCATTCAACAAATGCCTCGGTGACGTCCAGGTGCGGCACGCCTTTCGAAGCCGCCCATCCGTTGAGTCGGGCAATGATCCTTCTGGCGCCCGCATCCGGCGGCATTTTTATTCGGATCGGCAATGAGAGAAGCACCCACGGCACGCCGGCTTGTTTGCAGGCTTTATCAAAGTCACTCAGATCATCAAAGATCCGGTTCCATGCACTCGCGATGCGAGGGGCAAGTGATTGCTCGAAGAGTGCCTCAAAGCTCACATGTTCGTGACGCGGCCCACCGAAGACATTCTCATTCGTCCAGAGTCGCTGCTCCCGAATTTCCTGCGCGCGGTGGCGATCCGAGTAGTAGGCCGCCATTCGCGCAAGCCCGCTCATGTGATTGAGCGGCGGATACTCCTGAATCCACGGGCGGCCGCGCACCAGCTTCCCCTCGGTATTGAGTACGTCGAGCACATCATTCAGGCAGAAATTCAATACGACAAGGTTAGGCGAGAGTTCCAGTCCCTCCTTTTCGAGATAATCCGTTTCCTGCCATGTCGTGTAACCGCTGCATCCTGCGTTGATGGTTCGCACGGTGCGGTCGCCGACGGCATTGACCAGGAGGGGTTCAATGCGCCGCACAAAAGTGTCCTCATCGGGGAGGCCCAGACCAAGAGTGATCGAGTCTCCGACGAACAGGACACGAAACTCGCCCGCGGGTTTGGCTACCGAAAAGTCCTCGCCGCGCAGGCCTAGCGAATTGATTCTCGTCGGCATGCCGAAATAGTCGCCGGTTGCGTTGGGTCGCTGGCTCCATCCGCGGCTCTTGTGCGGCTGTAACACGGACGTCTTTTCATCCGGCAGGGGGTAGAACGCGCCAACCACGAGATCGAGTGAGATCGGCGCAAAAACGGTCGCGGCGACGATCAATAATCGCGGCGGCATCGGGCGAACGACGCGCCTTTGCCTCAGCAATAGGAGACCGACGAGCGCTGACGCAGCGACCACCGCATGAGTGCACATGGCCATGTAGAGCGGGGTCACCTGCGTGTGGACAAAGCCTTCCGTACTCGGCAAGACACGGAGCAGAATGTTCATCACGATCGCAACGACGCCGGCGTATCCGGCGATGGCCCCGACCATGCAGCGACAGATCCTCCCGAAGTCCTTTTGATCCGACGCAGACGCGTCATGATCGCGGTTCGATGTAAGATCAAGGGTTGTCTTGCTGATAGGCATGATCCATTCGTGCGTCCTGCGGCCGGCTCATTGTACATGCGCCGCGAATTTGCGGACATGCCGGCGACGAAAACGAAAGGAGCCGATCTTCCATGCCGCCGGGCTGGCAACGCCCGTGGCATTGCTTGTGGGCTGCATCGGCGTCGCTATGATGGCTCGCTCCTTGAGGCAAGAAAGGCTGATTCATGTCAACGCACGGGAAGTTGCTCGTCTTCGCTGGCTCCGGCAGCGGAGAGTTCACGTCCGCCATTTGCAGAAACCTTAAGGTCCGGCCGGGCCGATGCGAGACGACCTTTTTCTCCGAGGGAAATACCTTCGTCCGCGTTGGCGAGAACGTGCGCGGCCGGGACGTCTATTTTGTCCAGTCGCTCAGCTATCCGGTCAACGATCACTTCATGGAGATACTCTTCTTCATCGACGCCTTCAAGCGCGCCTCCGCCAACAGCGTCACAGCGGTCATTCCGTTCTTCGGATACGGCAAGGGCGACAAAAAGGACGAACCTCGCGTCTCGATTCGTGCGCGCGTCTGCGCCGACTGTCTGGAGGCGGCGGGCGTGGATCGCATCGTCACCATGGACCTGCACGCACCGCAGATTCAGGGATTCTTCCGCGTTCCGGTGGATCATCTCTATGCGCTTCCGGTGATTGCTGCGCACTACAAGCGGAAGATGCGACAGCCCGACGATTGGGTGGTGGTCGCCCCTGACGTGGGTGCGGCCGGTATGGCCAACGCCTATGCAAGATTCTTCGGGGCCAAGACGGTCATCGCCGAGAAAACACGCGAGGGCCATCGGGAGAAGGCCTTCGTCAATCGCATCATCGGGCACGTGAAAGGAAAGCACGCGTTGATCGTGGACGATTTCACCATTACCGGCGGGACGCTGATCGCAACGGCCGAGCGGCTCAAAAGGGAAGGGGCGCGCGATATTTTCGCGGCTGTTGCACACGGCGTGATGAGCGAGGGGTCGATGGCGAAAGTGGACGCCAGCCCCATCAAGGAACTCGTCATCACCGACACGCTCGAATACCGCTTCGAGCCGCTGTCAAAACGCGTAAAGGTCATTTCGGCGGCCCCGCTCTTTGCCCGGGCCATCCGTAACATTCACCAGCAGACGAGTGTTTCGGGATTATTCGAACAGTAGTGGTTAGTTGGGGTTTCGCTCGGCGGCCGGCGCTGGGTCATTCCCGCGGATCAGTCCTGCTCGTGCACGAGCGACAGGGAAGTCCGCTGCTTTCGACCGTCCGACAGCATTTGAGAAAGTTGTTCGATTGCCTGATCGATGTCGGTCATGTGCGGATGCAGTTTCATCACCGCCTCATATTGACCAAGAGCCTCGTCATAGCGACCGAGGGCGACGAGGCTGTTGGCCATGTTCGCCATCGCGCCAAAATGGGCCGGGTTCAGGTCGATCGCGCGCTTCGCGTCGCGCATGGCCGCCTGATAGCGCCCCAGAAGTGAGTATGCTTGGCTTCGCTGGTGATAGGCCTCGGCGAAATTTGGAAAAGTCTTGATCAGGGATGTGAGCAGGGGGATGACGTTATCGCTTTCCTTGTCGTGTATGAGCGGGGCGATTTTCGTAAGTACGCCTTGTGCGACCGGGCCCGCGGCACGAAACCAAATCGACCAAAGCGCGTCCTCGGCCAGCGAAATGAGTCGCGGGTCATCGCGATGCAGCAACTCTAGCAACGCCGGACAAGCCGACATGTCCCCCACAAGGCCCAGCGCGATCGTCACGACCTGAATCGTCTCGGCGTCGTGCGATTCGAGAAACAGGGCAAGGCAATCCGCGGACCACGAACCGTCAAGGTCACGGGCAAGTCCCGCGAGGTCGTCCCTTAACAAATAAGGGCGTGCGAACTCCACGAGCTTTCGCGCGGCGATGTCTTGTTCGTCCATTTGTCCTGATCCCCAGACGACTGGTACATCGACCATATCAGAATTCCTGCCGCCAAGGCAAGGGAGCAGCGACCGATTTCGATGAGATAGTTTCCAACCAAGAAAGGACCAACGACTACCATCCGTGGGTCGCGTAAAACCAAGTATACGCCGCTCAAAACGCGGGTCAAACGGGCCTCCCTTTGCGACCGGCGAAAACCGCGATAGCATGGCTGAAAACCGTGATGCGCCGTGAGAAATTGTCTGACTGTCTGACCCGGCGCGACAAGATTTGAAGCACCCCCAGTCGCAAGCCCATGAACTCAGAATTCCTCAAAGACCTTCTCGAATCCGTTCGCTCCGGAAAAACTCCGGTGGAGCACGCCGTCGCAAGGCTGCGTGACCTGCCCTACGAGTCCATCGGTTTTGCCAACGTCGATCATCACCGGGCGATCCGCTGCGGTTTCCCAGAGGTCATCTTCTGCCCCAGCAAAACCGCCCAGCAGGTGGCTTCCATCTTCGAAAAGCTCGCTGCCGCCGGTGGAAATGTGCTCGCGACGCGCGCCACCGCTGGCCAGTACGAGGCCGTGCGAAAGGCATCGCCGAACGCCGAGTTTCACGAGGCTGCGCGATGTATCACGCTTCGCCAGCAAAACGCGGCCCAGTCGACGGGCATCATCGCCCTGGTCACCGGCGGAACGAGTGATATGCCGGTCATTGAAGAAGCCCGGGTGACCTGCGAGATCATGGATCAGCGCACACAGCCGTTTTATGACGTCGGCGTGGCCGGGATTCATCGCCTGCTCAGCCAGTCAAAAGAACTGCGGGCCGCGCGGGTCGTCATCGTCGCAGCCGGCATGGAAGGCGCGCTGGCCAGTGTAGTAGGCGGCCTCGTTGCGGCGCCGGTCATTGCCGTGCCGACCAGCGTGGGATATGGGGCGAGCTTCGAGGGGCTCGCAGCCCTGCTCGCCATGCTCAACTCCTGCGCGACGGGAGTGGCCGTCATGAACATCGACAACGGTTTCGGCGCCGGCGCATTGGCTGCAAAGATCAATCGGCTTGGCGAGCCATCGACCGGCTCCTAGGCGAGCGAAGCAGCCTATCCATCGCGCCGAGCGTGCTCGGAGGCCGGCTCGATGAGTGCCGATAAACCACGGTCAAATGGGACTTCGCGCGTATGTCTCTACCAAAGCCCCGAATCCGCCGGATTTCGACCCTTCCCAAGCTCGCCTCCCGTGCCAAAGACGCCCACAAAGGCAATTTCGGTCGCGTTCTCGTGATCGGCGGTTCGCGCGGCATGATCGGGGCGCCGGCGCTGGTGGCGAATGCCGCCCTGCGCAGCGGAGCGGGCCTTGTCACCGTGGCCTGTCCCCGCTCCATTCAACCGGCCGTCGCCACGCTCTGCCCCTGCGCCACCACACTCCCGCTCCCCGAAGATGCGCAGGGCACCATCGACCCGCGGCAGGCGATGGAAGACCTTCACGACTACGGTCTGCTCAATGAGCCCACCGCACCCTCCGTCGTCGCCATCGGGCCGGGCATCGGTCGCGGCGACAGCGCGTTCGACGCGGCACTGACGCAGTTGATCAATTCCTTCGGCGACGATGCGAGAGCGCCCGTCGTCCTCGACGCTGACGCGCTCAATGTCCTGCACAAGTCCGTAGGCGACGGCGCAGGCTGGGATCGCGCTCTGCACTTCCGCACGGTGATTACGCCGCACCCCGGCGAGCTTGCGAGGATGCATGGCGTCTCGACGGCCGAGATTCAGGCGGATCGTCAGGACTACGCCGTCAAGACGGCAAGAGAGATGTCCGGCGGCAAGGACCACCCGGATTATCGTGCAGTGGTCGTCCTCAAGGGCGCCGGAACCATCGTTACCGACGGCGTAAACCTATACGTCAATAAGACCGGCAACCCTGGGATGGCCACCGGTGGTAGCGGCGACGTGCTGACCGGCATCATCGCCGGATTGATTGCACAGCAGATGTCCGGCATTCATTCCGCGATTCTGGGCGTTCACCTTCACGGTCTGGCGGGTGACCTGGCCGCAAGATCGCTTGGCAAGGTGTCATTGATTGCAACAGACCTGATCGATCACCTGCCCTACGCATTCAAAAAGCTTCAGCGATAAGTACTTGCCGTCTCGACCCTCCCCAAAAATCATCATGCCGCCAAAATTTTCGCGTGAGCGTTGAAACCCTTCGACGTTTGTAGTAGGATGACGACACTTGTAGTAGGTTTGACCCCTTCGGGGGGCCGCGCAGGTGTAAGGGAATATCCCATGACCGACCGCCAATACGATTTGGGTGATGCCGAGCTCGAAGTCCTCAAGGTCTTGTGGGACGAGGGGCCGGCCACCGTGCGCGATGTCATGAACGTCCTGCACGACCGCGGCAAAAAGGTGGCCTACACCACCGTCCTGACTTTCCTGTCGCGGCTGGAGCAGAAGGAACTCGTGGCCAGCGACAAGTCGGGCCTGGCCTACGTCTATAAGCCGTTGGTCTCGCGCGACAAGATCACTCGAAACCGGCTCAAGACACTTGTGAAGCAGCTCTACAACGGTGCGGCGGGCCCATTGGTCTTGCAGTTGATCAAGACCCAGCGCTTTACGCCGGATGAGATAGACGCACTCCAGGATTTGATCAAACGTTTGGACGCGGGAGACAACCGCTCGGACTCGTGATCGATCACCGCCGTGATTTGGACACGGCCTTGATAGGGGAGCGACGCTGATGGGGTCCTGGGCCTCATTCCTGATCGACGCACTATGGCGAAACGCTCTGGCGGTTATTCCGCTGGTGCTCATCGTCGCGGCGGCCTGCCGATGGCTCCCTTGCCGACCGCCCACCAGGCACGCGCTCTGGTTATTCATTCTGGCCTGGCTGGTCGTGCCGCCGATGCTGCCGTCCTTTGTACCGGGCAGCAGGGCTGACCTCGACAGCGATCCGATTGTCCGCGCTCCAACAGATTTGCAGAGCGCCGCCCCGAACTCAGAATCATTGCCCTCCATCGCCGTTCGGCGATCTGAAGGGCATCAACAAGCTCCCACTCCACCCTGGACAGAAGACTCGGCTCCGCTCCATCAGCCGGCGAGGCTCGCCTCGGCTGCGGACGTGGTCGGGTCTCTGTCCGCCCAGGGGTCCGAGCACTCCGTCGCCGATCCGT
>CAZCGF010000024.1:0-15089 GCA_964498115.1 uncultured Planctomycetaceae bacterium | reverse complement strand
GTTCCCGATCGCGTGTCACCGATGGTCTGGTGCGGTGTGACACCGCGCCTGATTCTCCCAAGGGAGCTTTGGGGTCAACTCGACGACATCGGACGACGGGCCGTCCTCCTGCATGAATTGGCCCACGTGCGCCGACGAGATCACTGGATTACCTGGATCGAGACGATTGTCGGGAGCCTCTATTGGTGGCATCCCGTGGTGTGGTGGGTTCGTGGGCGTCTTCGCGAGGAAGCGGAGAATTGCTGTGATGCCTGGGTGACCTGGTTATTCCCGCGTGGACGCAGGGCGTTCGCCGAGGCACTCCTGGTAACGCGGCAATACGTTGCGGAGGGTGGAGCTTCCGCACCGGTAAACGGAATTGGTGTCATTAGTGGGCGAGCCGGACAATTTGCAAGGAGACTGACCATGGTCATGACGCAGCGATCCTCCCCCAACCTTTCTTTTTCGGGCATCGCGCTCATCTTCTCTCTGGCATCGGCCGGCTGGCTGGCGACGCCCGCGTCGTCGTGTCCGCCCTCCTCCGAATGCAGCGCCCCAAAGGCGGCAACATGCGCATCGGTTGAGACGACGGCTCCATGCGTTTCTGTCGCCGGCGTCCCATCGGCATTGCCGGCGCCGAAGTCCAGCGGCACTCACGCCGTGATGGTTGTCGGCACTCCGGCGCCGCCGGTCGCAGCGACTGCACCGCTGCCCGGAGTCGCAACTGTTGAAGCTCCGATGCCTGCTATACCGCCGATTGCGGCTTACTCGCCGCCGGCTGCGCCGTCACTGCCCGGCAAGTTGATGCTGGCCGGACCGACTGCGCCCCCGGCGAGGCGTGGAGACAATGTCGACGATCGCCTTGACCGGCTCGAGCGCCAATTGGAACGGCTCGCCGATCAACTCGAGCGAATGGGTGGCGCGCAAAACCGCGCTCGAACGCCGGAGCGACCGGCCGTGCCGCGTAAGCCTCTTTCGACCGCCGCGCCGACCCCGTCTGGCGAAGAGAAGGCACGGCGTTACCAGCTCTCCGGCGAAAAACTCGAAAAGCTCATGGCCCTGATGGTCCGCGAAGACGTTCCGATCAAGGTCCGCGCTTCCGGGGACGGAATCGAGGTCATTGCTTCCCACGAACAGCAGATGATCTTTGAGGCCTTCGTCAACATGATTCAGCAGCCCGACGACACGGTCTATTACCAGCTTTCTCCCGGAAAGCTGTCGGCTCTGACTGAGCTCATGGTCCTCAATGACGTGCCGGTCATGGTCCACCCGGGCGAGGAGAAGATCGGCGTCAACGGCGGCGGGGCGATTCAGACGATCTTCGGCGCCTTTGTTCGGATGATTGATCCGGATGCGTCCGTCGCGGAGCTCACGAAGCGCCGTATCAACAAAGACGTGCAGTGGAAGAGGCAACTTGAAAAAGAAATGCACGAGGCACATAAGGCCCACAGGGCCGCTGCAGGTACCCACAACCAAGGGTTTGCCCATCAACTCACTGATGAGGCCCGTGCAGAAATTGAGCGCGCCCTTGCAGAGGCCAGGCGAGTCCGCGGTGAGGTCTCCGCCGAAGCAAGAATGGCGCTGAAAGAGGCTGCTAAGGCACTCAAGCACTCAAAAGGCGAATTGAAGCGAAAACTCCGAACTGAGCTTCAGTTGAAGTCCGGTGGCGCCTTGGATCGGGCTCGCGAGCTTGAACATCAGGCCGACGAGCTTGAACGCAAGGCCGACCAGCTCCGCGACCAGGCGGACAGCATTCGCGATCGCGCCGAGGCGACTCAGAATGAGGATGAGGCGGCGAGATACCTCGCCATGGCCGACGGACTGGACGTGCAGGCATCGGAAATCGAAGCCCAAAGTGAGGTGCTTCTGGCTCAGGCGGACCAGATCGAGGAGATCGCCGAGTCGATCGACCAAACGATCGAACAGAGCGATGCTCACGAAGAGGCGGATGCCGAGGACGCGGACGTTGACGAAGATGTGGATGAAGACGACGACGCTGACGACGACGACGGCAACGAAGAGTAGTCCAACAGAACATAGTATCTGAGGTGGCGCAGCGAAGCGGCCCCGCCTATTCGCGAGGTCGCTTTGCGCACCATCTGCGTCCGCCGTCCGACCGCAAGGCTCTCACCAAAAATCAATTGATCCTCGTCCCGGTTTGATTCGTATCAGACTCACGGCGCGGACATGACTTCAGTTCACCTCATCACCGTAAGCGATTCGGAGGCGTCCCGATGATCGCGCGTATCCATCGACTCCCGATGCGTCTTGGCGTGGCTTTGATCCTGCTTGCAATGGCCCCGGCCGTCGCCGACGAGGGGGCGAGCGACTCAGCGGCGCTGCGCAACTACCACGGCGGCAATGGTCTCCTTCAACGCGGCATGTTCGACCTGGCCGCTGACGAGTACCGCGCCTTCCTAAAAGCACACGGTGAGCATCCCAAGGCGCCCATGGCGCGATACGGCCTTGCGGTTTGCGAATTCCGCCGCGGCAATGCCGAAGCCGCCCTCGAACAGCTTCAGCAATTGCCGGACGCCGATGATTTTGCCTTCGACGCGGAGGCTCGACTTATGCGCGGCCAGTGCTTGTTGCTCCTGAAGCGGCCCGGAGAGGCTGCTGAGGCCCTGCAGGGTGTGCTCAAGCATCATGCAGACCACAAGCTGGCCCCGGATGCCGCGGCCCTGCTGGTCGAGAGCCTGTTTCGCGCAAGAGATTTCGACGAAGCAATCCGCGCCGCCACGTCCGCGGCCGAAATGTGGCCGGCTCATCCCACGCGCGAGCGCGTCCAGTTCTTCGAGGCCATGGCCTTCAGCGCTATCGGCAAACACGACGAAGCGGCCCAAAGCTGTGAGGCCGTCCTGCGCGAGTTTTCAGCCGGCGCGCTGGCGGAAAGCGCCCGCCTCCTTGCAGCGCAATCCTTCCATCGCTGCGGAAAGCTCGACGATGCCCGTCGCCGCTTTGAGGAAATCGTGGCCCATGGAAAGTCCGAGCAGCAAAGTGACGCGCTGATGGGCCTCGCCGCCGTCCTCATGGTGTCAGGAGAGTTCGACGCCGCCGGCGCTCGATGGGATGAATTCATCAAGACCTCCCTGAATCACCCCAGCCTGCCGATGGCCTCGCTGCAAAGGGCCCGCGTCTGGTTCGAGCGCGGTGAATACGATCGGTCCGCTGCCCTTCTGAAAGATGCGGCGAAGGCTGACCAGACGCTCGCCGATGAGGCCGACTACTGGCTGGCGAAGTGCGATTCCCGTAAGGGCGAATTCGTCTCGGCCGCGAAGAGACTGAAGGCGGCAGTCAAAAAGTACCCCAAGAGCCGGCTTCACGCCGAGCTCTTATACGATTACGGCGTTGCCCTATACCGCGCGGCGGACTATGCGGATGCGGCGAAAGTCCTTTCGCGGTTTGTAAAAGAGCAGCCGGATCACGCCCTCGCGGCGGAGGCGCTTCACCTGTCTGCCATGGCCCTGCATCAGCAGGCAGAGTACGCCGCCAGCGCCGACCTGTGCGAGGATTTCATCAAGCGGTATCCGAAGCACCGCTTGATGTCGGATGTTGAGTTTCTCGCGGCTGAGAATCTGTTCCTCTCCGGTGAGTTCGCCGATGCGATCAAGCGATATCGCACTTTTCTTGAGGCCTACCCGAAGAGTCCCGACGCCGATCGGGCATCCTATCGACTCGGCCTCGCCCATCACCGCCTGGGGAAATTCAGCGAGGCCGTTCCCCTGCTTGAGAAAAGCCTGAAGAGCAGGGATGCCGCGAGCTTCGCATCAGCGATGCCGGCGCTCGGCGATGCCTGCTTTGAGCTCGGCCGCTGGCAGAAGGCCGACGCGATACTGACCGATTACGCTAAAGAACACGCCAGGGCAGACGGTGTCGATTCCGCGATGCTCAAGTGTGCCCTCGCCCGGCAGCGGCTGGAGAAGTTCGACGCCGCCCTGGACATGTTGAGCCGCCTGACCAGTGAGCATCCCGAAAGCCCGCATGCCCTTCAGGCGATCTTCGAGACAGGGCAGTGCCTTGCGGCGCTCGGCCGCGGCGACGAAGCAGAGAAGCGTTTCACGCAGGTCCTGGACCTCGATGAGAACTCTCGCTTCGCCTCGCACGCCCTCCGCCATCTCGGGCAGATTGCCCAGGCCCGGGGCGATCATGACAAGGCGGCCGAGTACCTCGCCAAAGCAGACAACGGTCTTCCGAAAGACCTCGCCGACGATGCGCGCTACAGCCGTGCCCAATCGCTCATGGCGGCAAAGAAGTACGCCGACGCGGAAGAACTCCTGCGCAGCGTCATGAAGAAAACGAAGGACCCTGTTCGAAAGCTCGCCGCCAGGGCCAGCCTGTCCATCGCCGTTTCCCGGCAGGACAGAACCGGCGAAGCGCTCAAGCTGATCGACGATCTCGACTTGTCCGAGTTGCATCCGACGATGCGCGATGCGATTCGATATGAGCGAGCATGGTGCTTAAAGCAGCTCGGCAGGACCGACGACGCAATGACCGCCTACCGCAATCTGATCGACGGCGATTCGGCGACTCCCACCAACCCGCACGCTCTTCTCGAACTCGCCGTCATGGAGGACGCGGCCGGTCATCGCAAAAAGGCAGCGGAGCTTTACCGGCGTGCGCAGGATGCCGCAACTCTTGCAGGTGATGCTGCGGCTTCGGACGTTGCCGAGCAGGCCGCCTATCGCCTGGGCGTTTGCGAATTCGAGCAGGGCAAGTTCGCCGAAGCGGCCTCGCAGCTCGACAAATTCACCAAAGAGCACTCAGGCAGCACCATGGCCCTTTCGGCCCACGCCCTTTGCGGAGAATCCCTCTTCAAGCTCAATCGGCACGCGGCTGCCGTCGAGCATTTTCAAGTCGTCATCGACAAGGGCTCAGCCGACTCGGGCTTCGCCGGCGCGCTCTTGCGAATGGCCGAGTGCCAGTCCGCCCTTCAGCGCTGGGCAATCGGCGAAAAGCACTTCGCCGATTACCTCAAGCAATTCCCCGAAGCCGAGAATGCGTACCAGGCCGCGTTTGGCCTCGCCTGGTGTCAGGAAAACCAGGGCCGGCTCGACGAGGCCGTCAAAGGCTATCGGCGCGTGATCGAGACTCATCAGGGCCCAACCGCTGCCCGGGCACAATTCCAGATCGGTGAATGCCTGTTTGCCGGTAAGAAGTATGAAGACGCGGCCCGCGAGCTGATGAAGGTGGACATTCTCTACGCATACCCCGAGTGGAGCGCCGCAGCGCTCTACGAGGCGGGCCGGTGCTTTGCAAAGCTGTCGAGGCACGTCGAAGCCCGACGTCAATTTGAGCAGGTATCAAAAAAGTACGCCGACACCCGTTGGGCCGCCTTGGCAGCCGAGCAGTTGCGCGAAGCCGTTGCTGGCGTGCCCGGGCACTAACGGCGGGAGGAGCCATGAACGTGACAATACTATGCGGTCTATTTAGCGCAGCTCTCTTGGCACAGTCGTCAGCCACGCCGCCCGTCGGCGGTGACGCGCCCATGTCGGCTCAATCGGTGTGGGAGTTTGTCATCAAAGGCGGGCCGATGATGATCCCCATCGGCCTCTGCTCGTTGGTCGCGCTGGCGGTCTTCACGGAGCGGATGGCCAGCCTCCGCCGATCGCGCATCATTCCCGCGGGCTTCATGAACGGCCTCAAGGGCCTCCTGCGAGATGTCGACGAGGACCGTGAACAGGCCCTCTCGTATTGCGAAAAAGATGCCAGCCCACTGGCGGCGATCGTCAGCGCAGGCATCAAGCGGCTCGGCCGATCGGTGGACGTGGTGGAGAAATACGTCCGGGATGCCGGCGAGCGCGAAGTGTTCAAGCTGCGCAAGCACATGCGCATCCTCGCGGTCATCGCTTCGATCTCCACCCTGCTCGGCCTGCTCGGCACCATCACCGGAATGATCACCGCCTTCCAGACCGTCGCCGCTTCCGCCGACGCAATGGGCAAGACGGAACTCCTCGCCAAGGGCATCTACCAGGCGATGATCACAACCGCCGCCGGTCTCATGGTCGCCATCCCCGTCGTGCTGGCCTACAACTGGCTCGCCTCGCGCATTGACGGCCTCGTCAATGAGATGGATGTGATTGCCGTCGAGTTCGTCGAGGAATTCGCCGAGTTGCCCGAGACACGCAGGGCCGCAGCCGACGAGCCGGAGGACATTCGCTTCGATCCCAAGGCCGCTGCGGCAGTAGGAGGTTAGGTCGCCGATGCTCATCAAGGCCAAAGACGCCGCCGCCGAAGCCATGCTCGATCTCACCCCCATGATCGACATGATGTTTCTCCTCCTCATTTTTTTTCTGGTGGCCACGACCTTCCACAAGGAAGAGCGGGAACTTCAGGTCGCTCTTCCCTTCGCGGACGCCGCCGGTCCGATCAGCACAACCCTGCGTGAAATCATCATCAACGTGGACGAGTCCGGCCGCATCATCATGGCCGGCCGGGCCGTCGAGTCGGAGGAGCTTCGCCGCGTGGTCGAGGACGCCGTCCGTGTGAATCCGGGGCAAAAGGTCAGCGTGCGCGGCGATCGACGATCGAACTACGGGGCCGTCGTGAAGGTGCTCGACATCTGCAAGGCGGCCGGCATTCAGGAACCCTACCTCGACACCATGCTCGAGGGCGGTTCGTAATTCTTCGTGAGGCGGCGCGTGAAGCGAGTGCTCATCATCATTGGCGTCGTGCTGCTGGCCGGCGCGACCGGCGCGGCCGCGTGGGTGCTATGGCCGCGGCACCAGACGTTTTACAGCGACGCCGGAGACATTCGCGAGCCCGCCGAGTCCGCGCGGCTGCGCGAGATTCTCTGGCAGCCGCCCGCGCCGATGTCCGCCGAGTTCAATTCCTCCGCCGACGAGTACGAGCCGCGCGTCTCCGCCGACGGTCGCATGATGTTCTTCGTGCGCGGCAAGCCCGGTCGGCAGGCGGATATCTTCTACTCTCTGCGGACCAGCGATGGCTGGCAGCCCGCCGAGCCGCTCGCGGCGATCAACACCGAATACGATGACCTGGGCCCTGAGATTTCCCCGGACGGCCGGACGCTCTATTTCTACAGCGATCGTCCCGACGGCGTCGGCGGCTACGACCTTTGGATGTCGCAGCACGCCGACTCGGGTTGGCAGCCGCCGATCAACCTGGGGACATTGGTTAACTCCGAATTCAACGAATACGGCCCGGCGGTTGCGCCCGACGGCAGGTCGATCGTCTTCGCCTCGAACCGCCCGCGCGAAGCGTCAGACCTCAAATCGCCGAAAGGCGCCTGGCAGGCCACGATCCGCGAAGACCCCTATCGGCATGACTACGACATCTACCAATGCGCAATGACCGACGCGGGCGTTTCCGCGCCGCAGCGGCTTGATCAGCTCAACTCAAACGGCAACGAAGGCGCCCCGGCCTTCAGCCCTGCCGGTGACTTTCTCTACTTCTCCTCGGATAGAACCGGTGGCTTCGGCGGGTTCGACCTTTATCGTGCCAGACTGGTCCGCGGCGAGATCGAACCACCGACGAATCTCGGCGCAGCCGTCAATTCCATCGCAAACGAACTCGATCCCTCGTTGGAGATGGGCGGTTACGCGCTTCACTTCAGCTCCGATCGCCCGGTCGAAGCCGCGCTTAGGGACACGGCAAAGTCAGACAGCGCCTCAGCCGACTACAACCTCTACCGCACCGTTTCGCGCGAAGTATTTCGCGAAGTAGAAACGCGTCACGCCTCAATCGACTGGGCGGGAATCTGGCGACTGATCGGCCCCAATCTCCTGATGGCCATCCTGGCCCTCTTGCTCTCGCTGCTTCTGCTGGCGCTGCTCCGCGACATGAAGCAGCGTCGACTAAGCCTGCTCGCGCGATGCCTGCTCACATCTTTGCTGGTGCACCTGCTGCTCATGATGCTCCTCAACGTGGTTGAGGTCACGACCTCCATCGCATCCGCGTTCCGCAAGTCCGATCGAATTCGGATCTCCCTGGCATCCACCGCACAGGCCGGTGAAATCGCCATGCAGCTTCGAGGCGACTTGACCGATGCCGCCGTCCCCCAGCCGATCCGTCCATCGCCGAGCCGCGCAGAAGTAGCCGTTCAGTTGCCCACCGCCGAACCGATCGCAACCGTCTCGATGGAATCGGTCCCGCAAACGCCGGATAGCTCGTCCGTCAGCGAGCCCGTCATCCGCGAGGCGGTTCCGTCTGACTCACCGCTCGATGCCCCATCGCCGCGTGTTCCAGACGTTGCTCCCAATGAATTTGTCCTCGATGCGCCGCGCGAGGCGTCGCCGATTGACGCTCGCGAAGCGCCCGCAGAATTCATTCCTCGCCCGGCTGACCTCGGCGAAGTGCGGCGCGCCGAAACGCCCTGGCCGACGAGCCAACCGGCGATGGACCAGAGTGTCGTCGCCATCGCTCCCGAAATCTCGCGCGCCCAGGAGCCGCCCATTAGCGAGACGGTCTTCGCGGCTTCGCGCTCTGCCTCCGAGTCGTCAGCGCCTGCCCGCGCAACCGAGGCAATCCCGATCGAGTTCAATCTTCCAGTCGAAATGAATCAATTCGCGGAGCTTAGTACGCCGTCAGAAGTGACCCCGCAGCAGTCGCCGTCGGACTCCGATCAATCGGACTCCTTCCATTTCGCGGCCCAGCCGTCACCGCTCGGCCCGGGAATTCGGGCAGCCGCATCCCTACCGCCGGCATCCCCGACACATTCAATCGTGCCGACGCCGATCTCGCCGCAGGCGTTCAACGACTCGCCCGCAATCGATAAGCCGCTCGTCCAATTGACGACACCAGCCCCCGATTCGGCGATAGCAGTTAACACCAATGCATCCGTCGATGTCCTCGCTGTCGATCCGCCGGCGCTCTCGTCGCTCAATGTCGAACTTGACTTGCCAACCGAAGTCGCCTCTCCGACCGAACCCGCATCAGGCGCGATCGGCACCATACGCGGAACAGCGACCGACGCGCAGACGCTCCTTCCGCTTCCCGGCGTCAAGATTCAGCTCGACCTGCCCGGCCACTCCGGCGTGACGGCGACAACCGCACCCAACGGCGAGTACATCATGCTCGCGCCAAACGTGCCCGAGCACTTCGCCCTCTCCGCTTCCGCACCAGGATACCTTCCACACACCGTCAACGTCGCCGCGGCCGACCTCATCGGGCAAACGCTCGTCCTCGATTTTCCGCTGCGGCGCATTCAGGAAGACGTGATCGCCATTGAGTCTGATCCCGAGGTCCACCATCTCGGCAACGACCGCTTCGAGGGACGCATCAACAGCCAGTTTCAGCGTCAAAGTGAGGGGGAGCGATTCCGCGCGACCTTCACGCTCACCAAAGAGCAACTCGCACAGCCGATGCAAATCGCCGCGGTCGAAATGCTGATCAAAGGCGTCCAGTGCCCGCATCAGATTCGCATCAACGGCCGGCGACTGGATCGGCGTCTCTCTGGCTCGCCTCTGGATGGGAGCTTCGGCGCGTTCGTCGCCCCGTTTGATCCTGACCTGCTCCGCGCCGGTCGCAACACGCTTGTCATCCGCAACGTAATCTGCCGCGATGACATCGACGACTTCGAGTTCGTCAACATTCAACTGCGACTCGTCCCCGTCGCCGCTTCTTTGTCGCCCGCTCTGTCCAGTGAATAACCGCGCCCGATGAAGTCCAGCGAGCCGTAAAACACAAATAGAAGCACCGCCAAACCGCCCGCCTCAAGCGGCGTTAGCTCGTGATACCGCTTGCCCCAACTGGTCTTCTCCCAATATCTGGCCGACGGGCCACATCGGCGAATGACGTATTTCGGCTTCGACCCGTCCGGCAGGGGATCGAGACTCATCTGTCCCGTTTGCCAAAGTAGCCCGCAAGTTGAACAGACGAGCAGCACGATCCAAAGCGGCGTCGCTCGACGGAGAAGAGCGGCAGCGGAGCGTTTCGCGCGATGTCCGCCTTGAAACGACCCGCACGCTGAGAGCCGGCCCTCGACCGCGACGTAAATCAACGTGCATCCAAAGCCCGCGCCGATCGCGTTGTACATCATGTCATTGAAGTCGAGGTTGATGGCCCAGTTCGGATGCGACACGTAATACTGAAAGCACTCATCCGCCGCGCCAAGCAGCGATGCGTAAAACACCGCCCGCCCGAATCGCCGTGTCATCGCATAAAGGAGAATGCTCAACACGGCGTACTGCGGGAAATGGACGACCTCAATATCCGTATAGAACAACCACGGCCAACTCGCCGCGATCATTCCAAGCGTGACAATCAGATAAATGACTTTCGTCCACCGTCCATCCGGCCGAGACAGGTGCCGGACGATGTACACGACAAATGCCAGCGAAATGCCGACGCCGCACGCGCGAACGACTGTGTTCACCGACTCGCGCGAGAAGCGGTCATAGCAGGCAATCACGCTGCGCTGGATCAACTCGTGTGACCCAACAACGAGCACCACATAAGCCGCGGTGACCGCGATCGTCACCCACCGTCGGGCAGACAGCCAGAGTAGTATTCTCTCCATCAATCTCCCTAATCTTCCCTCACCAGGCGGGCAGGTCACCGCCTCGGAAGGGTCATTCATTCCGCGACCAAAGCACTGCGAATGCGATTGGACATTTCCACGCAGGGCACGTCGAGCCTATGGCCCGATCGCCGGAACCGCAATTCACGAGAACTCAAAGAACTCTGATTGGCGAAAGGCCTCCCGCGGCGTATCGTTATGTGAAATAAGACTTCCCAATGTTTCTATCGGCTGCCGCGCAATTGCGCGCCTTGTGCCGGTTAGCATCGAAATTAGTTTCATCCGCTTACTCTGTGAAAGTGAGGATTGTCGTGCATTCTCCACACCGGCTTAAGATCGTTGGTTGCTTACTCGTTTCTGCCTTTGGCCTGAGCATTGTCTCCACCGCCTCCGCCGCTGAGTTGAAGCGCCGGGGCATGGTCGGTGTTCAGCTTGCCCCCGTTCCCCCGAGCGAAGGATCAACCGAGCCCGGCGCCGGCGCGCTCATCCAGGGAATCGTCCCGGGCGGGGCCGCCGAGGCGGCAGGCCTGAAGGCAAACGACGTCATCATCAAGATCGGCGATAGCGAAGTGGCGAATCTGCCCGGCTTCATGACCGCTGTCCGCGCCTTCGGCGCCGGCGATAAGGCTCCATTCACCGTCCGCCGCGGCGAGGAAACGCTGACCGTGGATGTCGCGCTCGCCGATCGACCGCGCGAAACCTCCGACAAGTACGAGGTCGTATATGACAGCGTCGACGTAAGCGGCGTGCGATTGCGCTCGTACATTACCAGGCCCAAGGGCGACAAAAAGCTCCCCGCACTGCTGATCCTCCCCAGCCCGAGTCCTCAGCCGATGGAGATGTTGCCCCAGATGGCGGACCATCCCTATAAGAAGCTGGTCGACGCGTTGACCCTCGCCGGTTTCGTGACCATGCGCATCGATCGCTACGGTGTCGGTGACAGCGAAGGCGGCGATCCGACCAAGACGACGATCCAGATGGATGCCGACGCCTACCGTGCCGCGGCACGTCAGTTGAGCAAGCTCTCCTACGTCGATTCCAATCGCGTTTTCATCCTCAGCCAGGGAATGGGAAGCGCGGTGGCCCCGTTTGCTGCGAAGGACTCCGGCGTACGCGGCATCGCGCTATACGGCGCGACGATCTTCCGTCCGGCTCAGTCGGGCATGTCCGAGGCGGTCCGGCGCATGCTCCTCCTCAACGATCCCGAAGACAAGCGAATCGACAAGACAACCTCACAGTTGGAGCAGTTCTTCACCCTCGTCGCTGACGGCGCCAAGCCGTCTGAAGCCTTCGCAAAGATCGAAGGACTCGCCGAAGCGCTGGAGTCCGTTGGCGGCACACAGGGCGGCGACGCTTACGTCATGGGCGTTCCATACGACTACTTCATGCAGATGGAAAAGACCGACTACGCCAAGGCCTGGGCCGGCGTCGGCGCCAAAGTCCTCGTCCTCTGGGGAGAGGCCGACTATCAGGCGAATCGAAAGGACTCAGAGCTGATCGCCGCCTCAATCAACAAGTCCAAGCCCGGCACCGCGGAGTTCAGGGCACTGCCCGGGATCGACCACGTCGGAAACCTCGCCACCGACCAGGAAGACAGCTTCCTCTCGGGCTACTCCGCCAGCGATATGAATCCGATTCTCGTCAAAACCCTCTCGGAGTGGGTTGAAAAGACCGGCAACGGTAACGCCTGAGACCCCCGGAAGCCGTTTAACAATTCACAGCACCCAGGGACGAGAAATCCAGCTACAGACGCTACAGCGGCCGGTCTCGTTGGACTCGCCGTCCGGCATTGACCGACATAGCCCAGTGCTGAGTCCGGGAAACCCCGCTTCCTTCCCGCCCCGTCGTGCCTCCATCCAGGCGTGAAGCTGGGTAAACCCCATCGTTTCTATTCCTTGTGCCCTTCGTCCTCGCATGGTTCCGCCAGGTTGCCAAGCGGCCGGGCGGCCACTAGATTCGGCTTAGGGTGGGGGCCCCATAAGCCCTGTCAGGGACCTTGATTAACGAAATGATGACACCAAAACCAGGGAAACAGTGGCGACGGGCGGTCATTCGCCTGTCCGCCATGGCCATGCTCGTCCCAATGCTGAACGAGCGACTGTTCGCCGGCAGCGTGCTTGAAATGCTGCCAGCCGATGTCCCTGGCTTCTTGATTCTCCCGCACATCACCGAGAGCAACGATCGCCTCACGGCCATCGCGAGCCGCATATCGGGCGACTATCGTCCGCGCGAAGTCAACGACCTGACAGAAGAACTCGGCATACCCGAAGGGAGCTGCGACGCCTCCAAGCCCATCGTCCTCATCTTCACCCGGCCGACCTTTGATCGCTCGGACTGTGTCGTGGCCTTCCACCCCGCCGATCCAGGCGCTTTCAAGCTCGCGCACGGACTAAACGGTTCGCGGTCCAAGCGCGTTGAGGTCGACGGGAAGAAGGTTCGCATCCTCATGCGCAAGGACATCGCCTTTGTTTCGAGGCGACTCCTCCCGCTGCGGGTTCTCAGAAACGTCAATCCAAACTCCTCCGCCTTGACCGCGATGGATGACGCGGACAAGGCTCATCTGTCCGGCGGCGACGTCGTCGTTCACCTCAACCTCAAGCGCTGGCGCGAGCGAATCGCACCGATCCTCGCGCTGGCAACGAACATGATGCAGTTGGGCATCGCCGCCGAAGGAGACGCCCAGAAGGCGGCCGCGGCGCGTGAAGTCCTTCAGTGGTTTGGATCAGGCATCACAGAACTGGTCGCTCAGATGGACTCGGTGACCCTCGCGGTCCAATTGAGCGACAATGCGATTCAGATTGAGCACCGACATCGATTCTCATCGGGCGGTGGTGTCTGCCGCTATCTGGGCGGCGTGACGCGCGAGTCCTCAAACCTTCTTAAGACTCTGCCCGACCGCGCCTTTTGGATGGCTGCGGTTTCCAACTGGCGTTGCCCGCCCGGCGAGGACCTGACCACGCGGCTCACTGAATTCGTCATGAAAAAGGAGATCGTGGGTCCGAAGCTGTCCGGCGAAAAGGTCAAGCAGATCGTCTCCGATGTTCGTTGCTGTTACGGCCAGATGAAGGGCAGTTCCTTCATGCTCTCCTCCCAAAAGGGACTGGTCTTCCCGATGGAAATGATCGGCTCCTATGTCCTGGAAGACGCGGTGAAGGGAGTCAAGCAGATCTGCTTTATCCAGGAAAACGCCAACGAAGCGATGAGCTTCCTGATGCCCGCCGGCGATCTCGGCAGCAAGTTCGAACGCCATGAGAAGGATGGCCTGAAGTACGACGAGATGAAACTGAACTTGGATTCCATGAAGCCCGCTATCAGGCAGCAATTGGAACAGACCTACGGTCCCAAAGCCCGATTCCAGAATGCCATGTTCAGCCCGACCGAAGTCATCTTCTGCATGGCCGAGCCGCCCCTCAGTGTGGTCACATTGGCCCAGGCGCGCAAGGCCGGCATGCCGACCCTCGATCAGAACGAGGAAGTCAAACGAATCACAAGCCTGCTGCAACCCGAACCTAATATCATCGTCCTGCTCGATATGGATCGGCTCATTGCCGCGGCGCCCGAGTTGGCGACGCAGTCCACCGTCAAAGTGGGGATCAGGGACAATCACAAGTCCGGCCCCGCCGAGACGCCCCCTTACGAAGTCCTCACCCATTCAAAGTCACTCTTGGGCTGGTCCTGCGTCGTTCAGCGCGGAGAGTTGACCGGCCGACTGGCCATTGAGATCGAAGACGCCGTGTCCGCCGCCAAGGGTATTCGGCGAATTGCAAAGATCATGGGTGGCAGCCATTAGCACGCCGCAAATGACGTTCCGGGCGACGCGTCGGTGGTCGATTACTTGACGCCCGGTGTTCCCGACAAGAAGATGTCCGATTGATTTGTGCAGGTTTCCCACGGAAACAACAACTTCGAATTGTATCCCCTAAGGAGTCATGATGATGCGAATGAGAAAAAGTCCGATGTTCTTTGCCGCCGTTTTGGCGCTGGGCGCCGTCCTCACCGGCCAGACGGCCCGTGCCGCCACGCCGAAGGACATGCTCGACCTGATCCCGGAAGATGCCTGGGGTTTCGTGATCGCATCGTCTCTCGACAACGTCGACGCGAA
This sequence comes from uncultured Planctomycetaceae bacterium, assembly GCA_964498115.1. GTDB lineage: Bacteria > Planctomycetota > Phycisphaerae > UBA1845 > UTPLA1 > UTPLA1. The sequence goes on along the minus strand of CAZCGF010000024.1, from coordinate 534 downwards.
GGTGACCAAGTTTGGCGCCGCCTTTGGTCTGCCCGTGCCGGAAGGCGTTTCAACGATGGCCCTGGCTTCGCTGAATCTGGCCGATCAGGTTGACCGCAAGAGCCCCATCTGCGCCGTCATGATGGACGCCCAGAAGTACGCCGGACTGGATAAGGCCGCCGTTCTTCTCATCGCCTCCGAAGACCCCAAGGCCCTGCTCGAGAAGCTCGGCGCCGAAGAGGCGACCGACGGCATCTCCAAGTGCATGGTCATGGGCGATGCGGCCTACGCCGCCGTCAGAAAAAAGATCATCATCCTCGGTCCCAGCCAGGACTGTGTCACCAAGGTGGCCAAGGCGACGAAGTCCGTCGGCGACTCCGCGGCCAAGGCCCGACTGGCCGTGCTCGACAAGAGCGATATCTACCTGAGCATTTCCCTCGCCTCCATCGTCAACGCCTACAAAGACCAGTTCCTTCCGATGGTCCAGATGATGACCGCCGCCACAGATCCCGAGGGCAAGAGCCTCAAGCGGATGGTCAAGATGCTCACCGAGGT
>CAZCGF010000023.1:0-30847 GCA_964498115.1 uncultured Planctomycetaceae bacterium | reverse complement strand
ACGAATGCATATCGAATGATGCGCACCGGCCAGCGGTGCACCTTCGCCGCGGTGAAGTACGACGCGATCATCGCCGACGGCACCAGACAGAGCGCCAGCAGCAGCGACTCGCGAATCGTGAAGCCGTGCTCGGTCAGCCGGCTGTTTTTGGCGATCGCGCCGACGATGCTCGACCACAAAATCGTGCTGGCCGAATTGGCGATGGCGTTGGTCAGCGGGATGCGCAGGGCCACTTGCTGCGCTGGGACGGCCACGAGCCCCCCACCGACGCCGAGCAGGCCGCCGAGCAGACCGGACGGCAGGCCCACGACGGCCACGATCAGCGACTTCGACAGCTTCGTCGAGTCCTCCTCGGTCATCTTGGGAAAGCGCTGGCCCGAGCGCAGACGCAGGAGGTTGTAGGCGACGACGTACGCCAGAAAGACGGCGAAGACGATCTGCAAATAGCCCTGTCCGCTGCCGTGAAAGACCGACAGCTCGCTGACATACACGCCGGCGACCGCGCCGACGATCGCGCTGGGGATGGTCCAGCGCGTGACCGGCCGCAGCGTCGCCCGTGCCTGAGTATGCCGCAGGACGGCGGGGCCGACGACGAAGAAGTTCACGATCATCGCGGCGGCCTGATAGAGATGCTGCTTGTCGGGCCCGAGCAGGAGCACCATGCCGGGGATCATGACGACCGAGCCGCCGATGCCCAGCAGTCCGCCGCTGGCGCCGCCCGCAAGTCCGATGATCACCAGCCAGAAATACGTCATGTGCCGTTCGTCGTTGGCTTCTGTGTCTGCACCCGACTTCGACAGTAATCAGCCGCGGCCCTAAAATCAAAGGCTGGATGTCACCTCACCTGATCGACAGGCTCATCGAGAATCTCCCCGCCTTTGCGCTCATCGGGACGCTGATCGTCGCCAGCTCCATGGCCTCGGCGAGCGAGACCGCGCTCTTCGCATTGACGCGCAAGCAGCTTTCGGACCTGGCGGCGCTAAATACGGTCAGCGCCCGCAAAGTCGCCCAGCTTCGCGCCAACCCGCGCGGGCTTCTGTCCACGCTTCTACTGACCAATACGGCGATCAACATGCTGCTCTATTCCGTCCTGGGGGTGACGACGGTGCGCGTGTCCGGCGGATCGACGGCGGTGGCGACGGCCATCGGCATCGGCGGTTTCGTGGTCACCGTGTTCGGCGCGGAAATCCTCCCCAAGCAGATCGCCCTGACGCTGAGCGTCAAGCTTTCGCTGATGATCGCGCCGGTCATTCGCGGTCTGGTCATCGCAACATCCCCCCTTCGCTGGCTATTGGAAAACCTCTTCGTCGAGCCGCTGGTTCGACTGGTGGGCGGCACGACGCAGTCGGGGTCATCTCTTGCGGCGGAGGAACTGCAGGAACTGGTGAGCATCTGCGAGGACGGCGGGCTGATTGACGACCGGGAAAACCGGATCATTCATCATGTGGTCGAGCTCTCCGAGACGCGGGTCAGCGCGCTGATGGTGCCGCGGGTGGACTTCAGCGCGTTCAACGTCGCGCACGACCGGCGCGATCTCGACAAGCTGTTCAAGACCGCCCGGCTTCTGCGAATGCCCGTCTACGAAGGCACGATCGACAACATCATCGGCACGGTCGCCGCGCGGGACACGTTTCTGAATCCGGACAAGCCGATCCGCGAGCTGCTAAAACCGGTGCAATTCGTACCCGAACAGGCGGGCGCCGAGTCGGTTCTCCAGCATTTTCGACGTACGGGCACGCAGATGGCCATCGTGGTGGATGAATACGGCGGGCTGGCCGGGGTCATTGCGATGGAGGACATTGTCGAGGCCATCGTGGGGAATCTCTCCGCGCCGGATGAGACGGGCGATGAACCGCGCCTGGTTCGACTGGGCCCCGACACGTTTACGGTCGACGCGGCGATGGACATCGACGACTTCCGCCGGGCCTTTGAGCTGCCCATTGAGGACACGCGATTCGACACGGTGGGCGGCCTCATCGTTGAGTCATTCGGCAGGCTGCCGGAACCGGGCGACGAGGTGACGATCGGCCACGTGGTGCTGCGCGTCATGGTTATGCGGAAGCGGCGCGTGTTTCGGGCGATGGTGACGCTTCTTAAGCCGACTCAGGAGAACGCCGACCTTTCGCTGCTGCTCGCCGCCGCGGACGACGCCCAATCGACGGCCGATCGTCGAGAGGGAGGCGCCGCATGATCCTCGCCGAGCTAAGCACAACCGAGGCGGCCGTCGGGCTGGCGGTCTGTACAGCGTGCGTCTTTTTTTCAGGCCTGTACAGCGGCGCGGAGACCGGCCTGTATTGCGTGAGCCGGCTGCGGCTGTCCGTTGCGGCACACCGAAAGAACAAGCGGGCCATGCTTCTGCAGGGACTCTTGCAAAGCAGGCCCGATTCGCTGGCTACCGTGCTGATCGGGACGAACATCGCCAACTACGTGGCGCCGCTTTGCATGGCCTATCTCATTCTGAAGAGCGCCGCGCCGACGCTCACCGAGAAACAGGCCGCCGCGAGCGCCGAGTTTTACACGACCGTCGTCCTCACCCCCATCGTCTTCATCTTTGGAGAGATCGTCCCCAAGAACTTGTTCCAGCGACATGCCGATCGCATCATGCCTTATGTCGCACGGGTGCTTGTCGTCTCGCGCAGGCTTTTTCGGATCGTCGGTCTGATCGGGCTTCAGCGTTGGATCGGCACGCTCTTTCTCAAGCGGACGGCATCGCCCAGCACCGGCACGTTTCTCGGCTCTCGGGCGCAGATGTACCAGATGCTTCACGAGGGCGCCGCCGAGGGAAACCTTTCGCGAACTCAGATCGACATGCTGGAAAGCGCCCACAAGCTGCGCGGTATTCCCGTCACGGCCGTCATGGTGCCGCTTTCCCGGATCGTCATGCTGCGCAGCGATATGGTCATGAAGGACATTCGCGGGGTGATTCAGTCATCGCGGCACTCGCGACTGCCGGTTTACTCCGGCGAACGCAGGCAGATCGTCGGGGTGGTTCACCTTTTGGATCTGATCTACATGGGGGAGAATGATCGCCTCGACCGGGTGATCCGCAAGATTCCGCGCGTATCCGCCCAGACGACGGTGCTCGACACGCTGGCGGTCCTGCAGCAGAAGCGCAGGCGCATCGCCGCGATCGAGGACGGCGCGGGCAACTGTCTCGGGATCGTGACCGTGAAGGACCTGGCGGAAGAACTGATCGGAGAGATCACCGCTTGGTGAGTCCGTTCGATACATTCCGCGCCGGTTCGCGATGAGGCGGGCCGATCAGCCAGCCTTCTTCGTCAGGGCCTTGGCGCTTTCCAAATAGGCGAGCACCTTCTTCATCGACTCCTTCGATGATTCATCGGCCAGGTCCACCGCCTCCTGCTGGGTGGCAATCGCCGCGTCGAGCATGCCGAGCTGGCACTGAACCTCGGCCAGAATGGCGAGCGTGTCGACGTCGCGCCGTTTCGTCAGCTCCACGGCACGCGATGCGCTGCGGTACATGAGGCCCGGGTTGCGCTCGGCGATGGGCTTCTGCAATTCGAACTCCACGAGATCGTTCAATGAATCGGGGTGGTCCTGCATCGCCGCTTCGATCTTCTGGTCCCAGGCGGCGACCTGATCCTGCATTTCGTACTCGCCCATCAACTGGCGGCGGATCAGGTACGGCTGAAGTTCCTGCGGCTTGAGCGCGATCATCTCGTCCAAGGTCTTGAAGATCTTGTCCTTGTCGCCCTCGGTATAGGCGGTCTTCAAGACGCCCATCAGCTCCTCGTACTTCTCACTGGTGGCGGCGGCTTTTTTGGCTGCTTCGACGTTGTAGGTGCCGGCGAGGACGCCTTCGACCGCGTCATCCATCGCCGGATCGAGCGGATTGCCGGTCCAGATCACGATGCCCTTGCGGTCCACGATGAAGGCGTGGGGAATCGACTCGATGTCGGCCATGTAGGTCGAGTTGGTCGCCATTTCATCATCCGCCGCGACGTGGTACGGCATTTCCAGCTTTTTGTTGGAGGCGTTCTTCTTGAGGAACTTTTCGATGGTCTCCGGGTCTTCGTTGCTCACGCTGACGATGACCAGGCCGTCTTTGCCGTGCTTGCGATGGAGCTCGCCCAGATGAGGAATGCTCTTGAGGCACGGCGGGCACCATGTGGCCCAGAACTCCACGAGAAAGACGTGCTTCTCGCCGCCCTTGTCATTCGGCAGGGCCGGCGGAGCGGACGTCATCCACTTACCCGCTTTTACCGCCGGAGCTTTGTCGCCGATCTTCAACCCTGCCTGCGCAGGCATCGCGACCGTCAATACCGCCACCACACACGCACCCATCAGAAACCTGGTCATGCTGGACTCCCAATCGCGAAGGCGACCTGCGCCTCCGAGGGCCTGTTTGCCCGCTCAAGTTTTTCCGGCCCCAACCGGCGCCACGCGGCGCGGCGGAAGTCCGCTGCAATGGTTATTCTATCTGTCATGGACCCGCACGCCATGAGGGCTGTCCCACTGACCCAGCTACCCCTGCGACGCGGCCCGGCCCATGCCTGTCCCTACCTGCCGGGACGAACGGCCGTCAATGAGTATACGTTCGCGCCCCTGCTTCCGCCTCAAGACTATTTGGCCCTGATGGACCGGGGATTTCGAAGGAGCGGGGAGTTCGTCTATCGCCCGGTCTGTGACGGATGCCGCGAGTGCGTTCCGATTCGCGTACCCGTGGCGAGATTCACGCCGAGCCGGTCGCAGCGCCGCGTTCAACGGCGTAATACCGATGTCCGGGTCGCCCTGGGAGCGCCGGAACCGACGGCCGCGAAGTACGACCTGTTCGTGCGTTACCTCCGCCATCAGCACGACGGGAGCATGAGCGAGGGGCGCGAGGACTTCGAAGACTTTCTCTACAAGTCTCCCACGCAATCACTGGAGATGACTTACACGGTGCTCGACAGGATCATCGCGGTCGGCATCCTCGACCTTTGTCCGACGGCCATCTCCTCCGTCTATTTCTATTTCGATCCCGACGAGTCGTGGCGAAGCCCGGGCATCTTTGGGGGGTTGTGCGAGATCGAAGAATGCCGGCGTCGCGGTCTGCCCTATTGGTATCTGGGGTTTTACGTCAGCGACTGCGCGCGGATGAACTACAAGGCCGCGTTTCGGCCACATCAACTGCTCGACTCATCCATGCGATGGGTCGATCGATGTTCGGCGTGAGTCCGCACGCCGCAACCAGCCTCCAAAAATAACTCATCTGCAAAACGGCCGGACCGATAGTTCCTGTGCCGGGGACCGGCCAGCATGTTGACGACCCCATCCCGCAAGGATTGCGGGAAGCGTGCTTCGCAATTCGGGCTGTGAGAGCCGGGCGGAGAGCACCAACGGGCCGTCTGCGTGCCGCAATCATTTTTAGGCGTATGGGGCCGCACGGGGGGGCGGCCTCGTGCGTCATTTATCCCCGGCTACTTTCCGCTCTCACTTCACCTCATGCCGACCTTGCCCTGCACCGATAAGTCAGTGCGTGGGTGACGCGCTCGCCATCAGCCCATGCGTACTCGCCATGCGAGGGGCGCCTCGCCGGTCAGGTGATCATCATGCTGCAAATCGAAACACTTGAAGCCATCAAGCGGTCCGCCTCCATTCCGTCGATGCCGATGGTGGCGACCCGATGCTATGAAATGACGCAGGATCCGCACTGCGATCTAAACAAGCTGGTCGAGCTTTTGAGCACCGACCCGGGCATCGCCGCGGATGTCCTGCGGCTTTCCAACTCGTCGCTGTTCGGATTGACCCGTCAGGTCTCCTCGTTGCACCAGGCGATGACGCTGCTGGGCATCAAGCGCGTCCGCGAATTGGTGCTCACGCGCTATCTGGTTCAGAAGACCCAGGAGATGACCACCGACCTGATCGACATCAACTACTACTGGCGGCGGTCGCTGGCCACCGCGATCCTGTCAGGCAAGTTCGCGGATGTCCTGTCGCCCACGCAGCGGGATGAGGCGTTTATCTGCGGACTGCTGGCCGATCTGGGCGTTATTGTGATGGCGCGGTGCATGCCGCAGGTCTACGGCCCCATCGTCGCGAACTACCGGCCGCACGGCACCGAGGACTGGATTCACGCCGAATACAACGTCATGGGCGTCTCGCACGGCGAAATCTCCGCCCTCATCCTCGAACAGTGGAACCTGCCGGTCAGCGTGGTTGAGGGCGCGCGATATCACCATGCCAGTCATGGCGATCTGCCCGCCAACTCGGCCGGCGCGAAGCTGGCCAGGATCATCGGCGCGGGCAGCATCATCGCCAAGACGCTGTGCGAGACGATGGACCCCGAGGTCGCCCTCAAGTCCTGCATCGAAGGCATGGAGCGCGTCAATCTCGACGTGTCGGTGCTCGCCAAGGCACTCGACGGCCTCGAACAGCAGATCGAGGACATGGCCAATCTGCTTCAGGTCGAAGTGCTGGCCAGCCGGATCTTCTCCGTCATCGGCAAGCAGTTGACCCAGACGATCGACGCCGGTACGGCCGCGTCCGTCGGCTAGTCCTCGGCGATGCAGTAGAGGCTCTTGCGCCCGCGCAGGAAGAGCTCGTCTCCCGCGATGGCCGGGGACGCCTCAAATCCGTCATCCAGCACGTTGGTCGCCAGCACCTCGAACTCACCGCCGTGCTTGATCACCGTCGTCTTTCCATTTCGCCCGGCGATGTACACTTTGTTGCCCGCTCCGACGAGCGAGGCGTAGATCATGTCAGGGCCTTCGACTCTCCTCTTTTCGGCGAGTGGCTCGCCCTTCTTGGCATCGAGGCAGGTCAGGATCGGGCGGTTGTTCTCGAGGAAATAGAGCACATCCTTATAGAGAAGCGCCGAGGGCACATACGGCGTGTCCTTGTCGTATTTCCACGCCACGGTGCCGGAGTCGGTGATGTCGCCCTTGGCGGCCCCATAGCGAATGGCCAGCAGCGCTGCACCGCGAAAACCCGAAATGCAGTAAAGCAGCCCGTTACCGATCATCGGCGTCGGGACTGTGTTGGCGGTCATACCGCGACAACTCCAGATATCCTTGCCGGTCTTGAGGTCGTAAGCCTGAATCGCATTTGTCGCGGAGACGACGACCTGCGGCTTTCCATTGGCGCGGAAAATGACCGGCGTGGACCAGTTCGTGGGTTCATCGCGATCCCGTCGCCACAGCTCCTTGCCCGTCTTCTTATTCAGGGCCACGATGAAGTCGTCGCCCTCGTGATCCCAATTGACAACGATCGTGTCGCCGTAAAGAGCGGGCGAACTGCCTTCGCCGAACTCGTTTCGCGTCTTCATGTCGCCGAAGTCTTTTTCCCACTTCACCTTGCCCTTCATATCGAGGCAGTAGAGTCCGTAGGAACCGAAGAAGGCGTAGACGTGCTCTCCGTCGGTCAAGGGCGAGGCGGACGCCTGCGACGCATCCGGGTGGCCCGCTTCGTGAGGAACCTCTTCGTGGACGGTCGTGTTCCAGACCGTCTTGCCGGTCTTGCGATCGAGGGCCATCACCTGGAACTGATAGGCTTTGGTCGGCTTGGCGTTCCGCATGCCGAAGCCACCGCGCCGGCGGCCCCGATCCCCGCGCCGACCCTCGCCATCGCCGGGCTGGACGTAAGCGCCTGCCTCGGCCGGCGTCTGATCCGTCTCAACCGCGGTCAGGACGAAAACCCGATCGCCCCAGACAATCGGCGTGGCGTGACTTCGCCCGGTCATCGGCGCCTTCCAGCGGATGTTCTTTTCTTCAGACCACTCGGTGGGTGGATTGGATCGCAGAGCGACGCCGGTGCCGTTGGGCCCCCGCCACTGCGGCCAGAAGTCGGCCTTGCCGGGCTTCTTGGGCGGCGCGGCGACCGCCATGTTCGCCACGGTCCATGTCAGCACCAGTGCACCGATCTTTACGCTCGTTCTCATCATGACTGACCTCCAGTTACATTTGAAATCATCAGTTCGCCGTCCGACGTGTGTCAAAGTTAGCGCGTCAAATCACGACTCCGGCTCAATCCGTCGTCGCCGCTCCAATCGCACATCGCACGGCGTCGCATTTTCGTTACCAACCCAGCGATCCCAGGCCCCGTGATCGCTGATGTCCACACCGGCGGCCTTCGCCTGCCGCTGCAGGTAGTTTTGCAACTCGATGAGGAAATCGGTGTCCATCAGCTCCGGATGTTCGGCAAGGTGCTGATGCAGCACCCGATAGATCAGCTTCAGCTCCTCGGCATCCAGCGCCGCGACCACCGCATCGCCCCGTTCTTCAAAGCTCATGTCGCACGTCCTTTCGACAGGGCGGCATTATACCGCATCCCGGGAAATTGACCGATGACGCAATCTGAGCGAGGGCGACGGCAACCTTCCCCCCTTTCCGTGCCGCCGTCGCGCCCCGGGGCCGGGCGCCGTCACGAAGCGAGTCGGCGCCGCTGGTGCCACAACGGCGACACTCGCCATGGAGGCAATGAACCCATCGATGGCCGGACAATCGCGCGGCGAAGGGCCTCGATTTAGTACCCGGGAAGACCGAACCAGTTGCCCCAGAGGGGACTGCCACCTGAGCACCGGGGAGTCGAGGAGACAAATATGTGAACTTCATGAAGTGTTAACACTCGCGCCTAACGGCCCAAAGGACCGGGCCCGCCGTCGGCCGATCATGCGCGAGACTTGCCGCGATGCCCCGCCTGCAAAGGGGGCGGCGCAGCGGATGCCCCACAGTTATCGCGTCTTGCCATGACGATCGAATCCGAAACCGTACGTCCAGCACACCGGGGTGACTTTACTTACTTCAGCCGATCGCGCCACGTGCCGATACCACCCTACCTGACAAGGCGACTTCGCCACGGACCAACTCAGGATGCTGGCGTAAAGGGCACCACAGATGGTCACTCACAGACATCAATTCCCACCATCGAGCGGGTCTGAAGTGGAAACGACTCCGAAGCCGGTGCGGAGCTTTGTGCCCTTCATCTCTCCCAGTCATCTCGTTCGGGAAAAGGCATTCCGCATGGCCATCCGGACGGGGTGGATGCCGGACTTCAACCTCATCTGGGAGTCGCAGCGGCAACAGGGATTCTCGATGTGCTTCGGATCTCCCTCGGCAAGTTGCAATCCGGACTGTCGCTGGTTTGAGAAGTGCCACGAACTGGTATCTGAGCCCGTCGACGCCCGACTACCCACTCCTGAATTCCAGACATCCCGCTGAGCCGCACCGGCTCAAAGTACGTGCCCGCCCCTCAGCGGGCTGCGAACTTCAACCGTATGCGATACGCCATGCGGCGATCAGCGAACCTTTCTAACCATGTAACCGGGACGCCGGCGGCGATAGCCCATGGCGAGCAGCGGAGCAAGTCCAAGCGTGGCCGTTGCCGATGCGCCCGCCCCGCACGCGCCGCCGCCAATCAGTGGGTCGGTCGGTCTGACGCCGGAATTGGTTCCCGGGCCCAGTCGTTCGGGATTGATCGGGGCATCGGCAAAGGGACAACCAAACTCGTTGACACCTGAACCGGGCGGCGAATTCGGGCACTGGTCTATGCAATCCTGCACGCCGTCACTATCCGCATCCGCATTCGGGTTGATTTGCAGACACGAGCATCCGGCCTGATTCACGGTTGCGCCAATGGCCGTGTTGGGGCATGCGTCCGCACAATCGGGAACCCGGTCTCGATCCGAGTCCACAATCGGGATGATCTCTGCACAAGCACAACCGGCGTTATTGACGGCATTGCCGGCCGGCGTATTGGGGCACTGGTCGGCACAGTCGCCGATCCCGTCGTTGTCGGAGTCGCCGGGTGAGACCTGCTGGCAAGAGCAACCGTTTGCGTCCACCGCAGCGCCGGCCAGCGTGCCGGGACATATATCCAGGCAATCCAGAACATTGTCGCCATCGCTGTCGCCAAGCTCATCGATCAGGCCGTTGCAGTTGTTGTCGACGCCATCGCAGACCTCAAGGGCATTGGGGTTCACGGCAGCCTGACCGTCGTCGCAATCCAAGAAATTGCTCACGAATCCAGCCGGCTGTGAACATGAAGAGATCAGGTTCAGGGGGTTTCCAAAACCGTCGCCATCGAGGTCCCGATACCAGAGGGCGGCGCTCGGAGCGATGCCGTCGCAATTGCGGTCCTGTCCGCAGACATCGACGGCGTTCGGGTTGTAGGCGGCGCTGGCATCATTGCAATCGAGGTTATTGGAGACGTAACCTGCCGGCTGCGAGCAGCCAATCTGAAAGTCGAGCGGATTGCCAAAGCCGTCGTTGTCCGCGTCGCGGTACCAGGTCATTGAAAGCTGAATGGTCAGAAGCGCCGCGTTACTGGTGGCCGAGCCGCAGGCGTTGGTGACGACGCAGCGGTACGCGCCCTGCGTGGTGGCCGAATAGCAACTGGAGGTCGCGCCGCCGATGTTGACGTTGTCCTTCTGCCACTGGTAACTGAGCGGCGTCGCGCCCGTTGCCACGACGCAGAATTGCAGTGAGTTGCCCGAGCAGATGCTGCCCGAGATGGGGTGCGAAGTGATCGCGGGGGCGACGTTGACCGTCAGCGTCGCACTGTTGCTCGTCGCGCTGCTGCAGCCGTTGCTGACCACGCATCGGTACGAGCCGGCGAGGGCGGCGTCGTAGCAGGAGGCAGTGGCGCCGGCGATATCCGCGCCGTCCTTCTGCCACTGGTAAGTGAGCGTGCCGCCGCCGGTCGCGGTTATGCAGAACTGGCGCGTCTGGCCGGTGCAAACCGAGCCGGAAGTCGGATGCGAGGTCACCGCGACACCACTGACGATCGTCAGATTGACGCTGCTGCTGGCCCGCGAACCACAGGCATTGAGGATGATGCATCGATAGGAGCCCGCGAGGGTCGCCGTGTAACAGGAAGACGTGGCGCCGACGATGTTGACGCCGTCCTTCTGCCACTGATACGTGAACGGCCCCACGCCGGAAGCAACGACGCAAAACTGATTGGACTGTCCCGAACAGATCGTCGCCGCAACCGGCTGAGTGGCGACCGTGGGGACGTCGTTGACCGTCAAGTTGGCTGCATTGCTGGTCGCAGTGCCGCAAGAGTTGGTGACGATGCACCGGTATGCGCCCGCCGTCGAAGCGGTATAGCAGGAACTGTTCGCGCCCGAGATATTGGCGCCGTCCTTCTGCCACTGATAGGTCAGCGGGGCCGCGCCGGTTGCGGTGGCGCAGAACTGATTGGTCTGGCCGTTGCAGACCGTGGCGGCGGCGGGATGACCGGTGATGGACGGTGCGGCGTTATGGGTGAGTGACGCGGAATTACTCAGGACGGATCCGCAGTTGTTGGTCACGGTGCAGGTGTAGGCGCCGGCCAGCGTGGCGGAGTAGCAGGACGCCGTCGCGCCGCTGATGTCGACTCCGTTTCTGCGCCACTGATAACTCAATGGAGCCGTTCCCGTGGCCGTCACGCAGAACTGAGCGGAACTACCGACACAGGCGGTGACCGAAGACGGGTGCGTCGAAATCGCGGGGGATTGCTGGCCGTTCTGCGAACAGGAGCAACCATTCGTGTCGACCGGCTGACCGGCGGCGGTACCGGGACAGGTATCGGAGCAGTTGAGCACGCCGTCGCCGTCGTCGTCGGTGGATCCGCAGGTGCAGGGAAACTGTTTGTACCAATAGAGTGAGTTCGCACCGCCGTCATCGATGGTCAATATGACGCTGCGCTGATTGCTGCTGCAGTCGGTGTTCGGCATGATGGCAAAGCCCTCAAGATTCCAGCTTGAGGGGCTTTCCGTGGGACGGCCGTAGGTGAGAATCTCGTTGAGCTTGCGCTCACCTGAGACCAGTGTGGAGCCGAGCGTGGTGACCTCGACGCGATTCCAGTCGGCCCCGTGAAGGATGTAGAGGCGGCCGTCGGAGCGATCGAAAGTCAGCTCGCAGCTCTCGCCGTAGTTCGTCTTGTAGGCCCCGACGAAGGCGAAAGTGCCGTTCGCGCGATTGAGATCAAAAGCGTAGAGCCGTCCGCCGTTCTGGTGAGCGACGAACATGAGGCCGCCCATGCCGTTCTGGCTGAGGTAGGGATTACCACTGCCATCGACGAAGCCCTGTGCGGCCAGGAACGAATCCGGAACGAAGCAAAGCCCCTCGGCGCCGGACCCACCGTTGAGAGGGAGGTGCGGCGAGGTGTTCCAGTTATTGACAAGTACGGCGGTACCGTAGGTGGCGATGGAGTATTCTTTGATGCGCTCTTCGCCTTCGAGGAGCAGATAGATGACAGCTTCGCCGTAGTCGGCCTGCGTGACGGCTTCGAGGTCGCCGAAGTTAGTCCATTCGCCGCGAAGCCCGTTTTGATAGTCGATCTCAAAGCTTCCGTTTCCATCCTCGCGGAGGGCCCAGAATTTGGAACCGCCGGTGCCGCCGTTCCTGCACACCCAGAGTCGGCGGGTTTGCGGATTCCAGAACGCGGAACTCATGTTGACGTGGAAGTCATTGGTACCGGGCCCTTCGACGGCGGTGAGATTGGTCGCGGCGCTCAACGCCTCGGCCGGCCAAGGCACTTCGGCAGCGGCCACAACTGAAACTTGGAGTACCGCCAGGACAAGACATGCGCTTGGCGGCATTTTCATTCGATCCCGCATGGGGGTACCCTTTGTAAATCTGGGTCAACTCGCGGGTCTAGGGCCGGCTCTTGCCGCCAAGCCTTACTCCAACCATACGATTCAGTTCACGTCGCGGAAATAATCCGAAGTCCGAAACACCTCATCCGGCAACCAACTGACACGGCAGAGTGTCATTAGGGGACCCCCTAGACAAAATTCGTGCCATGGACAGGGTGGGTCCTAATAAGCGATCCGAAATTCTAATTAGGGATGCACGGAGGAACGTTTTAGCTGCGTGGATCCCCTCCATGTTCCTTAGAGCCAACCCCCCGACACCTCGAAGCTCGCATGGGAACCCCGGTGACTGGGTAATTTCACTCTAACGGTGGGGTCCCCGAATTGTCAAGATTGCGTTAACAATTCTGGGACTACCATTGGTCTATGAGCCCGGGAGTTCACCACAGCCTTAGGCCGGGACGTGAGTTAGGAGTGTCCAATGACGCCAATCGGCTGCCCGGAGTCGGGATCTGTCCGATTCCCCAATGATGGCCTGGAGGGCTGGCCGGTGGTCATGCCCCTCCGCAAACCGGTGAAGAGGGCCCAGCCCTTGGGTTCAAGGGATCACCCTAAAAGAATGAGGCAAATGTTACGGTTACCGGCAAAAAATCAATCGCAGTTCAGATAAGCAGCATGCCGGGCTTTGATGAAATGTTCAGTGTCCAGACGTTCAGTTTCCAGTTTCCCCATGCTCACGACTCAATGCAAAGCTGTCCCGCACGCTCATCATCTTGCTCAGTCATAAGCCGGTGCAACGAGCGCATGTCGAGTTCTGAGCATTGAGAAGCCATGAATGAGTCGATTGACGCACATGCACTGTCGTCTGCCCCACATCTTCTATAGATAATTGTGCAAGAACGCGATCCCACCTCTCATACGCGGACAATGTGCCAACGACGGATTGGGCCGGAAATATCCTGCTTTTGATCGCATTCAATGCGCCTGCCGCCGAACCAGGCGAATCCTTAAGAAACGGGGCAGCACAGTTTTCGCGATGAAATCGGGCCTCGTGCAATAAAAACACGCTTAAAGGCACATTTGTTAGGGGCAGCGCGATTCTCTAACTGGCCCGCGGGATCATCTGGACACTCCAATGAGCACGCGGCCGACCGGCAATTGATTTGAATTCTGATAATCAATTCGTTAGCATGGATTTTGTTGCGGCTGGTTCGCAAATAATTCATGAATGGCGCGATCCGCTTTTGAGCGGGGAGGCGTCGGACTGGTGCCCCGGGGGAAAGATGCATCCAGTTGGACTCGCGCTTAATAATCGCTGCAACAATAGGGTCAGAGTCTCGAGTACGGCCAGGGCAAATTGTGGCCAGATTTGCGACTTGCTTTTCGCGTCTCAGAAATTCGTTAGTCGCTCAAAGTCTTGGGGCATTTCCCGCCCGGCGTTTACTCGGCATTTTCGCGGACTGTGCGCGTTGAAAGTGATTACATGAACAACAGCCGAAAACTTCGATTCACCTGGGGATTTGCACTTTTCATTCTCGCCGGCACACCGGCTTGGGCGCAGATCCGCATCACCGAGTACATGTATCAGGGCATCAACGGTGAGTTCATTGAGCTGACGAACACCGGCGGCAGCGCCGTCGACCTGACGGGCTGGAGCCTCGACGACAACACGAATACGCCGGGCGCATTCAGCCTAAGCGCTTTCGGCAGCGTTGCGGCAGGCGAGTCAGTGGTGATTACCGAGAGCGCGGAGGCGACCTTCCGTGCTGCCTGGAGCCTTGCGCCGACAGTCAAGATTCTGGGCGGCTCCGGTGTTGTTGCCGGTCTGGGTCGAAATGACTCGATCTTTGTCTATAACGCTTCATCTGCGATTGTCGATCGACTCGATTACGGTGATCAGACATTTGCGGGATCGATCCGCACTCAGAACGCGAGCGGGTGGATCTGCACCCAGGGCCTCGGTGCGAATGATCCATTCCTTTGGGTCCTGTCCGTGGTTGCAGACGCACAGGGCTCCGTCGCGTCGACCGGCGCCGATGTCGGAAGCCCCGGCTCATACACGGCCGTCGCGTGTCCATCGGGGCCGACCGGCGCATGCTGCACCATGGGTAATTGCGCCGACGGCGTTACGCAGGCTGATTGCGAAAACGGCGGCGGCGTCTTTCAGGGCGAAGCCTCCCTCTGCTCGGGTGTGACCTGTCCCCAGCCGTCCAACGCCCCCATCCGCATTACCGAGTACATGTATGCCGGTCTTAATGGTGAGTTTCTTGAACTCACGAACATCGGGATGAATCCCGTCGATATGACCGGCTTCAGCTTTGATGACAACACCAACCTTCCGGGCACCATCGACCTCAGCAGCTTCGGAACGATTGCCCCCGGCGAGTCCGTCATCATTACGGATGCGGGCGAGGCCACTTTCCGGACTGCTTGGAATCTCGACCCCGGCATCAAGATCATCAGTGGCATCGCCGTCGATGCAGCCTTGGGCCGCAACGATAAGCTGAACATCTGGGACGCCTCGAATTCACTCGTCGATCAACTTCAATACGGCGACCAGGACTTTCCCGGCACGATCCGCACGCAGAACTCCAGCGGCTGGGTCTGCGATGCCGGCCTCGGACAGAACAACCCTCAAGAGTGGATTCTGTCGTTCCCCGCAGACATTCAATCCTCCACCACATCAACCGGAGGAGATGTCGGCAGTCCCGGTTCATACACCGGGGTCGATTGTGCAAGCGGACCGACGGTCGTTCTGACCGATCCTCCCTCACTGATCAGCGTCGACACACTTCCGTCGGTGTCGGTCACATTCAGCGCCGCCGTTTCAGGCGTCGTTGCGGGCAACCTCACCGTTAATGGTTCACCGGCTACGAGCGTGTCCGGTTCGGGCGCAGGGCCCTATACGTTCTCCGGGTATGCGACCCCGACTTCCGGAAATGTCAGCATCAATCTCGCCTCCGGCTCGATCGTATCGTCGCCGGGCGGCGTTCCATTCCTCGGCTATGGATGGTCGCTGTCGGTCGGTATCCGGATCGTGATCAACGAGCTGAATTACCATCCGCACGACGTGCTTCATCCGACGCAGGACACCGAATTCATAGAGCTCTACAACGCCGGAGCCAGCCAGGTTAATTTGGGCGGCTGGGTGATTTCCGACGGCGTCGTATTCACTTTCGCACCGGCGACGCTTCTTAACCCGGCGTCATATCTGGTGATCGCCGTGAACCCGACCGCGCTTCAAGCGGCCACGGGCCATGCCGGCGCCCTCCAATGGACCTCCGGGGCGCTGAGCAACGGTGGCGAGCGCGTCGCCATTAGAGACAGCTTCGGCAATCTGATGGACGACGTCGAATACAGCGACGGCGGCGCGTGGCCAAAGCAGCCGGACGGCGGCGGCCCTTCACTTGAACTGATCAATCCGAATCTTCCCAACGAGCACGCTGCCTCATGGCGAGCTTCATCGGGAACTAACGGAACACCGGGGGCACAGAACAGCGTATTTAATGCCGCGCCCGCCCCCATCATCATTTCACCGATTCACACGCCGTCGATTCCGGCGCCGAGCACGCCGGTGACCGTGACCGCCCTGGTCCTGGATGACGGAATGTCTCCTCCTAATGTGACACTTAATTATCGCCAGGACGCCGTTTCTCCCGGCGTCTATCTGCAGACCCCGATGCTTGATGACGGGGCACACGGCGACGGCGCTGCCGGGGATGACACGTACGGCGCTACACTGGTGGGTCTGGCCAACGGGGAGCAGTACGATTTTTACATCACGGCGGACGATGGATCGGCGGTCAGCACGTTCCCCTTGAATCACTCCACCGCCAACGCTTCATGCAGCGCGGTCGGCTGCCAGGCCGATCAGAATCCAACCTGCGTGCTGTGTCAGACGCTCCTGTGCAAGTTCTCCAATGAAACGCTGCCGACAGACTTTCCGGTCTATCACATCATCGTGTCCCGGCCGAATAAGAGCACCCAGGAATCGCTTTCCTGCAATGGAAGTCCGGTGGCGTTCGACCCGTGCAAGACGGAGTTTGACGCCACATTTATCGACGACACCGGGAAGGTGTTCTACAACGTCACTGAGCGCTATCGCGGGCAGAGCAGCATCTCCCTTTTCCCCAGGTCCTATGCGGTTGACTTCGCCACCGACAACCAATTGACCACACCGCTTGGTTTTCCGGTGCGCAGACTCATCCTCAACGGCAATCAACCCACGCGGCAGAAGCTCGGCTTCGACATCTTCCGCGACGCCGGCCTGCCGGCCTCTGTTTGCGAGTTTATCCGCCTACGGTTCACGGGCATCAATTACGACACGACGAGCATCGGCTCCAACGGATTCAACGGACTCTACGCCTGCATTGAGCGCGTCGACGGCGATTTCCTGAATTCTCAAGGCGGCGCCGTTGTTCCCGACCGCGGCACCGATTCCACGGGCAACCTGTACCGAGGTGAGAACACCGCGACACTCGACTGGCGCGGAACGGACCCCGGCCCTTATCGCGTCAACATGTGGGGAAGAAACGGCTACTCAAAGGAAAACAACGAAGAGCTGGATGACTTCACGGACCTTATCAATCTCTGCAACGTCCTGAACAACACGCCCGCAGGCTCATACGCCGCCACAGTGGCCGGTACAGTGGATGAGGACGAGTGGTGCCGCTACTTCGCCCTCCACAACATCCTCAGCAATAAGGAAGGCGGCATCTATCGCGATACGGGCGATGACTACTACCTGTACATGAACGCGGCCGGCCACGTTAACGGCCCCGACGCGAAATTCATCACCTGGGATACAGATTCCGTCCTTCGAGACGCCTACGAGACCATCTGGCGCACGGGCAACAACGACAACACGATCGCGTCGGTGCGCAATTTCCTCAGGCACAACGCCTTCGCGCCGATCTTTGTCAAGGACATCAACGATCTGCTGGCCACCAATCTTTCCATCGCCAGTATCAACGCGCGCCTCGATGCGATGCCGAACGCGGCCTTCTTCACGTCCGGCGGAAGCACGGCCGTCCCAGCTACGCGGCAACAGTACAAGGACTGGTTCGCTGGCAGAGTGAATTCGATCAACAACGAAACCATTGACGCGCTCACCCTGACGGGTATCCCAGTCTCCCCCTATACAAACGCGAACCCGATGCTTGCCTTGAGCGGTCAGCTCAATCAGGCCGGCACCCACAACGTCACGGTCAATGGAGTCCAGGCCACCTTCAGCGTTTACCAGGGCAACTGGTCGTACAACTACACCCTGTACCCGGGCATCAACACGATCACGGTCAAGTCGTTCGACCGGCAGGCACAGGAAACGGCGAGCATCACCAGCACCGTTCTCTACGATCCTCCCCCGGCGACGCCGGGCCTGCGGCTGACGATGCCGACGCGCATGGTCGACAGCAAGACACTGACGCTCCGCGCCGACATCCTCGATGCCTCCGGCAACATCGACTGGCGAACGTGCACCCAACTCGGCACGGTCTCCGCGACCCGCCTCTCGGACGGCAGCCCGGTCCCGACCTCAATCACCATCTTTGAGACGCTCAACGGCGGCGCCGGCGGAGGAACGCCCCCGGCCGATTCGATTCGCTTCTACAACGGCGTCGGCAGTGTCTCGATCACCCTGGACCAGGGAGCGGGAACGCCACCGGGTGACATTCTGGTAACAGTCACCGTCGGCGCAAACAGCGCGTCGAAGATCGTCACCGTTCTCGACGGCGATAATCCCGCGCTGTTCAGAAACCTCTCCGGCACGCTTACCGGCTCCGGCCTTACGTGGAGCCCCGCCGACGGCGTCATTCACCTGACGAGCACCGTCACGGTCAATAGCGGCAATACGCTGACCATTCTGCCGGGTACCTTGATTATGGTCGATGCCGGACCGGTCAACGACGGCACGGCAATCATCCCAACCGGCGGCGGTCGTGTCAGCGCACCGGGTTCGCGCGCCGAGCCCATCTACTTCTTTGCCACCAACGGTCCCGCGGCCATGGTCCTTCCGCAGAATGCGCAGAACAACAATCCATCGTGGCGCGGCATCTACCATCAGGGCAACGGAAACTCTACCTACTCATTTGTGTTCTTCACCGGCGCTGGAAACGGCATCGTTTCCAGCCATCCGCGACCGCCCATTCTTCGCGCGGAGAATTCACACATACTCACATTTAATGACTGCATCGTCGCGGATTGCCCGGGCATGGGTACCTCGGCGCTCGGCGGATCCAGCGGCACTTACACATTCCGTCGTTGTCTTTTCTCTCGCGTCGGCATCGGCGGCGAGTGGCTCGGCACAGGGTTGACTCTACTGATCGAAGACTCTTGGTTCACGCGCATCGGTCGCGCGCCTGAGCCGAACGGCGTGGACGGCGACGTCCTGCACGTCGATCGCCCCGGCAACTCATACACCATTCGCCGAAGCATCATGACGGACTGCGGCGATGACATGATCGATCACAGCACCGGCGCTCAGCCGATCGTTGAAAACTGCATCATCTACGACTGCCGCGACAAGATCGTGAGCATTGGCCCGTTGGTGGATGGCCCCGAGGCAACCATCACCATGACAAACTGTCTCATCTTCAACGGCCCCGGCGGCATTCGCTGCAACCAGGCGCCGGCAATCCTGACAAACTGCACGCTTGGCTCAAGCACCAACGTGAACGGCCAGGGCTGCACAGGCACTTCGATTCAGCGTTGTATCCTCTGGACGAACAGCGCGAACACCTGTTGCGGCGATGTTGATTACAGCATCGTCGGGAATGCGGGACATCTCGAGTGCGGCACGGGCAACCTGTCCACGAACCCGATGTTCGTCAATACGACCTGTAACTATGAACTACAGGCAGGTTCGCCGGCCCTCACGGCAGGCCCATCGGGTGACCGAATCGGCTGGCTCGGCTTCCCCGTCCCGCTCAACGGCTGCATCGATAGCGGCGATTGCGACGACGGCGATCCCTGCACCACCGATTTCTGCAACAATGGCATCTGCGAATACACGCCCGTGCCCGGTTGTTGTCACCTGGATGCCGACTGTGACGACGCCAGTCTTTGCACGGTCGACGCATGCGTCAATAACGTATGCTCCAACACACCCACGGACTGCAGCGACGGCGATGCCTGCACGACGGACACCTGCAATCCGCTGACCGGGTGTGAACACACCGCCGCCAACTGCGACGACGGGAATCCCTGCACCGTCGATTCCTGCGACCCGATGCTCGGCTGTCAGAACATCCCGATTGGCTGTCCGCTGGGCCACACTTGCAATCCATCGAACGGTCAGTGCGAGCTGTTGCCGGTGACCGTCGTCTTCCGAAACGGTCTCAACGGCTACAACGATACTCAAGACACCTACTTCGAACAGTCGGTTCCGACCGTGATCAATGGCGCCCTCGAGACCATCCGCTGGGATTCCTCCAACGGCTCGCCGGCGGGGCCGGTCTACATGGTCGTTCGGTTTGACAACATCTTTGGTGCGGGCCCTGGACAGATTCCCTCGACCGCAACCATCCAATCGGCAACGCTGACCTACACGATCGGCGGCGATGCCAATGCGACCGGCAATGACGGTGATCTTCGAGAAGTCCTGGTCAACTGGAATGAGGCCACGACGACTTTCAACAATTTCGGCGGCGCACCGGGTGTTCAGGCGGGCGATCACACAGGCACCAGCCTCGCGGTCATGCCCGGCAGTCCGCTGGGCGCGAAGAATATCGACGTGACGAGCAGCGTCACTGCCTGGCTTGCCGCCCCAGCGACGAACCTGGGATGGATTGTCCTCCCGACGAACACCGACGGCGTTCAGGTTCGCTCCAGTGAGTTCGTCGCGACACCGGCGGATCGGCCGACCCTTTCTGTCACGTTCCTTCCGATCAGTTGCGTGGACAACGTCGATTGCGACGACATGAACCCCTGCACCATCGACTCCTGCGTGAATGATATATGTGAAAATACGCCGATCGATTGCGACGACTTGGATCCATGTACGTCCGATGCCTGCAACGGTGGAAACTGTGATAACACGCCCATCCCGGGCTGCTGCGAGGTCGACGGCGACTGTGACGACGGCACGGTCTGCACGACCGATGCCTGCGTGAACAATATCTGTCAAAACACGCCGATCAACTGCGACGACGGCGACGCCTGCACCAACGATACCTGTGACCCGATCAACGGTTGCCAGCACGCTGTGACGAGTTGCGATGACGGCGTTGATTGCACCGACGACTCCTGCGACCCCATGCTCGGCTGCCAGAACGTGAGCAACTGTTCGATGGGACTGACCTGCAACACCGGTACCGGCCAGTGCGAGTCGCAGCCGGTGATGTTGATGTTCCAGGACGGCGTGTCGGGTTACGACGCGACGGTGGACACCTTCATTCACGCCGGCAGTGCGACGGCCAACAACGCCGCGGCGACGGTGCTGATCTGCGACGGCGCTCCGCCGGCCGCCGATGAGCGCCAGGTCCTGCTCCGCTTCGACAACATCTTCGGCAACAACATCGATCAGATTCCGCTGGGCTCGACGATTCAGTCGGCCTCGCTGACCGTCATGATCACCAACGCCAGCCTCACCGGCGCTTCGCTCCATCGAATGACCCAGGCCTGGCTCGACACCAACAACTGGAACACCTTCAGCGTGAGCGGCAACGGCATTCAGGCCGGCACCGAGTGCGAGGCCGTGGCCGACGTGAGCAGCTTCCTCAACGCGACCGGCTCTCACAGCATCGACGTGACGGCCAGCTTGGTGGCGTGGTCCGCCGGTCAGACGAACAACGGCTGGGTCTGGCGCAACAATGGGGACGACTCCTGGCAGTTCAACTCCAACGAGTTCGCCACCGTCGGCAGCCGGCCCAAGCTGACCGTGACCTTCCTGCCGCCTGTCAGCGGCTGCATGAACGACGGTGACTGCGACGACGGCCTCTTCTGCAACGGCGTTGAGACCTGCAACACCGGCACCGGCGAGTGCCAGCCGGGCCCAGGCGATCCGTGCATGCCGGGCGAGTTCTGCAATGAGACGACCGACGCGTGCGATGAGTGCGTGGTCGACGGCGACTGCGACGACGGCAATCCGTGCAACGGCACTGAGACATGCGTTGCTGGCACATGCCAGCCGGGAACACCTCTCGTCTGCGACGATGGCAATGCCTGTACGGACGATTCCTGCGATCCCATGCTGGGTTGTCAGTACACCCTGACATGCATGCCGGTCGTTTCGGCGGTCGGACCGCGCTATCTGGCCATCACGCCGCCGGCCGACCAGCCGTCGGTCGCCCTGCGCGTCGAGTCGGCCATGCTTCCGTGCCTGCCGAAGTACGTCGACGCCACCGGGTTGCTCGTTTCGTCGCCGGTGTTCATGTCTTCCGAGGCATGGGGAACCGTGTTCGTTGCGGATCGCGAGATCATTCCGCTCACGCAGTACGACGTGAGAGCGGACATTCGCGATCCGATGGACCCGGAGAACCTGACGCCTGCGGCCAGCGCCACGACCTGGATTTGGGGCGATGTGAATGATTCGACCGACGCGGACATCTTCGACATTGTCTGCGTGCTCGACGGATTCCAGGACGTGTTTACCGCGTGCGCTCTGGAGGCGGTTGATCTCATGGCAGAAACGCCGAACCGCGACGTCGACATTTTCGACATCGTCGCCGTACTCGATGCATTCCAGGATATTCCGTATCAGGACTCGATGCCGTGCAGCGGGCTCGTCGTTTCGCCGAGATCGTCCGAGGAACCTTCTTCGGCGCTGATGGACACGAAACGTCAACTTCTTGTGCAGCCCTCCATGCCCTCGGTACAGCCCGGGACGGCCTTCACCGCGGATGTGTTCATCTCCGGTTCGACCGATTTGCGTGCCTATCAATTGTCCTTCAAGACAACGGGTGGAGCGGCAGGATCGATCATCATTGAGGATGTGACGGTCAACCCCGTGCACAACGCATACGTGTTCGGCGGGCTCAGTCCATTCACCGCAAAGAATGCGGCCGAGGCACGAGTTGCCAATGCCCTGCAGGCGGGAACCGTGGAGACCGGGGATACCGCTTATCTGGCCACCGTCCATCTGAGGGCATCGGTTGCAGCGCGTGGAACGTTCCGCATCGAACTCGATATGAACGGCCCCACCACTCTGCTTGATGCGAACGGCGGCGTCATCGGCGGTCTGACCTTACGAGCCGGGCAGGTGCAGGTTCGCAATCTTGAAAAGCAGATCCTTACCCCGAGCCAAAGAGAGTAATCGTGATCGTTCAGGATGTGAGGGAAAAGAGCGGCATCGACGCACAGTTCGCGCCGACAGGGCAGCGACTGCGGAGAGTCCTCGGCATGTGCCTGGGATTCTCCATCATGCTTGCTGCGCCCCCTGCCGCCACGGCCCATCCGGGGCTTCATCACGATATCGAGCGTGTAACTGCCTCAATGCAGACCGAGGGCGACAAGGCCGGTCTACTGGTAGAGCGCGGTTATTACTATCGACTGGAAGGCGATCTGAAGGCGTCCCTGCGCGACCTGGACGAGGCGATCCGGTTGAACCCCGATCTCAATTCGATCTACGCTCAGCGAGGACTGACTCTTGCCGAGCTCGGTCGATTTGAACAGGCTGAGGCGGACTTCGATCGTTTCATCGGGGCCGGCGGCCTGTCTTCACCGGTAATTCTCGCCCGAGCTCGCATTCGCGCAACCGACGGAAGAGTGACGGCGGCGCTGGCGGACTACGACAAGGCGATCGAGATCGACCTCGACGTTGATGCGGTTCTGGAGCGCGCACGTTTCCTTGAGTCGCATGGCAAATCTGCCAGGGCTGCCAAGGGCCTCCGCGATGCGATTCCCAAATTGGGCGGGGCAGTGATCCTTTGTGATGCGCTGATAGACGTCGAAGTGGCCCAAAAGCGATACCCGCAGGCCATTTCCCTGATCGACCAGCAACTGACGTCCGCGCCCGTCAAGACGGGCCTTTTGCTCCGGCGAGCTGACGTTCACGAGAAGGCGGGCCAACCGGCACAGGCACGGCAAGATCGTGAACAGGCACTCATCGAAGCCCACAAGGTCCTTTCAAAGCGTTCGTCGGGCATTCATCTGTTCTCCAGGGCAAAAGTCTATGTCGCGCTTGGACGGCTGGACGAGGCGAAGCGCGATCTGGAGCAGGTAGTCCTGAAATCGCCAAAGTTTTTAGAGGCCAAAAAACTGCTTGCGAAACTCAAACGTGGCGAATCCGAAAGGACCGTCGCCACTACTGTCGGGGAATTGACAAATGATCGTTGAATCGAATCAGTCATCATCGTT
Organism: uncultured Planctomycetaceae bacterium; assembly: GCA_964498115.1. Classification (GTDB taxonomy): domain Bacteria; phylum Planctomycetota; class Phycisphaerae; order UBA1845; family UTPLA1; genus UTPLA1. Next base: position 7,038 of record CAZCGF010000023.1, on the reverse strand, counting down.
GCTGCGGTGCAAGCCGGCAGGTCTTGTCGCTCTTTTCCTGCTCGGGAGCCTGATGGCCGCGCCTGCATCCGGCGTCACCCTGACGTTCCGCGAAGGACTCAACGGCTATACCGGCACTCAGGACACTTACATTCAGCAGGACCCCGCCAATCAGGGAACCAATAACGGCGCCGCGCTCGACTTCGGATGGGACGGCGACGACCCGGCCTCCACAGGATTCGACGTGGACGGCCTGATTCGTTTTGACAACATCTTCGGCGGCGGCGGCACCCAGATTCCCCTGGGAGCGGAGATCACTGAAGCAACCTTGTTCCTGACGGTTTTTAACACGGGTGACGTCGGAAGCGTGCGCCGTGTTCTGACAAACTGGACCGAGGCGTCGACCTACAGCAGCTTTTGCGGCGGCGGTTGTACCGAAGGCGTGTCCTACACTCCCGAGGTCGGCACGCTAACCGCCGGGACCGCCACCGAAATATCCGTCAACGTCACCAGTTCCGTTCAGGCATGGTCCGACGGCGCGACAAATTTCGGCTGGATCATCCGGCCCAGCACCGGCACCGATGGCGTTGATGTGCGCTCCAGCGAATACGCCACCACGGTCACCCAGCGGCCGCGTCTGGTCGTCCGATTCAATGAAGGACAGCCGCCCGTCGGCAACCTCGTGCGCGAGCCGTACCTTCAGCGGCTCTCATCGTCTTCCGTCACCATCTGCTGGCGCAGCGATGTGCCCTCGGACAGCCGGGTTCGATATGGCACGACTCAGGGCGTTCTGAATCTCTCCGCTACCTCCGCGACAAACACGGTCGACCACATCGTCACGATCAACAGCCTTACGCCCGCGACGCGGTACTATTACGACGTCGGCTCGACAACGGCGGTGCAGGGTGGCGGAACAGCCGCCTATTACTTTGAGACAGCGCCGGTTACGGGCAGTTCGACGCCGTTTCGCTTCTGGGCCGTCGGCGACGGCGGAAACGGAACCGCCACACAGGTCAACGTGATGAACGCCATGTTGACGGCGGCAGGTGGAAATCCGCCGGACTTCGCCGTGCAACTCGGTGACATCGCATACAACTCCGGCACCGACTCCGAGTTCACGACAAACCATTTCACGCCCTACGCCCCCGTGCTTCGGAACACGACGATGTGGCCGACGCTTGGAAACCACGAAGGCGCGTCAACCTCTTCCGGCAGCCCGGGCGCTTCAACCGGCCCCTATTACGATGCTTTTGTATTGCCCACTGCCGGTGAAGCCGGCGGCATGTCATCTGGAACTGAGGCGTATTACTCCTTTGATTACGGCAATGCCCACTTCGTGAGCCTGAACTCCGAGCAGGTCAGTCGCTCCGCCATAGGGCCGATGGCCAACTGGCTGGCAGCCGACCTGGCGGCAACGACTCAGGAATGGCTGATCGTCTTCTTCCACCATCCGCCCTATTCACGCGGAACGCACAATTCGGACAGTTTCTCCGATTCGGGCGGACGCATGGTCGAAATGCGCGAAAACATTCTCCCGATTCTCGAGGCCGGCGGCGTCGATCTCGTCCTCGCGGGACACTCGCATTCCTACGAACGCTCATACCTGATCGACGGCGCTCAGGGATACGGCACCTCCCCGAATTTCCCGACACCCAATTTCGCCACCCTGGAGGCCAACGGCAACATCATTGACGACGGCGACGGGCGGCTCACCGGGGACGGGGCCTATCTCAAGTCGGCCGGCATTTCCGCTAACGAAGGCGCCGTCTATGTCGTCGCCGGCCACGGCGGACAAGGAACCGGCGGATCGGTTAATCACCCCGTCATGTTCTATTCTGAAACCGTCAACGGTTCCTGTCTGATCGACATCAGCGGAAGCACGCTGACGCTTCAGAACATCCGCGCCAGCGGTGTTGTCTCCGACACATTCACGATCCAGAAAGGCGCATTGCCGCCGCGCGTCAAAGGCACAACGCCGCCCAAGTTTGCGGTTCTCAGTTCACTAACTTCCATCGAGGTCGTTTTCACGACGAATGTTACGGGCGTGGATGCCGCCGACCTGACCGTCAACGGCGTCCCGGCCGACTCGGTGATTCAAAATGCCGGGGACACGTACACATTCATGGTCCCCTCGATGCCCGGCGATGGAAATCGCAGCGTCGTGCTGGCCCCCGGCGGAATTGCCGATGCCGTGACCCCGGCACTACTCTTCGAGGGCGACAGCTGGTCGTATACCATCAACACGCAGCCACCCGTTGTTGCAAGCGTCACCCCGCCGCAGGGCACCACACACGTTGTGCTTCCGAGTGTTTCTGTGATGTTCGACAAGCCGGTCGTCGGCGTCACCGCGGCGAATCTGACCGTGAACGGTTCACCGGCGACCGGGCTCTCGGGCGTGCCCGGAACCTCGGGCCCTTATGTCTTTGACGGATATGCCGCGCCGGATCTCGGTACCGCATCCGTCATTCTTGCAGCAGGCGTCATACAGGACGCTGAGGGGCGGCCCTTCGCCGGCTCGAGCTGGTCGTACATCATTCAGGGCGGCCTGGTCATTAATGAGTTTCTTTCCTCCAACAATACGTCCAATGCGGATGAATTTGGCGAGTTTGATGACTGGGTTGAGATTTATAACCCGACAAGCTCCATGATCGACATGTCGGGTATGTATCTGACTGACAATCTCGGATTCCCCACCCAGTATCAGATACCAAGCGGCGTCACCATTGGGCCGGGCAGCTATCTCGTCTTCTGGTGTGACTCAACGCCGGCCCAGGGACCCTTGCACACCAATTTCAATATCCTTCGAACGGGAGAGGACATCGGCCTCTTCGACACATCTGCGAACGGCTTCGCGATGATCGACGGCTTCTCTTTTTCTACACAAACGACGGACATCACTTCGGGCCGCTATCCGAACGGCACCGGCCCGATCACCGTCCTGGCCACACCTTCGCCCGGCGCCTCCAACGGCGGCGAACCGCCGGTGATCGACCCATTGCCGATCGTCGAAGGCGACACGTGGAAGTATTTCAAAGGCACCGCTGAACCGTCGACGCCTGTCGCATCCCTTCTGTGGACTCAGGTCGGATTCGATGATTCCTCATGGCTGGAAGGTCCCAGCGGCTTCGGCTTCGGCGACAACGACGATAACACGACGTTGACCGACATGCAGAACACCTATGCAAGCGTCTACACCCGACGGCTCTTCAATGTTCCCAATGCCGCCGCCGTTACGTCGCTCACCCTCACGGTTGATTACGATGACGCATTCGTCTGTTACATCAACGGCGCCCAGGTCGCCCGCAGCGCGAACATCACCGGCACGCCGCCCCTGTTCAATACGCTGGCATCATCAGGACACGAGGCGTCCGGTGGCGATTCAAGCCCTCAGCCGCCCGCTGTTTTCAATCTCAATCCGGCAATCCTGAATTCCGGTACCAATGTCATTGCAGTTCAAGGACACAACCAGACTCTGGCCAGTTCGGATTTCTCCCTGATCACGGTCCTGGAGGCAGAAATCTCCCAATGCCAGAACAACGGCGACTGCAACGACTCAAACCCATGCACCACGGACGTCTGCAACATGGGGAATTGCGAATACACAAACAACTCCGCCGCCTGTGATGACTTGAATGCATGCACCACAGGCGACACATGCAGCGGCGGCACATGCGCCGGCACCCCCGTGACCTGCCCCATGGGCCAGGTCTGCAACAACCTGAACGGCCAGTGCGAGTCACAGCCGGTGATGTTGATGTTCCAGGACGGCGTGTCGGGTTACGACGCGACGGTGGACACCTTCATTCACGCCGGCAGTGCGACGGCCAACAACGCCGCGGCGACGGTGCTGATCTGCGACGGCGCTCCGCCGGCCGCCGATGAGCGCCAGGTCCTGCTCCGCTTCGACAACATCTTCGGCAACAACATCGATCAGATTCCGCTGGGCTCGACGATTCAGTCGGCCTCGCTGACCGTCATGATCACCAACGCCAGCCTCACCGGCGCTTCGCTCCATCGAATGACCCAGGCCTGGCTCGACACCAACAACTGGAACACCTTCAGCGTGAGCGGCAACGGCATTCAGGCCGGCACCGAGTGCGAGGCCGTGGCCGACGTGAGCAGCTTCCTCAACGCGACCGGCTCTCACAGCATCGACGTGACGGCCAGCTTGGTGGCGTGGTCCGCCGGTCAGACGAACAACGGCTGGGTCTGGCGCAACAATGGGGACGACTCCTGGCAGTTCAACTCCAACGAGTTCGCCACCGTCGGCAGCCGGCCCAAGCTGACCGTGACCTTCCTGCCGCCTGTCAGCGGCTGCATGAACGACGGTGACTGCGACGACGGCCTCTTCTGCAACGGCGTTGAGACCTGCAACACCGGCACCGGCGAGTGCCAGCCGGGCCCAGGCGATCCGTGCATGCCGGGCGAGTTCTGCAATGAGACGACCGACGCGTGCGATGAGTGCGTGGTCGACGGCGACTGCGACGACGGCAATCCGTGCAACGGCACTGAGACATGCGTTGCTGGCACATGCCAGCCGGGAACACCTCTCGTCTGCGACGATGGCAATGCCTGTACGGACGATTCCTGCGATCCCATGCTGGGTTGTCAGTACACCCTGACATGCATGCCGGTCGTTTCGGCGGTCGGACCGCGCTATCTGGCCATCACGCCGCCGGCCGACCAGCCGTCGGTCGCCCTGCGCGTCGAGTCGGCCATGCTTCCGTGCCTGCCGAAGTACGTCGACGCCACCGGGTTGCTCGTTTCGTCGCCGGTGTTCATGTCTTCCGAGGCATGGGGAACCGTGTTCGTTGCGGATCGCGAGATCATTCCGCTCACGCAGTACGACGTGAGAGCGGACATTCGCGATCCGATGGACCCGGAGAACCTGACGCCTGCGGCCAGCGCCACGACCTGGATTTGGGGCGATGTGAATGATTCGACCGACGCGGACATCTTCGACATTGTCTGCGTGCTCGACGGATTCCAGGACGTGTTTACCGCGTGCGCTCTGGAGGCGGTTGATCTCATGGCAGAAACGCCGAACCGCGACGTCGACATTTTCGACATCGTCGCCGTACTCGATGCATTCCAGGATATTCCGTATCAGGACTCGATGCCGTGCAGCGGGCTCGTCGTTTCGCCGAGATCGTCCGAGGAACCTTCTTCGGCGCTGATGGACACGAAACGTCAACTTCTTGTGCAGCCCTCCATGCCCTCGGTACAGCCCGGGACGGCCTTCACCGCGGATGTGTTCATCTCCGGTTCGACCGATTTGCGTGCCTATCAATTGTCCTTCAAGACAACGGGTGGAGCGGCAGGATCGATCATCATTGAGGATGTGACGGTCAACCCCGTGCACAACGCATACGTGTTCGGCGGGCTCAGTCCATTCACCGCAAAGAATGCGGCCGAGGCACGAGTTGCCAATGCCCTGCAGGCGGGAACCGTGGAGACCGGGGATACCGCTTATCTGGCCACCGTCCATCTGAGGGCATCGGTTGCAGCGCGTGGAACGTTCCGCATCGAACTCGATATGAACGGCCCCACCACTCTGCTTGATGCGAACGGCGGCGTCATCGGCGGTCTGACCTTACGAGCCGGGCAGGTGCAGGTTCGCAATCTTGAAAAGCAGATCCTTACCCCGAGCCAAAGAGAGTAATCGTGATCGTTCAGGATGTGAGGGAAAAGAGCGGCATCGACGCACAGTTCGCGCCGACAGGGCAGCGACTGCGGAGAGTCCTCGGCATGTGCCTGGGATTCTCCATCATGCTTGCTGCGCCCCCTGCCGCCACGGCCCATCCGGGGCTTCATCACGATATCGAGCGTGTAACTGCCTCAATGCAGACCGAGGGCGACAAGGCCGGTCTACTGGTAGAGCGCGGTTATTACTATCGACTGGAAGGCGATCTGAAGGCGTCCCTGCGCGACCTGGACGAGGCGATCCGGTTGAACCCCGATCTCAATTCGATCTACGCTCAGCGAGGACTGACTCTTGCCGAGCTCGGTCGATTTGAACAGGCTGAGGCGGACTTCGATCGTTTCATCGGGGCCGGCGGCCTGTCTTCACCGGTAATTCTCGCCCGAGCTCGCATTCGCGCAACCGACGGAAGAGTGACGGCGGCGCTGGCGGACTACGACAAGGCGATCGAGATCGACCTCGACGTTGATGCGGTTCTGGAGCGCGCACGTTTCCTTGAGTCGCATGGCAAATCTGCCAGGGCTGCCAAGGGCCTCCGCGATGCGATTCCCAAATTGGGCGGGGCAGTGATCCTTTGTGATGCGCTGATAGACGTCGAAGTGGCCCAAAAGCGATACCCGCAGGCCATTTCCCTGATCGACCAGCAACTGACGTCCGCGCCCGTCAAGACGGGCCTTTTGCTCCGGCGAGCTGACGTTCACGAGAAGGCGGGCCAACCGGCACAGGCACGGCAAGATCGTGAACAGGCACTCATCGAAGCCCACAAGGTCCTTTCAAAGCGTTCGTCGGGCATTCATCTGTTCTCCAGGGCAAAAGTCTATGTCGCGCTTGGACGGCTGGACGAGGCGAAGCGCGATCTGGAGCAGGTAGTCCTGAAATCGCCAAAGTTTTTAGAGGCCAAAAAACTGCTTGCGAAACTCAAACGTGGCGAATCCGAAAGGACCGTCGCCACTACTGTCGGGGAATTGACAAATGATCGTTGAATCGAATCAGTCATCATCGTTGCTGCGGTGCAAGCCGGCAGGTCTTGTCGCTCTTTTCCTGCTCGGGAGCCTGATGGCCGCGCCTGCATCCGGCGTCACCCTGACGTTCCGCGAAGGACTCAACGGCTATACCGGCACTCAGGACACTTACATTCAGCAGGACCCCGCCAATCAGGGAACCAATAACGGCGCCGCGCTCGACTTCGGATGGGACGGCGACGACCCGGCCTCCACAGGATTCGACGTGGACGGCCTGATTCGTTTTGACAACATCTTCGGCGGCGGCGGCACCCAGATTCCCCTGGGAGCGGAGATCACTGAAGCAACCTTGTTCCTGACGGTTTTTAACACGGGTGACGTCGGAAGCGTGCGCCG
>CAZCGF010000022.1:19691-31494 GCA_964498115.1 uncultured Planctomycetaceae bacterium | reverse complement strand
CCGCATCGCCCATCATCCAAATCGAATGGGCGATGAACCTGAGCAATGTCGGCACGCCCAGCGCCGGCTGGGGCATCGACATCTACGACGACTCGCTGCCGATTGCACGGCGGGTTTCCGCGGTCATCGTCGACAATGCTGGATTGTTGAAGGTCTGGAACGGGTCCGGGTTCTTCAACACGTCCGTGGTCGTATCACGCAATTCCTGGCATGTCTTGAAGCTGAACATGAATTACACGGTCGGCGTCCGAAAGGTCTCGCTTTACCTCGACGGTGTTCGCGTTGCGAACGGCCTCGGCTTCAGCGCCGGTGCTTCAGACACGATCGCCGATGTGGACTTCTATAACATCGACGCCGGTGGAAGCGACGCGGCCCACTACGACGACTTGCGCATCGTGGCCCTGGCGGATTCCGACGCCGACGGCGTTCCCAATCCCGATGATTTATGTCCCGTCACGGCGCCGGCGGCGCCCGTCGACGGCAACGGCTGCTCGACGCTTGACGACGACGGAGATGGCGTGAACAACGACGTCGATCTCTGCGCAAATACGCCTGCCTGTGCAAACTCAATCGACCTGAATGGCTGCCCGGCAGATTCGGACAGCGACACCGTCTTCGATGGCTGCGACAACTGCCCGAACGATCAGAACCCCGGCCAGGAGGACACTGACTCCGATGGTTTGGGCGACGTATGTGACCCATGCCCCTCTTCCTTGCTCGGCGATACGTCAGGCAACGGACAGGTAAACGGACGGGACATCTTGCGATTCACCGAGCTTGTCCTCGGCGCCGTTCCGGTTGGGGAAGAGTTATGTGCCTCGGATATGAACGGCGACCTGTTGGTCGACGAAGCCGATGTTCCGGGCTTCACTGATATTTTGTTAGGATTGTGATGAATCTATAATGACGGCCGCGGCCTTGGAAACACGGGACCACGAGCAGGCCGGAAAACTAGACTTCGAACAGGAAGCGGAAAGACTACAAGGCACTTGGTCGATGCGGATGCGGGGGCGCGGGAGACGGATAGCAAAATGAGTTTCTTACGACAACTTGCCCAACGTGTCGGGTTGGGAGAGGACGTGCGAAAGGCGGAGGACTTCGTCTCTCGCCGGGCATTGCTCTTTGGTGGGTTGTCCTCGCTCGCGGCGATGAGCCCCTCCAGGACCCAGGCTGCTCCGCGGCCCGATGCCACGCGATTCCTTGTCGACCGACTGACCTTCGGCTGGACGGAGCAGGAGCAACTGCTCGCCGACACGCTCGGCTATCACGGATACCTTGAGTATCAATTAAACCCATCGTCAATCAACGATAGCGCAACTGATGCCCGACTTGCCCCCTACTACTTCCTGAACTACGACCCGGCCTCACTCAAGGCTTTCCAATCACCGGTGTACATCATGCACCAGTGCATCGAGTCCACCATCGTCAGGTCGGTGTATAGCAAGCGGCAGCTGTTCGAGAAGATGGTCGAGTTCTGGAACGACCACTTCAGCGTCGAAAGCGGCAAGAGTCACATCCCGTGGCTATTCCCTGTTTGGCTGCGAGATACGATCCGCGCAAATGCGATGACCACTTTCCCCCAGTTGCTCGCCGCCACCGCCCAAAGCGCGGTCATGATGTTCTACCTGGACAATGAGACTAGCATCGGCGGGAACCCCAACGAAAACTATGCCCGCGAGCTGATGGAGTTGCATTCTCTCGGCGTTGACGCAGGGTATTCGCAGGGCGACGTCGAGGAACTCGCACGCATCCTGACAGGCTGGGGTGTCGATCATTACGGTAATCCGGAAACGGTCACCTGGAACTTCAAATACCATCCCAATTGGCACGACGACACTGCCAAGACATTCCTCGGAGTGAATCTGCCGGCCGGCGGTGGAATAAACGACGGTCTGATGGCTTTGGACATGCTCGCGACGGATCCCGCGACGGCGAACTTCATCTCGAAGAAGCTTTGCCGGAGATTCTGGAGCTACGAACCGCCTCAATCACTCGTGGACGCAGTCTCGGCAACCTATATGGCGACGGGCGGCGACATTAAGTCGATGCTCCGCACTTTGTTCACCACGCTCGACCCGGCATCGGCCGCTCCCAAACACAAGCGACCCTTCCACTTTACCGTTTCCGCGATGCGTTCCACGGGAGTTGAGTTGTCACCGGTCCCGTGGAGTTCCGGAACCGAGTTGGAGACCAGACTGCTAAACGCCGGCCACCTCCCCTTCAATCATGCGCCGCCCGATGGTTATCCCGATCGGCTCGAGGCATGGGCCGGCCTGATGCTGCCCCGGTGGAACATTGCCGCCGAACTCATGAACAACGGCATCTCGCACCTCACCGTGAATATCGCGACTTTCCTGCAAGGGGCGTCCACGGGTGCGGCGGTGGCCGATCGCATCGACCAGGCTCTGTTTGGAAATAGGATGCCGTCCAACGAGAAGAGTGTGATTCTTGGTTACCTCGGGGCGAATCCGAGCTCTGCCACCTCGGCCGAGGCCGTCGCTTTGGCACTCTCCGCACCGAGTTACCAGTGGTATTGAGACTGATCGCGCAAGCGCGCGAATGGATGATATGAGGTACGCACGATGAGTGATCCCGCCTGCAAAGGTTGTCACGAGTATCTGGAGCTCTCGCGCCGCCAGTTTCTCGGTGTGTCCGGCGGAACTCTCCTCGCGGCGAGCGTGCCTGCATGGCTCCCGCGCGTTGCCCTGGCAGGTGATTTCTGCTCATCCCGCGACGTGGTGATTGCAGTCTTCCTTCGCGGTGCGATGGACGGCATGACCATGTGCGTGCCCTATGGCGAAACAGAGTACTACGCCAAACGACCGGTTCTCTCGATTCCGCCCCCCGGCAGCGGGCAGCCTTTCGCCGCGACCGATCTCAATGGTTTCTTTGGTTTTCCGCCGTCCATGCTGCCGCTCATGCCGGCCTACGCCAATGGCGACCTTCTCATCGTCCATGCCTGCGGCTCGACCGACACATCGCGGTCGCATTTCGATGCCATGGCCCTGATGGAGCTCGGCAACCCGTCGAATCCGTCGCAGTTCACCGGATGGCTGGGGCGTCACCTTTTGACGACTTCGCCACTTGTGCCCGGCTCAATGCTCCGCGCAGTCGGCATGCAACACTTGTTGCCCCGAAGCCTGAACGGCGCGCCCGCGGCCTTGCCCTCCGCCGACATCACCGATTTCGGCCTTGAAGGTCCGCCCGCCACGTTGGGTGCGCGGCGAGCCGCCCTCGATAGCCTCCACAATCTCACAACGGATCCGCTCCGCGCCGCGGCACAGACGACCCAGGCCACGATCGATCTGTTGGATACGATTGATTTCGCGGGTTATGTGCCCGCTGGTGCGGCGATTTACCCGGACTCGCCATTTGGCCGTTCACTCAAGGCATCCGCTGCTTTGATAAAGGCTGAAATCGGAGTCGAGGCGATCGCCATCGACATTGAGGGTTGGGATACCCATATCGAGATGGGCCCGCATGAGGGCGTACTTGCAACCAAGCTGACCGATCTTTCAACGGCCCTCGCCGCATTGCACGCCGATGTTCTGGCCGCCAGCGGGAAGAATGTCACGGTTGTTGTCATGTCCGAATTCGGCCGTCGTCTCGAAGAGAACGGCGACGAAGGCACGGATCATGGCCACGGAAATGCCATGCTGGTGATGGGCAACCACATCGCCGGCGGACAGGTCCTGACCCAGTGGCCCGGCCTGGCCCCCGAGCTGCTGTTCCAGCAGCGTGACCTCGCCATCACCATCGACTACCGCGACATTCTTGCCGAGATCATCCAGGAGCGGCTGGCCAATCCGGACCTCGCTTCGGTCTTCCCGAATTTCACGCCGACATTCCGCGGCGTCACCCAGTCTTGTGCCCAGGCCGATCTCAACTGCGACGGTACGGTAGACCTTGGTGATGTCGCCCCATTTGCTGAGGCCGTAACGGATCAGGCGTCATTCCGCGCCGGTAGCCCGGGATGCGACCCGATGAATGCGGACCTCAACGGCGACGGCGTGCTCGACGGCCGCGACATTCAGGCCTTTACGGGCCGACTCATCCAACCATAAAAAGGGGAAACTACGTGCGCAGCAAGAGGCCTCCGCGGATTGCCCGCGGACGGCCGCTTGAAGCTCATTGGGAACGCCGTGTCCTCAGATGGGCTCGGCGTATGTCCTAGGGAACGGGATACTCAAGAATTGTGCGATGCGCATCCCGATGGCCCACTCTACAAAAGCCTCCCAAACTAAACTCTCTAGTCAGCCCTGTTTGTTCCGTTGTAGCCGGTCGGTTTGCGCAACCAATCGCCAAAAAATGCTGTTAAGATCGTTATGAGCGCGAGAATGAACCACTGGATGCGAAGTTGGCGATCGGAATCTGACTCGTGGGTTCAAATCGTTGCGCTTTCTTAACCGAACGACCTCAGGACGATAACAGGCCGGGCCGTCTCCACGATGGTGACGAGTAATTTTCCCGGCACAGGGCCTCCCCAAAAAACTCGGGAGTGCGCATCGCACAAGTACTGTTAACACCATCTGGGAGCCGCGCGCTCAGAGAAATTTTCATTTTTTCAAAGGCAGCCGCGTCGGGGGCCATCATACACGTCATCTATGCCGATCCAATCGCTTACTCTTGAAATAACAGGCCTTTATGCGCAAAACAACGGTATTTATGATTGGGGCTGTCGTTAGCGACTCCGAGATTATCCGCCTATTTAGGGTAGCCTCGCGACCGAATAAGCGATGTGGTTTTCGCTTAGGGATACGGGTTAATAGAGGTTAAAATAGGGAATCTTGAAAGAGAGAAGGGCCCAACCCATGGAATGCCTCGATAGCGAAGCCGCTCTGGCCAGAGCGATCGTCAAGCGATCGAAGTCCATCTTGGCTTACCTCGATCGCAAGATACCGTCGATTTACAAAGGCCAGATAGTGGCCGAAGACATTCTGCAGGAAGTGTGTATCCACGCATTTCAAGGGCTCAGTACGTTCCGAAGCGATGGTGAAGATTCCCTCGATCGCTGGTTGACTCGGATTGTCGATAACGCGCTTCTTAACAGAATCAGAGATGCAGGACGGAAGAAGCGAGGAGGCGGCCAACGGATTCTGCGCAATGGGGACCAGTGGAAGACGTCGTGCATCAATCTACTCGATCAGGTGCGCTCCCCCGCGAAAACCCCCAGTCGGGTCGCCGCCAGGACCGAAGCCGTGGGCAAGGTTCTCGTTGCACTCTCCCGACTCCGGCCCGATGTCCGCGAAGCGGTGCGACTTCGCCACCTGACTGATCTCTCTATCGAAGAAGTTGCGCTCCAAATGAATCGCTCGAAGGCCTCGGTCCACTCGCTTCTCTATCGCGGGCTCACTGAACTCAAAAACCTCATGGGCGATCAGAGTGACTATCTGAGCGATGATGGCTCGTCCTCAGATGCATCATCCGGGTCAAGGCTCTGACAGCGCAGATCTCGGGCCCGATTCGGCAGTTTAGGAGGAAATGCGATGCACGGCGAAAAAGGTCCTGAGAGGGATGCACAGGACGCAGGGAAAACCGACGGACAAACTCCGCCATCAACCAACGATAACGAGCTTAGATTCGCACCGGATGACTCACCGAGTGAAACGCGCCAGATACTTCGGGCGCTCGAAGAAGCCCGGCGAATTCAAAAGGGCAAAGGGTACAAGAGCGATCAATCAAACCCGGAGCCTCAACAGAACGATGATCAGCTTGCCTGGCTCGCCCAGCACCTTCAAGACTACGACGTGCATTCTCGTCTGGACCGAGGCGGCCAGGGCATCGTATACAAAGCGATTCACAAGGCTACGAACGAACCCGTCGCGGTCAAAGTGCTGCTGAACGGCCTCCTCTCATCGGACCATCAGCGCCACCGGTTCAAGCGGGAAGCCGCGATCATCTCACATCTCAATCACGATAACATTGTCAAGCTGCGAGACAGCGGGGTGGTCGACGGCAGGCAGTATCTCGCGATGGAATTCGTCGACGGTCACCCCATCGATGATTTCATGCTTCTCAACCGGCCGCCCGTTCACGATCGCGTTCGGCTCTTCATCAAGATCTGCGACGCAGTGGCCAGCGCCCATCAGCGCGGCGTGATCCACCGCGACTTGAAGCCGGGCAATATCCTCATCGACCGGCTCGGCGAACCGCATATTCTCGATTTTGGTCTGGCCAAGCACATCGACGAGGAATCTCCGTTCAACCTGGAATCCATGACCGTCTCCGTGACGGACCAGGTTCTCGGCACGACGCCATTCATGAGTCCCGAACAGGCCGGCGGGAGAACCGCCGATGTCGACATTCGATCCGACATCTACTCACTCGGTGTGATCTTCTATCAATCGCTGACAGGCGTGATGCCCTATAACGTGACCGGCCCGCGCGATGCGGTAGTCAAACGCATCGAGAATGAGACGCCTCCGAAAATGACAGCCTCGCTGGCCATCGCGGGTGACGAGCAGTACTCAATCCCAATTACGATCGATGAAGACCTTGAGTACATCATCGCCCGCGCTCTGGCAAAGGAACCTGAGCGGCGTTACCAGTCTGCGACGGCGCTGGCCGAGGATTTCCGGCGACTTCTGGACGGCTTCCCCGTCGAGGCCAAGGCTGACAGCACCTGGTATCTGCTCCGGCGGACCTTCAAGCGATACAAGCTTCAGGCGACCTTTGCGGCCATCCTCATCGTGGTCCTGGTGGCGGGCATCGTCGGCACAAGCATCATGTGGGTGCGCGCCAACCGGTTGACCAATGACTATCAGAAAGCGCTCCACGCCGCCGGCTTCATGAATTTTGGGGGCATCGCCCGCGATGAAGGGCGTATGGAAGACGCCATTGACCTGCTCCAGCAATCAACTGAAATGTCCGGGCGGATCAGTGACCCGGACGGGAACACTGTGCGGTTTCTTGCGCAGGCACATCAGCAGTTGGCCGATGTCTTTCAGGACAGAGGACGGCTGGATGAGGCTGATATCCACGTCGACAAGGCTCTTCTGATCACTCGCGCCTTCTTTGACGGGAAAACAGATGACCTGCTCTGGCAAAACGTATTGGGTCAGAATCTGCATACGAAGGCATGCATAATCCGTGATCGGGGAAAATTGCTCGATTCAGACGATCGACTTGATGAGGCCATCGCTCTCCTCCAGGAATCCTTGGCGATCCGCGAGGTCCTCGCTGAGGTGGATCCCAATAATAACTGGTGGATAAGGCGATTGGCCGCGTCCAGGCGACAGCTTGCGTCCTGCTATCGGGCAAAGAAGGATTTTGCCGAATGCCGCCTCATTTACGAGCGAGCTTTCGAGGAAGCCTGCAGAGCGTTTGAGAAGTTCCCAGACTCAATCGGCGCCATCATCACTCTAGCAGGCGCCGAAAACAGCCTGGCAGTCTGGCACATCGAGCAAAGAACGATGGACGACTACATCGAAGCATTGCGATGGCTCGAGCAGATAGAGAACCAACTCGGAGTTTTCAAGAAGACCCACCGAATCGATGTCATGGCAAAGGACGTCGACGATGTGACTTCGGCGATCGAAAAGAACCGAGGTATAATCATGAGGCGTATCAGTGCCCTTGCGACCGATACGCCTCAATCGGCAAAACGCTGATTCAGCTTGCGCCGCCGACACCATCTCCAGTCTCAACCGGCTCGTCTTCGCCTTCCGCCAGCGATACCGATTCACCCTGAACAAAGAACGAAAACGAAGCGGATGCCGTGTTGCTCCCGTAGGGCGGCGTCGCGGGAGCCTCCGGCGGCACATACGTGTTGCCACCAAAGGCATAGTCCAGGTTCGCGCCCTGCGTGCCCTTGACGACTGCCTCGCCTTCCATGTACGGGGGAACAAGAAACTCCGTGATGACCGGCGCGTCGACATCGGCGTGATCGGTCCACCACAGGCCATCCTGCGTATCGAGCGCGGGATTCTCTACCGACCAGAGGATCGGCGATGCGCCCACAGTCTCGAACTGCGCTTCGGCGACGGCCCATCCGATGGACGTCGTATTGAACGAATCAAGCGCGAGACTCAGCGTCACACGAAAGACAACATCGCTCTCGGGGTCCTGAGGGTCCTCATGCATGGAGAAAACGACGATTTGACTCTCCGGCGGCGTAGCCATCACGTTCGACGACGCGACGAGAAGAACCAGACAAATTCCTGCAAGAAACCTGGGGAATTGAGTGCTCACGGCGAACTCCCTTCTGTTGCGCTCGCCGCTCGCTTTGCGCGCACCTTCTCCGCAGCCGTCGCGACGGCGTCAGAACCGTGAGCCTTGGCAAGTGGGAGCTTGAACTTGACGGGTACGAAGAAAACTAACTCAGAACGCCGTCACCATCAGGCATGCGGCGCCGTCGACCCGACCTCGGTCGACCCTTCCTCGTCGCCCGTGCAGAAAGGACTAACACCGTTCAACACGGTCGCGCTCGCGTAATGAAAATATTTACGTGCGCCCTGTGGAAATGGCGCATGAATAGAATGAGAGAATTGTTGTCAGCGCGCGGTGCAGTGAATCAGCTTCGTCACTGACTCGGTGCATGACCTAGCATGCGCGATAGGGTGTGAAAATGAAAACTCGCGGGATAGAAAACACGAACATGGCGAAATCGCTTGCTGCCTCGATCGCCTGAGGTGTGAAGTGCGCAAGCGAGAAATGGCATGCCGATCATTACAGCTTTTTTCGCACAAATCGTCTGCTCATTCGGCGATCCGATTTCCTTCGACGTCATCGACATGGCCCAGTCGCCGATAAGCGACAAACGAATAAATCAGCGACCACGCCACGAGCGTCCCAAGTACGCTGAAGAAGCCGATGGTGCAGACTTGCTCATTGGCAAAGAGGCCAAGACCAATCGACACGACACCGATGCAGACCATGAGCTTGCCTCCGGCGCGGTGCGTTTTTTCCCAGACCCGTTCATTGACCAGAGTCCACGGCGTGCGAATGCCCAGGTAAAAATTCCGTCGGATTTTTCCCAGCCAGTTCCCCATCACCATGAACATCGCGCCGCAGATGATCGCCAGGCTCCTACCGACGGCGATGTGGCGGCCCAGCGCATCGGCCATGAATACGGCGTGAAAAGCCAGTATGACCGCCACGACAAGCGTACACATGCGCCCATAGGTGACGCGAAATCGCTCGAAGTTCTGCCGAAACGGCCCCAGAATCGGAAAGATGGCCAGCAACACCATGACGCCTGCCGCGACACCAGGTACCACAAACGCCAGCTTCCACGGCGGCCCGAAAGCGTCGGCCTGACCCTGCAGATTCCAATGCGTCGGACACGGATCGGGCAGTTGCCGATAGACGACCGCCGTCGCACCGAGGTCGACCAGGATCAGCGCCGCCATCACCGCGAGATGTCTACGACAAATCATGACCATTCACTCCTTGCGGCTGCGATTTCGGCGACTGCCGCCCTTCTCCGAAGACGCGCCGCGGGCATCACCGGGCCGAATCTGCTTCATGATGAAGCTCAAAAAATCCTCAAAGACACTGGTGTTGAGCATGTAGTCGATTTGCCGACCGGTACGACTGGCATCCACCAGGTCGGCCTCCTTGAGAATCTTCAGATGAAACGACATGGCATTGGGCGCAACGCCGAGTTGCTTCGCCAGTTGCCCGGCCGACATCGGACCATCGCGAAGCGCCGTCAGAATGTCGCGTCGCGTCGGATCGGCCAGCGCCTTGAATGATCGGTCAACTTGAAACATGTGGAGAAATTCAACTCGTCATCATCGAGCCCGCTGCTTTATAGTCGACTTCTTTCGAGCGTACTCGCCCTTCTTGATCCATCGAGCCACACCCTTGACCACGTCGCTCGACACATGCTTCTCGGCGCTCATGTACTCGGCAGGCGTGCTCATTCCCTTGCCCTTGCAGAATAGGTGATTCACATCCGGCACCCACTGAAGAGTCGCCTTGGAGCGGCCCTTCAGCACCTCACGCCACAAATCGAAATCGACTCGCTTGATCTGATAGTCCCGCCCGCCGCTTAAGACCAGAACGCGCCCTTCAAAGCCACGGATCGCGCTCGCGCCACGATCGCCGAGATGGCTCGTCAAATCCTGCCAGTACGACATGGGCACGCCCATCAACGTGGGGTTTTCCTTCGCGGCTCCCCTGCGATATGTCTCCAGCTCGTCGCGCGTCGAATTCAGAATTTTCTTCGCCTCCTCCTGACCGGCTCCCGGTAACCCGGCGATGTACTCCAACTGCTCGATCACCACATCCTCCATCGGTCGCAGCGTTCCGGCGAGCACAATCACTCCGGCCAGTTGACCGTCCTCCTCGGCAATGATCGGCGCCAGGCAACCGCCCAGGCTGTGTCCGATGACAAAGGTCTTCTTCGGGTCCACCTCCGGCTGTTCGCGCAAAGTCTTAAGGGCCGCCACCGCGTCGTCCACCACCTCAGCGCGAACGTTGACATCCCCCGGTTTCATCGCGCCGCCGTAGGTGTGCGTTCGCTTGTTGTACCGAAGCACCACGATCCCACGCGAGGCGAGGCCCCACGCAAGGTCCTTGAACGGACGATTCGGACCAATGGTTTCATCCATGTCGTTCGGGCCCGATCCGTGGACCAGCACGACGCCCGGTGCGCGGCGGCTACCGTTCGGCACACTCAGCTTGGCCTTCAACCGCCAGTCAGGATGACCGAACTCCAGATCGCGCTCTGTAAACTTGTCATCGCTGACGTATGAAGGAGCCTTATAGGGCTGCGATGAAGCGACGGGCTTAAAAAAGAGGCCGGTGACTTCGCCGCCACTCGTCACTGTCACTTGCATGTCCAGCGCGATCCCCCTCCAGCGGCCGGGGAAGACGTACACGTCACGGTTCCCCACGATCTCGTGACGTGCAGGCCCAAACCCATCGAAGTCCCCGCATTGATCCGCGATTTTCCGCCACGTCTCGGCCAGAGTTTTGGAACCCATCAATCGGTTCATCGGCTCGTCGAAATCCTCCGTCGCCTCCTCAAATTCCCCGGCGGCAAGGCGCTGTGCGAACTTCTCGGCAATCGCTTGCCGCTCATACTCGGGAATCTCATCGCCGGTTGCCCTCGCCGCCCCCAAAGGAACACCGACAATGGCAAAAGCTAAGAGAATCGTCGTCGCACCGGGCATTATGCGGGTTGTCATGAAACCATCCTCCTGAAACCGGCGGGCGTCGCCGGCCGTCGATATTTCAACATCCATTGAAATATATCGCCGAGGGTCTGCAACCCTCACGCTCGGCCCAGAAGTTTTTTTTCGAGGGGGGAATGGGAATAACGGGTCAGCCTCGCCGTCGCGAAAACGGGCCGCCACGGCCGTTCCTACGAATCGATCAGATCCGCGGTCCAGTACTCGTATGCCAGGACCGCCATGCCGACGAAGGCCAGACCCACCGCTGCGATGCCGTGCGGCATGCTCCGCATGGAAATGGAGCTCACGATGAGGTAAGCCGCTGCGCCCTGCACGCCGATGACGCCGAGGCACTTCGCCTGGGCATATGTCGGCAGGGGAAGAAACTTCCGCCGCCTCACCAGCAGGCACTCAGCACAGAAGTGCCGCCCGCCGATGCCTCGCAGCAGGGGCGCGAACCTCTCACACTTGGGGCACACTCCCGCATTCTTAGAAGTCTCGCGCGTTGCGTAAGCCCGCTTGAGCGTCGCATACGCCTCAGTCGCCTCCACGAAAATCGCCAGACTCGCGGAGTCCGAGCCGGTGCGATCGGGGTGGTGCTTCAACACAATCTGCTTATAAGCGCGGTGGACGTTGCGAAGTGTCGAGCCCGGCTGAAGGCCAAGCACTTGGTAGCAGCGGAG
>CAZCGF010000022.1:10333-19591 GCA_964498115.1 uncultured Planctomycetaceae bacterium | reverse complement strand
ATCTACGCCCGAGGGCCTTTCGACCAGTACGCCGCCCGCTACGGATCTTCGCCGCGAAAGACCCTTTTCGTCGGCATGAATCCCGGCCCGTGGGGAATGGCACAGACGGGAGTGCCCTTTGGTGAGGTGTCGTTTGTCCGCGATTGGCTCGACGTCGGCGGCGACGTCAAAAAGCCGGTCAGGGAGCACGAGAAGCGGCCCGTCCTCGGCTTCGACTGCCCGCGAAGCGAAGTAAGCGGCAAGCGCCTCTGGGGTTGGGCCCGTGACCGCTTCCGCACCCCGGAGCGATTCTTCGCGAAGTTCTTCATCGTGAACTATTGCCCACTCTGTTTCCTTGAATCGAGCGGCAGGAACCTGACCCCAGACAAGCTGCCAGCAAACGAGCGAAAATCCCTCTTCGACGCCTGCGACAAATCGCTTCGGCAAACCGTCGAGTTCTTCCAGCCGTCGCACGTCATCGGCATCGGCAAGTTCGCCGCCGATCGGGCAAGGATCGCCCTGGACGGTATCAACCTCTCCATCGGCGACATTCTGCACCCTAGCCCCGCAAGCCCGCTGGCCAACGCCGATTGGCCCGGCCAGGTCGATCGCCAACTTGCCAAGCTCGGAATTCACATCCCCCCTCCCAGGCACTGACCGCCCAACCGGCAAACTCCAGACTTCAGTCCTGTCGGTCTCGCCGTCCAACCGACGCAGGCCTCCCCCCCGAAAAGCCCGACTCGAAAGTTTCTTCCGCCAGTAGGCGTGAATCTTCTCCCCCAAACGTCGCACGGGAACTTAGGCCCGAAAGCGGCGCTTCCCGGCCTCGCATCCGGAGTGCACGGAGCCCCACCTTCTGGGCCGTTTCCCAGGCCTTTTTTCATGAAAGGAATCAAAATGCCTGCCGCCCCAAAAACCATCAGCATTTTGGCCAACCTGCTCCTGCTGACCTCCATCGCGTCGCTTCTCGCCGACACGCCGAAGGAAAGTTCGCCCATCGCTGCCAAGGATGAATCAACGTCGCCGGAAGCCGCGCGTCTCAAAGATGCCCCAGCCCGGATCGATGACATCGTCTCCGAGCTCACCTATGTCAAAGATGACGCCACGGTCGACTATCGACCGGTCCCCCTGAGTGCGCAGGAGATCAGCGCTCGGGCGGCGAACAACCCCAAGGCCGACGGCGCCTTGTTGATGTCGCAGCTCGACCTCACTGGCCCATCCGGCAACGACCCCGCTGCCCCCAACTTTTACTACTACCATGGCCAGCCCATCCCTCTTGAACTCCATGCCGATCGTCTCGCCATTCGCACCGCTGAAGGCGTCGATCTCAATCAGGCCTCCAATCGCACAGAGCAGGCGATCGGCCTCGCGATCACCGCGACCGAGCCCACCGGCGTTGATCGACTGAGCTTTGTCAAACTCTCCCGCCCCCTCACGGACTGCACCGATGCAAAAGCGAAAATTGAATCGGCCATTCAAACCGGCCGTGTCGAGTTTGCCTCGCCGGTCTTCAAAAGCCCGCTCATTCCCGACGGATGGATCATCATCGCCCCGGACATCCTTGTTCGCTTCAAATCGCAGCATGCAACCCGCGCTGCTGGAGCACTCGCCGAAGTGGCGCAAGGTTATCAAATCAAAGAGCAGAACTTCGGTGGGATGCCGGACGCTTTTCGCCTCAGCGGAACACCGAAAAACGGCTTCGACGTACTCGCTGCAGCCAATCGACTGGCCCAGGACCCACGCGTCAAATGGGCCGAGCCGGAAATGACTTTCTCCGGGCTGAGCGACATATATCCCAACGATACAGAATTCGGCAGCCTCTGGGGAATTGAAAACACCGGCCAGGGGATCAACGGAACCTGGGGCACCAATGACATGGACATGGACGGCAATGAGGCGTGGAACGTCACCCGGGGCAACAGCGGCGTGCAGGTCCTCGTGATTGACACCGGCGTCCAGCAGGACCATCCCGACATCAATCAGAATGCGGGCCGCGACTTCACCACCGGCGCAGCCGATGGCATCGCCGGCGGCGGGCCTGCCAACGCATGCGACAATCACGGAACCGCCGTGGCAGGATGCATCTCCGCGCGGTTCAATAATTCGCTGGGCGTTGTCGGCATTGCCCCGCTCTGTCGTGTCGTGTCGGCGAGGTGCATGATCGCCAATACTCCGACGTGCGGACCCGGTTGGACGACCAACAATACATGGACGGTCAATGCCCTGAACTGGGCCGTCAACTCCGGCATCGAAGTCACCAACAACAGCAACGCATACGGCGCGAGTTCCACCGCGATCGACGACGCCTATCTGAATGCCTACGAAAACGGCCTCACCCATTTCGCCTCCACCGGCAACAGCGGCGCGGCATCCATCGCCTATCCGGCGTCCGCCGACACCGTCAACGCCGTCGGGAATTTGACCCAGACCGGCGCAAGAAACGCCACCAGCCAGTACGGCACAGGAATCGACTTCTCCGCACCGGGAACAAACATCCGCACCACCGATCGCACCGGCTCAGCCGGCTACGACACGACCGGCGACTACGCCTGGGTGAACGGAACCTCCTTCGCCTCGCCCTATGCCGCGGGCGTTGCGGCCCTGGTCAAGGTCGCTCATCCGTCGTGGAACCCCATCAACATCGAAACCGCGATGAAGTCCGGCGCGACCGACCTCGGGTCGAACAGTTACGACACAACCTTTGGCTGGGGTATGGTGAACGCACATCGTGCAATCACCATCTTCGGTCCGGTCAACGATGAGTGCACCGATCCCATCATCATCACCGGGACCTCCTACAACCCTGGCTCGATCTTCACCTATAGTGCAACTACTTCCGACTATTTTGAGCCGTCCGAATCCTGTGAGGCAGGCAACGTCGGCGTCAGCAACTCGGTCTGGTACAGCTACACCCCGCCCGCAAACGGAACCATCGACGTGAATACGTGGGGCTCCAACTATGACACGGTCGTCTCGGTGTTCGACGGTTGCGGCATTTACATCGGAACGCTTCCCATCTGGTTCCCCAATCAGCTCGCCTGCAACGATGACATCAACGGCACCCTTCAGTCGGAAATTCTCGGCGTCCCGGTCAACGGCGGGCAGGAGTACAAGATCAAAGTGTCCGATTACAACACTGCCTCCGGCGGCGGCGAACTCTTCTTCGATCTCTACTTCCATTACGGCGCCCCGGCGAACGACTCGTGCCTGAATCGCACACCCATCCCCGGCGCGCCAGGCACCAATCACATGCCGGCGGTCTATACGGGCGCTGCGACGGTCTCCCCTGGAACCTGCACCGAACTGTGGGAGTACGGCTGCGGTCATCCGGACGGAAACAGCAACTCGGTCTATTACAGCTTTGTTCCGACGACCAGCGGAAGCCTCACCGTCGACACGTTTGGCAGTAACTACGACACGGTGCTGATGGTCGTCGATGGCGCCGGCTTCTCGAATCCCTGCGGCGAATATTGGCAGGGACGCGACGGGCCGATCTGCGTGAATCCCATCGACTTCGGATACTACGTCTGCAACGACGACTCAGGCGGCGTTTACTATTATCAGTCGCTCATTTCCAACTATCCGGTCAATGCCGGCTGGCCCTATGTCATCAAGGTCTCAGACTACAACCCGAATTCCGGCGGCGGATGGCTGTACCTGAATACAACGCTAGTCGCCGCGCCCATGATGGGTGATGTCAATGGAGACGGCGCTGTTGACGTGTCAGACGTGCCCTACATGGTTAACGCGCAGATCGACCCCGGTAACTGCCCCGGCTGCAGCATGGGACTGGCGGACATGAACAATGACACGCTTGTGGACGGCGGCGATCTCCAGTTATTCGTCAATGCGATCCTGGGAATCTGAGACGTCGCGCGACGGGATGATGTCGGCGTTCAAACGCTGGTCACGCGGAGTTCGCGGCCGGCTCAGGTTTGACAAGGGCCACCAGCCGCAACCCAGGCTTGGGCTCAAAGGGCTTGTCCGCGGTGATGATCCGCAGCTTCTCGTCCTCGGTCACGGCGAAGAGAGGCAGAGCGTCCGCACCGTACCGCTTCTTGAAATCGTCAAAGCTGAACGTCTCGCTGAGCTTCGTCGATTTCAAGACTTCGCCGCGCGCCATGCGCTCATCGAGCTCGAAGTAAGTCGCCTGCTCGGAAAAAAGCATCCGGCCGTGAAACTGGCTGCCCAGGCCGTCCTTTCCATCCTTGGAAGATTTGGGTGCGATCTGAAATAGGCCTGCCGCGCCAAAGACGCGGGCAAATCGCTGCCCGGCCAGCGCATTGATCGGATCGTTCGGCGTCATGGCCATGATCCGCCCGATCCCGGAAAGGTCCAGTTCATCGAGAATGCGTTCGCCGAAGACGCTGCCGAGATAGGTCGGTATGCCCTGGAGCCGCGCGGCCGAGACATTCTGCGGATTGTTGTCGATGATGACGACGCGGTAGCCCAGCTCCTTAAGTGTCGCGGCGACGGCCCTGCTGAATCGGTGCCCACCCAGAAGGAGTACGCCCTGTGAATCCTGCTCGGACAATTCCAGCCGCTTGGCCATGTACGGGGCCGTAAAGCCGTAAAAGAGCACCGTCGCAACAATCACCGTGAACGTAAGCGGTCCGAGCATGCGCGCCTGGGCGTAACCCTTCTGTTCCAGATCGAGCGCAAAGATGGAGGCCACGGATGCCGCGACAATGCCGCGCGGCGCCATAAACATCAGGAATAACCGTTCGCCTCGACTCAGCGTTGACCCCAGAGTGGACACAAACACCGACAGCGGCCGGGCAATGACGATCAGGACGCCCACGAAAACTAACGCACCGAAACCGATGTCCTTAAAGTCGTCGAATTTGAGCCGCGCGCTCAGCAGGATAAAGAGCGCGGAGATCAGCATGACGCGCAGATTCTCCTTGAACTCGACGATATGCCGTACGTCCGCCTTCTTTTGATTGGCGAGGACGATGCCCATCAAAGTAACGGTAAACAGGCCCGACTCGTGCTGGACATAGTTGGAGGCGGCGAACGAAGCCACCACCAGCATCATGGCGATGGAGTTCTGAAGGTACTCCGGCGCCCAGTAATGCTTGATCGTAATGATCATCAGCCACGCCGCGAATGCGCCGAGCCCACCGCCAATGACGACGGTCTTGAGAATGGCGATTGCAAGCATCTGGGTTGAGTCGCGCCCGGCGTGCTGACTGAGGACGACTTCAAATATAAGAACCGCCAGCAACGCGCCGATCGGGTCGATAACAATGCCTTCCCACTTGAGCACTGTTCCAACCGACCCCTTAGGGCGAATATGACGTAACAGAGGAAGAATCACGGTCGGTCCCGTGACGGTAAGGATGCCGCCGAGCAGCAGCGCCAGAGCCCAGTCGAGGTCGATCAGCCAACGTGCCGAGACGGTCGCAATTGCGCCGGTGATGACGAGTCCGACGGTGACGAGATTGCGAACGATCTTGCCCTTGCCCTTGAGTTCTCCAAAATTCAGTGACAGCCCGCCCTCAAAAAGAATGAGCGCAACCGAGATTGCCACAAACGGCCTAAGCAGCTTTCCGAATAGATCGTTGGGATCAACCAGTTGACTGACCGGCCCGGCGACGAATCCGCAGATGAGCAGGAGCAGAATCGATGGCAATCGCACGCGCCAGGCGATCCACTGAGCCGCGCCGCCCAGCACGATCACGCTCGCCAGGCTGACCAGCGTGGCCGTCGAGGAATTCGCGAGGATGTATCCGTCACTTATTAGCACGTGACGCATTCTCCGACGGATTCATGGGGGCGTCCAGCACACCGCTGGGGATGGTCGCGCACGCCGCCACGGCCGCGGACTTGTCAATCCGTCTGCGCGCCGTTAAACGTTACGCTGGTTACTCCATCCGCGTGCCGGCCGGCGCCGTCGCAGGGTAGTCATTCATGCAATTACTGGTATTTGAAGACGCCGCCTTCCAATCGCACCTTCCGCTCGTCTATTCTCGCTGCACCTTTAATCTTCGTTGCGGCTTCGACAATCTGCTCTCAAAGATCGAAAAGGCCACGAAGCTGACCGCCGATGCACTTTTTGTCCGCCCCACCCTTGCCGCCGTCATCGCCGAACGCCAACCCAGGCGAGTCAACCAGCCGGCCACCGGCGACGATCAACTCTGGGTCAACGGGCGATTCCTTATGCGTGCGGCCATCGACATTCCAATGGGTGCCGCCGTGTGGATGGGTGATGCGCTCGTCGCCGGCAGGTTTGATCGCACGATCAGTTCTCGTCTGACGCCTGCCGTACTCCTCGATCCGGCGAAGCTGAGGGAATTGCTGGCTGCCTGCCCCACCCAGCAGCTCCCCCCCGAATCGGGAATACTCATCAACCACCCCTGGCAGCTCATCAAAGAAAACGCCGCGGAAATCACGCGGCAATGCGGCCTGACGCCGATGGATCTCGCCGGTCGCATTGCTGATGGCGCGCACCTTGTAAACGGAAGCGCCATTCACGTCGGCGCCGGCAGCAATATCAAGCCGGGCACCGTGCTCGATGCTGAATCCGGTCCGATCTACATCGGCGAGAACGTAACCGTTCATGCCGGCGCGGTTATTCAGGGCCCTTGTTACATCGGCGACGGCTGCACTATTCAGCCCGGCGCGGCCATTCGCGGTGGATGCAGCATTGGCATGGTCTGCAAGATCGGCGGCGAAGTGGAGGGGACAATCTTCCACGGATACTCGAACAAGCAGCACGACGGCTTCATCGGCCACTCCTACATCGGTGAATGGGTCAACCTTGGCGCTGACACCGTCGGCAGCGACTTGAAGAACACTTACGGCTCGGTCCGCGTCCCGATCAACGGGACGCCCATTGACACCGGCGAGATGTTCGTCGGCGCTTTCATCGGCGACCACACCAAGACCGCAATCCGCACCACCCTCCCCACCGGCTGCGTTATCGGTTATGCGTGCAACGTTGCGCTCAGCGGATTCGTACCCAACTTCGTCCCCAGCTTCTCCTGGCTGACCGACAAGGGACGACAGACAAATGACCCGCAAAAGGCCCTGGCCGTCGCACGAACCGTCGTGGGCCGCCGCAATCGCACGTACTCCAAGGCCGAGGAGTCGCTCTTCCTCGCCATTCAACAATGCGCTTCCGAAATCGAAAAGACCCACTGAATAGAAAAGCCCCGAGCGAGCGCCCGGGGCCTTTTCAAAATCGGTGAAACGTCATCGCGAATTGCGATGCGCGAGACTGACGCCTACTGACCGGACCCCGACTCGTAAGACGCCGGCTCAACCTGGCCATTTGGGTCGTAATTGTCAGTCGCCGTCTGGTTGTACACCGGCTGACTCTGTCCGGCCCCGGGCTTGGCGATCAGGTAATAAAGCTTGCCCTCGCTATAGGTAAAGCCCGCGTTCTTGCCCGCCTCATCGCCGACGCCCATGTAAATGTCCGTTCGGCCCGGGGCTCGAATCGCCGCGCCGCGATCCTGGTCACAGGCAAAACCCCGCAACGGCCGCATCGACTCACCCGGCACCAGCGGCACCCGCGTATCGAGAAACGTCAGGGCTCCGCGCGGGAATATCTCCTTGTCAGTAGCGATGCTGTGGAACGGCGTCACCCGCTCGGCAAGGCAACCGTATGGGCCGCCGCTCGACTCCTGGAAGAAGACGTACCGCTTGTTCTGGAAGAGGTAGTAATCCAGGTCCTCCGGATGGCTCTTGAAATGATTGATCATCGTATCGAGCGAAAGCCGGAATCGTTCGATCTTCCCGTCAGCGATGAGCTGCTTGCCGATCGGCGTGTACTGCTGGCCGTTGTGACCCGCATAGCCGATTTCATGGAGCGTGCCGTCGGGAAGTCGAATAAACCCCGAGCCCTGCACGGTAAACACATACGCCTCGAACCGATCCGAAAGCCAGGCGATTTCCTGACCGTCGAGCATGTGGCTCGTCTCGATCTCCTCGCGTGAGTGCCACGGGCCGCCGATCGGATTGCCCTCCCCGTCCTTCTTCAAATCCGGCGGCAATCGATAAAGCGGGACATTGAATTGATCAGTACGCGTGAGGCTGCCCTCGAAGATCGGTGAGTAATAACCGGTAAAAAGAACCGTGCCCTCGTCATCGCAGCCGATCGACATATACACGTCGAAGTTGTCGCGAATCAGCTCATCCAGAACCTCGGGCGTGTTCGCCTGATCGAGAACAGTCAGGAAGAGCTTCAGGCTCTCCATCACCTGCTCATGCGTAATCGGGCCCAGCGGATAGTAATTCTTGCTCGACGGCTTGTTCAGATAGCGAATGCTCCCCTCGACGGCCTCGCGCATCGCCGTCCCCTTCGCTTTGTACCACCCCTCGCCGAACTTCGGGTACTGAGAAGGGTCGATCTTGCGAAGGGCAAACGCGCCGGGCGGCAGCGGCCTGTCGTAGTCTTTCTGAATATCAACAAGCGGAAGTGGTTCCGGCTTCGAGCAGCCAATGAGCGACAGCGTCACGCACGAGGTAATTGCGACGAAGAGCAAACGCGAAGACATGAATGCGACTCCTTTCAACTGCGTCGGCGCCGGTTCCATTCCGGCGAAAATACCCCCTGATCGCGGGGAACGAACCCGGAATCTAACCCAATTCATGCGGGAATTGCAATGCTGCCTTCCTTTAAGGCTCGGATCGTCAAATCCGGGACCTGACGGGACAAAGATGGAAATCATGAGATACGGCCCGCTGGCTTGAAAACCTCGGACCGATCAGGAGATAGGAGATTTGGAAAACCCCTGGGGTCTTCCGGTGGCTTCCGAACCCCTCCGGAAAGCACCTGATTCGATCGACCCTGATCGTCAGAGTCGCAACCGTCTGCTTCGCTTACGAGGACCGTTAAGAGGCGGACCGTGAGGCCGTCACAGCTTCCGGGCTATCAGTGCCCTGAATGAGCTTGAGCTTCTCGAGATTCCCGTTCAGCGTGATGCACCCGCATTTTCCGCACATCTTCGCGCTGACCGCGATATCGGCCGTTCGAAACGTCATGAACTTCACGTCGTATGGTCGGAAGTTGATCGTACCCGTCGATTGCATCGTGCCCGAGACCAGATCGGCGTTGCCACAGCTTGGACAGCACGGCGTATTCATAACGAACTCCTCAATGCGATGCTCAATATCGGTACCGCCGAGCGCAGGCGCTCGTGCCCCCAAAATCGGACAGCGCGGCGGTCGGGTTTAGAAGGGTTTGGCCGACATTGATGGATCAGCGTTCCCTCGGCCGCGGACTCGGACGATTCGTGCGTTATCGAGACCCTACACCCCGTTCGTCGGCCG
>CAZCGF010000022.1:5954-10233 GCA_964498115.1 uncultured Planctomycetaceae bacterium | reverse complement strand
CAAAGTCGGCGCCGGCAGCGGATCGGAAATCGTCCCGTCCTTGCGATACCGATGCACCATACTCGCAATGTCGTATTGAAAACGACGGACGACGACATACGCCGGCAGAACGATGCGGCGCATCATCAGTTCCTCTACTGAATGCGCCACAAGTGACTCGGCGACCTGCGGTGTGTATCGCTCGTGAGCAACGTCCTCTGCATAAAACACGTCCAGCTCAGATCGCTCAAACGCGACAAGGTCCTCCAGCCCTCCCCAAACCCCCAGCCAGTCCGTCCGCTCGACACGAATAAAATCCGCGAAGTCGGCGGCCAATCGGCGCTGTGAACTGCTCTTCCACGGACGAAATCGATGCAGGTCGCGAACCATCTCAAAATCCGCCAACCGCGGCGGGCGGTCATCCCCACCCGCAGCGCGAATTCGATGAATCACCTCAAACGAAACCGGAAAGACCCATTCCAGCGTCGATCGCTCGCCCGCGAAGATGAGATCGGTGTAAGTCTGAAGTCGCCCCGGCGGGATGGACGCGAGATCGTCAAGCTGCTCAGCCGAGAGTCGGGTAAATCGCGCCTCCAGCGATGCCCGGCGCTCTTCAACTGACAAATCCGCAAGACCGTCATCGAGAATCAGTTCGCGAATCGCCGAAAGGAAGTCCGACAGGGCCATGATGTCAGTTACTCGTCGTCGAATGGACCACGTCGTCCATCAGTTGCTGAGCCATGTCCGCTTCCTGAATCAACCTCGCAAGTGACGGAATCTCGGCATCCCATTCCACCAGCGCCGACATCGGGCCGGTGCGCCGAATGACCTCCCGATACAGCGCCCACGTCTCATCGCTCACCGGCTTGGCGTGCGTATCCAGCAGAACATCGCCGTTCTCCTCAAACCCCGCCAGATGCAACTGCACAACCCGCTCCATCGGTATCGCATCGAGAAACGCGACCGGGTCGTAGCCCTGGTTCTTGGAATTGAGTACGACGTTCGAGACATCGAGCAGCAGCCCGCAATCCGCTGCCTCCAGAATTGACGTGATGAACTCCGCCTCGCTCATCTGCGATCGCGACGGCGCCATGTAATAAGTCACGTTTTCCAGCAGGAATGGACGCTCAAGCACATCCTGAACGATCCGTACCCGCGAAGCGACATTGCGCACCGCCTCCTCCGTAAACGGCAGCGGGATAAGGTCGTTGAGATTCACGTGATCGACCATCGTGAAACAGAGATGATCGCTGTACCACGGGCTCTTGCATTGGTCGCAGAATTCTCGAAGCCGCGCGAGATGCTCCATGTCCAACGGATCGGTGCTGCCGATCGAAAGCCCCACGCCGTGCCCGACGAGCCGATGCGTCTCCCCGATCCGTCGAAGCGACTCCGCCACGAACCCGCCGCGACCGATGAAGTTCTCCGGGATGACCTCAAACCACTTGACCTGCGGGCGTCGTTCGATGATCTCGGTGAAATGCTGCCGCCGCAGACCGATGCCTGCGCCGAGTCGCGGAAGCGCTTTAAGTTCTTGAACGCTCATGTGCGGGACTCTTGGGAGAATTCACGGGGCACTGTCAGAGTCAAAAAAAGGCCGGGCCGTCACGCAAAAGTCACGCGACGGCCCGGATCAGTTTCTATCTGGAGCAAAGATGCGTCAATGAGCCGAAGACTACTTCGACTCGCCGCCACACTTCTTGTCGCCGCCGCACTTCTTGTCGCCGGAGCAGCTCTTCTCGCCCTTGCAGCAGGTGCCGGTATCGCTGCAGCACTTGTTCTGCTCGGCGCAGCCGCCGCTCGTCGCGATCATGCTGCCGCCACCGATGAGCGCCGCAACCGCTGCAGCCTTGATCCCGCCAAACGCCAGTTTCTTCATCTTCATCTCGTTCGTTCCTTTCAATGGTGTTTGTGAAACTTGACCGACTTGTCACCCAGTCGGTTCGAATACTTTTGGTGTTAGTTGCTTCCGGTCCAGCCCGCCTTCTCCGGTACGACCATACAATTCATCGGACAATGCCGATTTGATTCTCCCGGAACGGGCAATACTTGCGGGAGGTCTCTGATGAACAGTCCAGCTCGACCTTGCGAGCATTATTGAGCCTGAGTCGAATACGTCAACCCAGGTGGCCCCGCACCCGGCATGCCCCAAAAAGTCATGGACGGACCGGGAACATGGACCCCACCGACGCGATTTTCCGGCCGGATGTGGGGCAGGGGACAGGAGTTACATTTCGTCCCACTTGACCGGGGCCCTTCCAAACCCAATACTTGATTTGAGCTGCAATCCTCGCCGATTGAGGCCCACAGCCGACACAGTCGGGACCGCCTCTGCCTCCGCAGGAGGGGTACGGAGATATGAGCGTGCTTCCCAGGTCAATCCGATCGTCACTTTTTTTCACCTGCGTGATCGCCGGCTGCGTTCCAGGCGTCGGCCTGCCGCCCGGACTTCAGCCGGGTAGCTCCTTTCAAACGGCCACGCTTATCACACTCGATGCCAATGGCAAGGCGTCAATCAGCGGCAACATCACCGGAAACAAGGTAGACGTCCTCGACCTCGGCCCCATGGCGCCGGGCGATCGAGTCATCGTCACCGTGAAACCCACCGCCGGCAGCTCCCTCGATCCAGTCGCCGCCCTCTTCGACGCCAATCAGGAACTCTTCGCCCTCAATGACGACGTCGACTTCGAAGCCGGAATGATCGACTCGGCGATTAACGACGTCGTCGTGACGGCAACTGCCAGATTCTTCTTCGCCATCACAAGATTCCCCCTCGGCAGTCAGGAAGGCGCCTACGACGCAACGATTGAAGTCATCCGCGGCCAGGCCATGCCCGCTCCGCCGGCCCAGGTGCTTCTCCTGAACTTCGCGGGCGGCAGCGTGACGATCCCCGGCGAGGGCACCATCAATGTGAACGCCTTCGACGCCGCCGAGATAGACACCGCTTACGCCGGCCAGACCGCTGTCATCAAGGCAAAGATCATCGAGATCGTCGAAGCCGCCTTTGCCTCGACGGGTATCGAAGTCGTCAGCTCCGACGACCCCATGCAGCCCGCTAATCCCTTCAGCACGATCCTCTTCGGCGGCTTCAGCCAGACCAAGTTCGGCGTCGCTCAGGATGTGGACACCGGCAACCAGGACCGCTGCGACGACGGCATCGTCTTCACCGAGGACTTCGACAAGCCCTTCGCCATGCAGCCCACCGTCGAGGGAATCGGCGTCGCCATCGGAAACGTCGCGGCTCACGAGGCCGGACACCTCCTCGGCCTCAACCACGTAGCCGACGTCACCGACCTCATGGACACCACCGGATCGGCCAGCACCCTCCTCGCAAATCAGATCTTCAAGACCTCGCGCCTCGCTAGTTCCGTTTTCCCCATCGGCCTCCAGAACGGTCCGGCCATGCTCAACCGAGTCATCCCCTCGCCCTGACAGCCGCTTAGTCCATCGCTTCATCCAAAAAAGAAACGCCGGATGAGTCGTCTCACCCGGCGTCCTGAAATGGTCTCGCATCGCCTGTTCGAGGCGGATGCCGTGATTTACTTTGCGCAGCACGCGCTCGCGCAGTCGCCGCAACCGGCCTTGCAGCACGACTTCATCCGGCAGAGCTTCTGGGTCTTGCCCTCGTGGCTGATCTCCAGGCAGTCGCCGTTGACCTTCGCCACATACTCCCGCTTCGAGTCCTTCGTACAAAGCATGAGCTTCTCACCCTGCATCATGTAGCAACCCGCCATGGCGTGCGTCTTGCCGCCGCCGTAATCGGCGCTCGCCGCAAAGGTGCCGTCCTGACAAAATGCCACGGCCGCGATCGGGTGCTCAGGGCCGGCCGGACCGCTGGCCTGCCACGTGCCGGAAATCGGCGCGGCGCAACCCACAAACAGCGTAGCGCCCATCAACACCGGAATGATTCGTTTCAACATGACGGATCCTCCATTTGGTTTCGCCGCACATCGGGCTACGCGCCCCTCGTCACGGCATTAGTTTGTCATCGATCTGTGCCGTCGTGCGCCGGCAGGCCTTCCGCGCTCGCGTCCGCCGTGCTTCCAGACCAGCCCGGCGCCGACTGCAAGTCTCTCGTCGCCGCCTGCGACCGCGAAAGGATCGGCCCCGATCGAACAAATACGAGCAGCACGACGATCGTGCAAATCACCACACAGGTCCGCAGGGCCATGCACGGCGAGGCGACGATTCGCCTTCCGGCATCGGAGACCGGCCGCAAATAAAGCGCCGCGATGATCCTCAGATAATAAGCCGCCGCGATCGCCGAGTTCAAGACGCCCACAATGACCAGCACCAGCAT
>CAZCGF010000022.1:0-5854 GCA_964498115.1 uncultured Planctomycetaceae bacterium | reverse complement strand
AATAAGCCGCCGCGATCGCCGAGTTCAAGACGCCCACAATGACCAGCACCAGCATCGCGCCTTCGCGCGGCGTGCCCACATTGCTCGACAAGGCGGCGCTGAAGACGTACAGCTTTCCGAAAAATCCGCCGGTCGGAGGCATGCCCATCAGGCTCAAAACGCACACCGCCAGCGCCAGCGATCCCCACGGATGTCGAGTCGCCACGCCGGCGAGATCGTCCAGCGTCTCAGCTGCATCCTCTTCTCCCTCGCCCGGCTTGCGAAAGAGCGAAAGCACCGCAAACGCGCCGAGGTTCATCACCGCATAAACCGCCATATAGAAGAGTACCGCCGTCAATCCGCTCGACAGCGGACCGGCCGAAGGATTCTCCGGCGAACCCGGCCCGGCCAACAGGCCCACCAGCATGTAGCCCGAGTGCGCCACGCTCGAATACGCCAGCATCCGCTTTACGTTGTGCTGCATCAGGGCGAGCGTGTTCCCGACGAGCATCGTCGCCGCCGCCATCACCCAGATCAACCAGAACAACCCCTCGCCATACTTCCACCCGGTGAGCGAAAGCACCCGCGCAAGGGCAAGGATGCCGGCGAACTTGGGCACGAATCCCAACATGCCCGTGACGGCGTGCGCTGCCCCCTGATAGACATCCGCGACATAAAAGTGCAACGGAATCGCCGCCAGCTTGAATGCCAACCCGGCGATTGTCAGCAATAGACCGAGCACAAACATCGGATCGGCCGCCTTCGATGGCACCTGGCAATAAGCGGCGATCGAAGGGACACCGGACTCGGCCGAAAACAACGTCGTCGTTCCAGCCGCGCCATAAAGAAAACTGAATCCATAAAGCGTGATCGCCGCCGCGAAGGCCCCGAGGAAAAAGTACTTGCCCGTCGCCTCCTGCGCCCGGATGTCCCGCCGCGACAGTCCAATCAGGATGTAAGTAGGGACACTCACCAGCTCCAGCGCCAGAAACATCAAAACCAGATCGTTGGCCACGGCGACCAGCGAGATCCCCGCCAGCGAAAAGAGTGTCAGGCTGAAAAACTCCGCCCGCTCGTTCGGCTCCGGCACGTGTCGAAACGAAAGCAGAATGAGCAGCCCAACGCCAAGCGCCAGTGCTCTCGCATAATAAACCAGCGAATCGTCGCGCAGCCCGGCAATCAAGCCCGAACCAACCGGCGTCGTCCACGACCACCAAAGCGCCAGCCCGGCCGTCAACATTGAAAGCACAAACGCCACCGACGAAGTCGACCGTGGCGGCGCCAATCCCGTCAGCAAAACGACAATCCCGCCGATGATCAGAATGATCTCCGGCTGAAGACTGTGCAGCATTTGAAGGCCGTCAGGAATCATTGCTCGGCCTCCTCGCTTGTTTCGTCCAATTCCGCAAGCGTCGCCACCGCGCCCTCGGTCGTCTCAGGCCCCGCCGCAACGGCCTTGGCCGCCGGAACAACCCGCGCCAGCACCGCACGGTCAAGCGAAGGTCGCATCATCTCCAGTGCCGGCTTCGGATACACGCCAAGAAACAGACACGCCAGCGCCAACGGAGCAAGGATGCCGATCTCCCGCGGCGTCAGGTCCTGCGTCAGGCCGGTCGAAGAATCAAAGCCGTGCCCCGGCTCCTTCTCAGGACCGAACAGGACGCGACCGACCATGTACAGCATGTAAATCGCCCCGAGCAAAATGCCCGTCGCCGCAGGAACAGCAAACGCAATGCCGAACGGGCCCTCGACGCCGTGAACGTTAAGCTTTTCCGAAGTGAACGTTCCGAGCAGAACAAGAAACTCGCTGACAAACCCGTTAAGCCCCGGAAGCCCGATGCTCGCAAAGGCGAAGACCAGCAGGAAGAAAGCCATGATCGGCATCTTCTTCGCCAGCCCGCCGATCTTGTCGAATTCGCGCGTGTGATAGCGCTCGTAAATCATGCCGACGATCAGGAACAGCGCCCCCGTCGAAAGCCCATGGTTCACCATGTAAAGCAGCGAACCCGAAAGCCCCGCCATCTGCAGGCTGAACATCCCCAACAGGCAAAAGCCCAGGTGAGAGACGGACGAATACGCGACCAGCTTCTTCATATCGCGCTGCACCCATGCCGCCAGCGCCCCGTAAATAATCCCCACCACAGCCAGAACACCGATCACCGGCGCAAGCTCAATGCTCGCCTGCGGAAGCATCGGCAGGCTGAGTCGCATGAACCCGTACGTGCCCAGCTTCAGCAGGACCGCCGCGAGAATCACCGAACCCGCCGTCGGCGCCTCGGTGTGGGCCAGCGGCAACCACGTATGCATCGGGAACAGCGGCACCTTGATCGCAAAGCCTGCAAAGAAGGCGACAAACAGCCACCACTGCGCATCCATCGAAAGCGCGCCCTGTGCGGCCAGCGCGTATAGGCGTTCAAGGTCGAACGAAAACTCCTGCACGCCGCCGACCACCATCGTCGACGCCTTCCACCCGAGATAAAGCACACCGGCGAAAGTCAGCATCGAGCCGGACAGCGTGTAAATGAAAAACATGTCAGCGGCCTTCTGCCGCTGCGTACTGCCCCAGATGCCGATCAGAAAATAAAGCGGGATCAGCGTGAACTCAAAGAAAACGTAAAAGAGAAGAAGATCGCGCGCACAGAACACACCCAGCATCGCCCCGTGCAGCAGAAGCAGCAGCGCGTAATACTCGCGGTGCCGCGTCTGAATCCCCGTGAAGCTCCCCCAAATAGCCAGCGGCGTCAGCAGAGCGGCCAGCAGGAGCAGCGGCATGCTGATGCCGTCCACTCCGAGAAAATACTGAATCTTCAGCGGAATCGACTCCGCCTCTTCTCCGCCGACCACCCAGTCGGCCCGTTCGGTCAGAAAGTACCCGCCAAGGTCCGAGCGATCGCCCATTCTGGCATCGGCAAAGAAAAGCAGCGCCACCATCGCCAGTCCGAGCGTCAGCAGCGATGCCGTAAAAGCGAAGCGTCGCACCGCCTGCAAGTCCCACTTTGTCCGCGAATAGACGATGGCCGCGGCGATGACCGGAAAGAAGATCATCACCGAAAGGATGTGCCGGCCGAACCATGTATCCACGAGATAAAGCATGACTGAAACTACTGTCCTGTTCGTCCCTCGCCCCGGCTAAGCCGCGACGAGCATCCACCAAAGCGCCACAACAAGTCCGACGATCATCCCCAGGGCATATCCCTGCATGGCGCCCTGTTGCCACTGCCGAAGACCGAAGCCGATGCTCCGCGGCACCAGCGTGATCAACCACAAAATGGAGTTGATGAAATAATTGTCGAGGTCGTAGCAGATATCCCCGAGCCGCCGCAACGGCCGCACAATGGCCGCGTCGTACAAC
The DNA here is from genome assembly GCA_964498115.1 of uncultured Planctomycetaceae bacterium. GTDB lineage: Bacteria > Planctomycetota > Phycisphaerae > UBA1845 > UTPLA1 > UTPLA1. The sequence goes on along the minus strand of CAZCGF010000022.1, from coordinate 2,523 downwards.
TCGTCTACGTAATACTTGTTATAGAGCAGCCGATAGACCGGCCCGGACACCAGCGCGATCGCCATCGGAATCGTCGGCCGACGGCGATAGAAATACCACGCCGTCGTAATGCCCCAGATCGAAAGCACCGCCGACAGATACATCAGCCAGTGCCCGCCGTGCCCATCGCCGTGTCCTGCGACTTCGCTCGGCAACCGGTAAAGCGATTCCAGGAATTTATGCAGTCGCCCGTTCGGCTCAAAGAATCCAAACGCCCCGCCCGAGTGCACCGTCACGCCGACATATCCCGCGAACACCGCACCGATCGATAGCAGCATCAGCGGTGCCGTCATCCAAATGCCCGACTCATGGGCATGTTCCACATCCCTCGGCAGTCGCTCCTGCCCGTGAAACGCCATGAAGATCATGCGAAATGTATAAAACGCCGTGAGCCACGCCGTCGCCAGTCCGACATACGCCAGATAGGGCATGTCGCTCTCCAGCGCCGCGTGAATGATCTCATCCTTGCTCCAGAATCCCGCGAGCAGCGGGAACCCCGCCAGCGCCAGCCCGCCGATCAGAAACGTGATATACGTGATCGGCATCCCCTTCCGCAATCCGCCGAAACGCCGAATGTAGATCGTCCCCGCCATCGCATGCATCACGCTTCCAGCGCCGAGGAACAGCAGCGCCTTGAAGAACGCGTGCGTGAAAAGGTGGAAGATCGACGACTCATATGCCCCGACCCCCAGCCCGAGGAACATGTAACCAAGCTGGCTCAGCGTCGAATACGCAAGAATGCGCTTCATGTCGAATTGCGTCAGCGCAATCGTCGCCGCGAAGAACGCCGTCGCCGCACCCAGCGTCGCCACGATCCACTGTGCATACGGCGATGCCGAAAAGATGATGTGGCATCGGGCGACCATGTACACGCCCGCCGTCACCATCGTCGCCGCATGGATCAGCGCCGAAACCGGCGTCGGGCCCTCCATCGCATCCGGCAACCAGACGTGCAACGGAAGCTGAGCGCTCTTGCCCATCGCCCCGCAGAAAAGCAGCAGGGCGATCGTCGTCACCCGCGATACCTCGATTGTCCCGTCGGCCAGCCCCATCTTGAGGCGAAGGAAAACCGACGAGTACTCGAGCGTATCAAACGTGAGATAGATCAGCAGAATGCCGAGGCCGAATCCGAAGTCGCCGATCCGATTGACGATGAACGCCTTCTTCGCCGCCGCGGCCGCCGATGGCTTCGGATAGTAAAACCCGATGAGCAGGTAACTCGATAACCCGACCAGCTCCCACCCGACGTAAAGCACCAGGAAGTTGCCCGCCAGCACCAGCACCGACATCGAAAAAACGAAAATCGCCAGGCACGCGAAGAATCGCTCGTAGCCCCGCTCGGCGTGGCCGTGATGATCCCGCATGTACCCCACCGAATAGATCACCACCAGCAGCGATACCGACAGCACAGTCAGCAGCATGATGCAGGTCAGCGGATCCACGCGGAATGTGACGTTAAGCCACGTCGTCGCGCTGACCATGAGCCAGTCATAGACCTTGAAGGAGCTGAAAATCTGCTGTTGCCCCGGCGCGCAGCCGACCTCAATCGACGTCTGCACCTGAATAGCCAGCTTGACCGCCAGCCCCAGCGCCGCCGCCACCGGCAGTATCACCAGCCAGTGCGACTGCGATCGAAGCCCACGCAGGCCGATCAGCCCGACGAGCACCGCTCCGGCCAGCGGAAGCAGAGGTATCAAAATGGCTAGCGTTTGTTGATCCACAAATTCCACTCGCAGCCGCTTGTCTCCGGCCGCACTATTAAAGTCAGCGACGCGCTAACCGCGCATCACGCGCCACTCCTGCGCATCCAGCGTCCCGCGCCGACGATACAGCATCACCACAATGGCGAGTCCCAGGCCGGCCTCAACGGCGGCGATCACCAGCACAAACAACCCGAACGCCTGTCCCATCAGGTTGCCCCGCGCCAATCCCATCGCCACCAGATTCACCAGAACGCCCTGAAACATCACCTCGGTGCACAGAAACATGATGATCAGGTTCCGCCGGGTCAGAAACCCGACGACGCCGATCCCGAACAGGGCCGCGCCGACCACCATCAATGCCGTTGAGGTTGCCATAGTCTGAAGACTTCTACCCTGTCTCGTTAGCCGCCGCCGTCCGTCTGTCTCACTAGTACGGTGGAACGCTTCGCCCGATCTCGCCCGGCGCCGTCATCGGCGCACCGTCGTCGGCATGCGGGATTCGCTTCCGCGCCAGAGCAATCGCCCCGACCATCGCCACCGTCAATAGCAAACCGGCAAGCTCCACGCTCACCGCATAATCCGTCATCAGAATGCGCCCGATCACCAGCGTGTTTCCCGTCGCCGCTGCCGTCGCCTCCGCGACCTCGCCGTACGGCTGCCAGTCGTAACCGACAATCACGCCCGCGATCGTCCCGACGAGCACGAATCCCGCCAGCACCGCCGCCATCGGCTCGCGCGCGTCGCGGTCGTAGTGCATGGCCTGCGCAAACATCCCGCCGGT
>CAZCGF010000021.1:13143-32065 GCA_964498115.1 uncultured Planctomycetaceae bacterium | reverse complement strand
GTTGGTGGGTCAAGAAAAAGCCCCCGGTCATTGACCGAGGGCTAAGTACTCTGGGAGGGTGCCGATGCGCCGGGGACGACGCCGACGACGATGTCGGGCACCACGTCGTCACCCACAAGGGGCGACGCTACGGATGGGGCGCGGAAGGCGTTTCGGAGCGGAGCGCGGGCGGGGCAATGGAGAGGTGCCGAGCGGGCGGGTTGAAATGCAGGGGCGGGTCGCGGAGAATTCGGGAGGGGCTTAGGGAGCTCTTCATTGAACGGGCCAGAACCTCTCAATTACGCACCGATTCCCGCAGCCGCGAAGCTCGACTTTGATCTTGCGTGTTTTCATTGCGGGTACAGCCTGCGAACGATTGACTGGGAATCGGTATGCCCGGAATGTGGGACGCCGGTGCGGCGATCGGCGACGGGTGGTTGGCTTCAGTTTGCGAAGCCGGAGTGGCTTCGCAAGCTGCGCTGGGGGGTCGATCTGACGATCATCAGCCTGATACTGGCGATCATCGGGATTGTGGCCGTTTCGATCTACATCTTCGCGGAGTTCATCGCCAAGAATCAGCCCCCTCAGCCAGTCGATTTTTCCGGCATGAACGTTGTCGTTTCCGTCGTTTACTACGCGGCTCTGATCGCCATCACGCTTTTGATTACGTCGCCGGAGGAGACCGGCGAGGGCGGTGAACCTGCGCAACGGACGACGCTGGGCCGGTGGATTGTCGGTCTCAACCTCGGCGGCGTGGTTACCGGTATTCTGCTCGCCATGTTGGTGCGTCAGCCGACGACGCCGGAAGGGGTATTCGATCGTTCATACCTGATGTCGGTCCCAATTCTGGTTCTGTCCGCGGCGTGCACATATGTCAGCTGGTTTCTGATCATTATTCACGTTCGTCGAATCGCGCGGCGCGACGTGGCGGGCGGATTGGTGAAGATGATGTCGTTCATCCTTTGGGGCGGCGTCACACTCGTCGGCGTCGGGCTGGTCGTGGCGGTATTGATCGGGGTGAGCCTTGCGATGGCCGCGCCGCAGATGCTGGCCGCCATGAGCACGACTGCGCCGACGACATCTTCCGGTCCCGCCCTGCCGCCGTGGCTCGCGGCGGCCGCCAGCCAGCCGAACATCAACGTAACCAATATGCAGGTCACGAGCAGCGGCCAGTTCGTCGTCACCACTCAGGCGTTCGGCGGCGGAACCGCCACACCCGGCGCCCCCCCGCCGCTGCCGCCGATCGCGCGAGGCCTGTTGGCCAGCATGTGTCCCTTGATCATCGGCGAGTGCTTCGCATTTATCTGGATGATCTGCGTCGTCGTCGCGGTTTTCTGGCTGCGCATCGTTCTGAGTCGTTCGATCAACGACAATATGAATCACCTGATTCCCGCGCGGGCATGACGCGGCGAATTCGTTACAATCTCCGCCCATGCCTAAGCCGAGCGTTTCCATTGTCGTCCCCACTTACAAAGAGGCGCTGAATATTCCGATTCTTGTGCCGCGGCTCTTCGCCGCGCTGGGGGCCGCGGGATACGAGGCGGAGGTGATCCTCGTCGATGACAACAGCCAGGACGGGACCGATGCGGTGGTGAAGGAGCTTGCGGGAAAGCACCCGGTGAGGCTGATTGTGCGCACGAACGAGCGGGGGCTTTCGTCGGCGGTTGTTCGTGGATTCGATGAGGCCGGCAGCGAGATTCTCTTGTGCATGGACGCCGATCTGTCGCACCCGCCGGAGTCGGCGCCGGACGTGATCGCGCCGATCGCCGGCGGGCAAGCGGACTTTTGCATCGGTTCGCGATATGTCGAAGGCGGAAAGACGAAGGAGGACTGGGGTTTCCTGCGGCAACTGAACTCTCAGGTGGCGACGCTTCTGGCGAGGCCGCTGACGACGGCGAAGGACCCGATGGCGGGCTTCTTCTGCATCAGCCGGGAGACGTACCTTCGGGCGAAGTCCGCGGGGCTGAATCCGATCGGCTACAAGATCGCGCTGGAGATCATGATCAAGGCCCGGTGCGAGCGGGTCAGGGAGGTGCCGATCGACTTCTCCGATCGGCTGCACGGCAAGAGCAAGCTGACGCTTCGGCAGCAACTTGAGTATCTGCGGCATCTTTCCCGACTGTATCGATTCAAGCGGCCGGCGGCCTCGATTGTGGCTGTTCTCGGGGCGGTCGTGGCTCTTTTTGCGGGAATCGTCTGGGCTACGGGACTGTTCCGGTAATGCTCTAATCGCCGATACCCTGTTATGAGCATGGTTGAGGGAGGCCGGATCGGGCGTCACCGAGTCGGCTTAACTCATTATTCAAAAGGTATTTACGCGTTTTGCGTATGCACGGGTAGGACGGTGGAGCCGGCCATTTCTTTTTGGTCTTGAAAGCCCCCCTTCGCCCGATATTCTAGACCTGCCCAGGGCTTCGGCGCCCCGCGTGTTTCCCCCCAGCACGCAACCGAACCCTGGGCTTTTTTTTGTCCCGGGATAATTTGTGATTGTGGGCTGTGACACGGCGTCAAATGAGGCCGTGCAATCAGCAATGGCGGCACAATTGTTAAAATTTCATTCTCTTCCCAGTGCAGCCGAGGCGGGCGAGACTGGCACGGGCAGATCGACTCATCTATTCTTAGATTCATGACGACATCGACGGTCACCACTACGTTTCCAAACGGCCGAACGGACGAAGCGAGGCCCAATCGCACACCATCGGCCGAGTTTCTCAGACGCCTTGGGGCAATCAAGAAGCCGCTGGTTGTGGGGCATGTCACGCCGGACGCCGATTGCATCGGATCGATGTTCGGGCTGGCGATGGCGCTTCGACAACAGGGGATCGACGCGCGTGTGGGACTGCCGACGGGCTGCGTGTCGGGCAAGATCGCATTCATGCTGGAGCTTGCGGAATCGGTTCCGCAGGCGGAGGCCTGGCAGTCGGACGGGACCTACGACGCGCTCATCGTGGTGGATACGGCGTCGGAGAAGCGGATCAACATCCAACCGCTTCCGGCGATGACGGGCGTCGTGGCGACGTTCAACATCGATCATCACATTACCAATATCGATTTCGCGGAGACGAACTGGGTCGATCCGCACTCGAGCAGTGCGTGCGAGATGATCGCGCTATTGCTCCGGTCGATGGGCGTTCAGATTTCGGCGCAGACGGCGTCGCTTCTGTACGCGGGGATTTATGGGGACACCGGCGGATTCTCACTACCTGCGACGAGCGCGGACTCGCTGCACACCGCGGCGGAGCTGGTTCGGGCCGGGGCCGACGTGGCCCATATCGGCGAGCAACTGAGTCGATCGCAGAGCCGCAGCGACTTTGAACTGCTGCGAAGAGTGTACGACCACACGACGGTCGTCGCGGACGGGCGCATCGCCTACAGCCACCTTTCTTACAAGGACATCACCGAGGCGGGGTGCAAGGCGGATGACATCGACGACCAGGTCTCGATTCCGCGGGCCCTGCGCGGGGTGCGGCTGGCGATGCTCTTTTCAGAGGGTGAGCCGGGGGTGATTCGCATCAATCTGCGCGGCGAGGGGAAGGTGACGGTGGTGGAACTGGCCCAGCGATTCGGCGGCGGCGGCCACGCTCAATCGGCCGGCGTGCGCATGAAGAACAAACCGATGCAGGCGGTCATCGACGAAGTGGTGAAGGCGGCCACGGAGCATCTGGCAAATCTGGGGCTTGTTTAGACGCCGCGCTGCGGGGGACGATCAATACTTGAAATGACGGATCGGCTCGCCCTGGCGATCGATGTGCGTCATGGACTCGATGCCGATCTGAAGGTGCAGCTCGCTCCACTCCTTTGTCACCTGCGCGTCGCTCTCTTCGGTCTTCACGCCGTCGGGGGTGATGGGGACGTCTGACACGAGCAGAAGGGCGCCGCGGGAGATTTCATTCTTGTGGCCGACGATGAAGATGGTGGCGGTTTCCATGTCGATGGCAATTGCGGTGACGAGCTGGAGGCGGTGCTGAAATTCTTCGTCGTGCTCCCAGACGCGGCGATTGGTCGTGTAGATGACGCCGGTGCGGTAGTCCATGCCGTGCTGGAGTATCTTCTCCGAGACGAACTTGTGCAGCTTAAAGGAGGGAAGGGCCGGGACTTCGGGCGGGAAGTAGTCGTTGGACGTTCCCTCGCCGCGTATCGCCGCAATCGGGAGGATGAAGTGGCCGATCTCGGTGGTGTGCTTCAGGCCGCCGCACTTGCCGAGGAAGAGGACGCCCTTGGGGGCACGGGCGGTGAGCAGATCCATAATGATCGCGGCGTTGGGTGAGCCGATGCCGAAGTTGACGATGGTGAGGCCGGCGGAATTCGTCGAGGCCTGCATCGGCCGGCCGACGCCGTAGACATCGCATTTGAAGCGGTCGGCGAAGCGGCCGACGTAGTGTGAGAAATTGGTCAGGAGGACGTAGTCGCCGAAGGCGTCGATGGGCATACCGGTGTAGCGGGGCAACCAGCTCTTGGCGATGTCGAGTTTCGTGGGCAAGGTGTAGTCGTCCAAATCGCAATCCTTCGCAGCCATCATACCATACGGCGTGTCGATTGCCGAGAAGCCCGGGGCGTCCTGGCGGCACGACGGCCCATGAATGAGGCAGCCCTCGCGCTACCTTGGGTAGACACGAGGGCCGCTCAAACACGCCTGAGTTTAGAGACGTCCAGCTATTAGAGGACTCGACGATTCCTGCGACTTCGCCGCAGACCGGCGAGACCCGCGAGGGCCAGCAGGCCGATGGTGCCGGGCTCGGGAATCGGCGTGAGGGTCATCGGCTGGAAGGAATCCTGGGAGAGGATCTCGGTGCGCAGTTCGCGAGTTTCATCGCCGAGGACGTTTCCGAAATAGGTGACGCCTTCAGCGGACGGCTCGAGGAGGGAGTGGATCAGTTCGAAGTCGCCGTCCACCATCTCAGTGAGGAGGCTCTGGAACATGACCATCGACTGCAAGGGATCTGCGCCGGGGATGGTGTTGAAGACGCGATCCATGCCGTCGATGCTCACGAGGACGGAGCCATCGCCGGCGGCGTGTCCACCGGTGAACGAGAGGGTCGCTCCGCCGTTGTCACCACGAACGGCACCGACGCGAGCGCCGTCCTGGAAGGCGGTTCCGCCGAGAGTCCACCACCAACTGTTGATCTTGATCTTGTTGGAGCCGGAGGTGAGTCTGACGGTGGCGGTTCCGTTTGCGGCCACGTTGGCGCCGTAGAGGTTGTGATTCGTGCCGCCGTCGACTCCGCGCTCGTTTTGGAACGGCGTCGTCTGGGCGAAGTCCACGGTACTTCCATTGGCGAGGTTGAGGTGGAGATCGTCCACATTCTGGCCGGTGTTGTTGACGAAGTTGATCGTCCGCGTGGCTCCGAGGGCCTGTGTCGCGGCGGTCACGACGAGGATGATGGAGAGCGCGGTGAGGCGGGAACTGTTCGCCACTCGGTTGTTGATTGAGAGATTCATGACTCACTCCTTTCGACTTGCCGCAGTGCGACATTTTTTTGCGGCGATCGAATCGACACCGCATAGCTAGGAACCGTCTGAGAACCCGGAAAACTAACCGGCAGACGTGTTCGTTTATCTATGAGGGGGAGCGTCAGAATTGCGGAGAATCGGCGCGAAAACTGCGATGCGCTGCGACTAGGCGCCGGGGCATTCGTCGCTGTTGAAGAAGCGCGACGCGCTGCGCAGGCACTCGCCAAGGCGCTCAACCGCGCGCGAGGCCATTCGTCGCACGGCATCCTCGGAGCGGCCCATGTCAGCGGCGATGATTGAGAGCGGTTCTTCGTCGAGATGAAAGCGCTGCACGACGGTTCGCCAGTCGTCGGGGAGTTTGGCCATGCAGGACATCAGGGCGCTGACGGCATCCTGACGGCGAACGACTTTGCTGGGTGTCAGGGAGTCCTTGAGTTGATTGGCGAGGAATGATTCGTGGCGGGACGCGTGGAGGCCGCCGGAGCCGACTTCGCGGGAGACGTCGCGCTTCTTGCGGCGGAGGGCGCGCACGCGGTCGATGAAGCGGTGCTCGATGAGTCGCGTCGCCCAGCGATAGAACGAATCTTCGTGCTCGTACTTGAATGCGCTGATGCCGCGGAAGACGTCGACGTAGGCCTCCTGGAGAATGTCTTCGGGGTCGATGCTGCCCTGCCAGTCGGGCCCGATCTTGCGGCGGGTGAAGCCGAAGAGTCTACCGCGATGCGCCCAGAGGAGTTCTTCGATGGCGGCGGCATCACCCTGAGCGGCGAGGCGGCACAGCTCCGCCACGTTGGACGGTTCATTCGGCGGCGTTTCATCGGGGTGCATGAGGAGTTATGATATCCCTAGCAGCGGGCCGTGAACAATTCCATCCGCGGCGGATGACCTATCGCGATTTGGCCCATGAAATCTTCATCAGACGAGCTTGTAACCCGGATTATCGCGCGGCTGAGCCAGCGGCGTGTGGAGAATCCCCTTGCCGCCCTTGATGACGTGCTGAACGAGTTCCCGGAGATTACCGATCGCGAGGCGACGCTGCGGGCCTCACTGCAGCGCATGTCGATGACGATGAGCCGGGGCGGTTCGGCGGCGATGGCGAGCGAAGAAGCGGCCGTGCTGCCGGAGCTGGAGGGCTATCACATCATCGACTGCATCGGGCGCGGGGGCATGGGCTCGGTGTACGAGGCGTATCAGCAGTCCACCGGCCGGCGGGTGGCGGTGAAGTTCATGCATGCGCCGCTGGAGGCTTCGGAGCGGTCGCGACGGAGATTCGAGCGCGAGGTGGAGCTTGTCGCGCGGCTGGAGCATCCGAACATCGTCTCGATCGTCGATTCGGGCGTTTTGGCCGGGCAATATTTCTTTGTGATGGAATATGTCGAGGGGCGGACGCTCGATGAGGCGATGCGCGGGGGCGAGGCCTCGATTAACGAGTGTCTGGGGATTGTGTGCGAGATCGCGAAGACGGTGGATTATGCCCATCAGCGCGGCGTGCTGCACCGCGATCTGAAGCCGTCGAATATTGTGCTCGACGATCAGAAGCAGGTGCATCTTCTGGACTTCGGTCTGGCCAAGGCGCTCGACAGCGGAGGAGAAACCGACGTCGATGCGAGTCTCTCGCGGCCGGGCGACCTTGTGGGGACGCTGGGGTACATGCCGCCCGAACAGGCGCGCGGGCTGACGCAGTTTGTGAGCGTTCGCAGCGATGTTTATTCGCTGGGCGCGATTACCTATGAGCTAGTGACCGGCAAGCTGCCGGTGAGCGTGGTCGGCGAACTGACGGACATCCTGATCGGCATTCGCGATCGCGAGCCGGCACGGCCATCGTCGGTTCGGCCGGCATGCGATGCCGACATCGACGCCATCCTGCTGAAGGCGCTGGCGAAGGAACCGGAGCGGCGCTACGCGACGGCGGCGGAGTTCGCGGCGGACATCGAGCGGTATCTGGAGGGCAGGCCGATCCTGGCGCGGCGGATCAGCGGCGCTGCCCGGGCGTGGCGGTGGGTTCGTCGACACCGGGCGATCTCGTCGATTACGGCGGCGGCTCTGGCGACGATTCTGACGGTCACCTCTGTTTCGTTCGTGCGCATCTCGATGGCGCGCGATCGCGCCGAACAATTGAATGAGACGCTTGCCGCGATGCTGCTGATGGTCGATCCGGATTCTGCGGGCGGCCAGGAGATGTCGGTTCCGCGATTCCTCGACGAGGCGGCACGATGGCTGGACTCGGACGCCGGCGCGCCGCCTGACGTGGAGGCGATGGTGCGCGAGACGCTGGGTCGGATGTATTTGAAGCTGGGGCCGTCGGCGGCGCAGCGCGCGGAGGCGCAGTTCACCGAAGAGTTGAGGCTGTGGCGCGAGCACGGCGGATCGGATGCGCAGATCGCCAGCGCGACAATGTGGATCGCGGCGGCGTGGTGGAATCAGCGCAGGTTCCAGGAGGCCGAGGCGCAGTATCTTCGGGCCAGGGACATGCGCATGAAGCTGTTTCCCGTGGAGAGCCTGGAAGTCGCCGAGGTGCAGCATCACCTCGCGGCGTGTCTGGACAACATGGGCCGCCACGATGAGGCGGCCGATTTGTTCAAGTCGGTGCTGGCGACGCGCGTCCGTCTTCTCGGTGAAGCCCACGAAGAGACGGCGGCGTCACACATTTTTTACGGCCTATGCCTGGACAAACTGGGACAAACCGGCGAGGCCATTGCCCAGACGCGGGCGGCGGTGAAGGCGGTCGAGACGATTTACGGTCCCGATCACTGGCGGGTTGTTCGAGGGGTGAGACAGCTCGCGCGACTACTTCAAAAGCACGGCGACCTTGAGGCGGCACTGATCGAATGGCAGCGCGCTGCGGAGGGGTTGTCAAAGCTGCTCGGGCCGGATCATCAGGACGTATTGGAGGCGGAGAGAGAATTGGCTGCGCTTCGCGCGCGAGTCAAATCTGAAAACAGCCCCTCTCTGTCAGGCGAGCCGCCTTCCGCGGGCGAGGGCAAAGCCAAGTCCGACAAGAACGATTGAACAGGTCGCGGGCTCGGGTACCGCCCCAACGCATTCCAATTGGATATCGTATAAGCCGATTTCACTCGTGCCGTTTGACGACCAGTTATTAATTGGTAAGAGACCACCGGGACCGTCCGGCCCGGAGATTTCGAAGGGGCTTGACTGATTGAAAATCTGACCGCCTGGGCTGAGCGGATCATCGTTGAAACCGGTGATGGCGAGGTAGTAAATGCCGGGGCCGGGAAAGGGCTGAAGCGTCAAATCATTCGCGGGGAATGAGATGAACGATTGCGGCACACCGGGGCCGGCGTCGTCGTTACCGAGCAGACCGCGTCCTGAGGCATCAAAAAGCCAAAGCTGAGTATTGAAGTCGTTGATGCCGCCGGGCACGACCATCCAGGTGGTATTGGCGGTGAATCCCTTTCCGCCGCAATCGCGCTCGTCGAGAATGCGAATCTGGTACATGTCTTCGAAGTCGTTTGCCTCGACGCCGCGGAAAAGCGAACCGGTCAGGGCTCCCGTGATATGCGTGACCGGAACGGTGACGGGTTCGGCGGACGAGGGAAATCTTCCCGCGGCGCCTTCTGGCCAGATGGGTCCGGCGAGCGCGCCGGCCGGCATGAAGCCCATGAGAATTGTGAACGCGGTCAACTTGAAGCGAGACACGACAGGACCCTCCCTACAGCGGCGGCAAGATGCGGGCTTGCCGCAAACATGGCGACTGCACATAAGAGCATACACCGAAACGGGTTTACGAAAAAAGCCGCCGGGCGGCCAATCTATCCCGGCGCCGGGGCACGGGCGCACCGGCCTGAGCCGACCATTGCATACAAACCGCGTTTGGAGGCATGGAAAAGCGACTTTCCGGGCCGCGATGCTCCGTGAGCACGGTTCATAGATGCCGCGCTGACGGGCTATATTCTCGGCTCGTGATGGGCGGAAATAAGAAAGGGCGCCGGGCGGCCTTCGCCGCACCGACGCCCTTGAATTGAGCTGCCATCCGGGTCGACCGGATGAATCAATTAGTTCAGCAGCAACTCGACGAACTCATCCATGTCCACCATGTCAATGGTACCGTCGGCGTGTACGTCGGCCGCGCACTTCTCGGCGGGCGAGGCAGCACCGGGGTTCATCAGGACACTGGTAAACTTCTGAACGTCGAGGGCGTCGACGGCCGTGTCGATGTTCACGTCGCCGTAAGTGCCGCCGACGCAGAGGCCCGGCGCCAGGCCGAGAATCTCAACATCGTCAATATTCCAACCGGGATAGGTCACCGAAGTATCGGTGGTCCCCATGCCCCAGCGGATGTAGACGGTCGGCTTGTTGTCCGCGATCGCGGAGATGTCGTAGGTCTGAAGCGACCATGCATTCTCCGAAATGGCGGTGGTCGCGATATGGTTCCATACCGTCGTCCAGGTCGAGCCGTTGACAGAAATCTCGATGTTGGCGTGATCGTAGGTCGCCGACTCCACACCCAGCCAGCGGCGGAAGCGAAGCTGCGAGCCCTGGACGTTTGAGAAGTCCATCGCGGTCGTGGTCAGGTACTGGACCGGCGTGAGACTATTCGGATAGTCGCCGGCCAGGTTGTAGCCGTAGACATTGGTTCCTGTGAAACCATTCTGCGGATCGAGGTTGTGCGAACCCTGACCGGTCGGATCACCCCAGGCCCACTGGCCCATGGTGGTCCATCCGGGATTGGTGTCCATGTTAAACGTATAGACGGCCGTCGGGCCGCCCACGGTGATGGTGACGGTGGCAACGTTGGAGTCGTACTGGCCGTCGGTCACCTTGAACGTGAACGAATCGATTCCCGCGTAACCGAGGTTGGGCGTGTAGCGCACCACATTGCCGCCACCCGCGAGATTATGCGGGGCCGAGCCGATGTTGCCGGTGGCCGGATCGCGGAGGGTTCCGTTGGCCGGGAGCGACAAGACGACATAGGTCAGCGGGTCCATGTTGGGGTCGTCGGCCACGAGCGTGACGTTGACGAGGGTGTTCTCGGGAGTTGACGCCGCGCCGTTTGAGGCCGACGGGGCATTGGCGGGCTCAAGCCGGACGTCATCAACAAACCAGTCATCAAACGCTCCTGCAGTCGCCGTGTTGCGGAATCGCAGCCTGAAGGCCGCGTGCAGCGCGGGCGCCGGCAGCAGCATGGTCTGAGTGGTGTAAGTGGTCATGTCCGGACCGGAGCCGAGATGCTGCTGAAGCACCTGCCAGTTGTTGCTCGCGTCCTGGTACTCGACGAACAGGTCGTCGCCGGAATCGGGCGATTCACCACCGCCGCGCTGCTGGTAAGCATAAGTCAGGCGGACGGCGCTTTCGCCGCTCAGGTTGAAGACGTGCGTGCGGACTTCATCTCCGCCGGACGGATCACCGTTGAATCGTGCGGAATTGGGTGGACTGGGCTCAGCCGTGCCGACCGTATCAATGGTCGCATTCGACACGAGCGCCCACTTTTGAGAGTCAAAAGTGGTCGCCGGGAACTCGTCGAGGAACGGGAGATCCAGAACCGGAACGACGGTGATGGTGACGGTGGCGGTGTTTGAATCGCCGCCGTCGGGAGGCGTCCCGCCGTCATTGACCTTGTAAGTGAAGCTGTCGGGACCGTTGTAACCGCCCGACGGCTGGTACTTCACCTGGTTGCCGCCGCCGGTCAGGGTGTACGGCAAGTCACCGGGGGTCATGACGTAATTGTTGCCCGCATCCTTCAGTTGATATGTGGGCAACGAGAGGATGATGTACGACAGCGGACCGGGGGTGCCGTCATCGGTGGCGGGCAGGTTGATGGTGATTTCCGCGTCCTCCGGCGCCGTCGTGGTGACACCACCGGCAGTCGGGGGCCTCGGACCACAATCGCCCAACGCTGACAGATCCGACTCGAAGAAGTCGGGATCCAGACCGGAGCCGGCGGAAAGCCCGGCGAGGTAACCGGTGGACGCGATATTGAGGTAGCTGATCTGAATGCTTCCGTCGAACAGGAGCTCGATCTGGAAGGTGTTCTGATTGGTCCCGTTGTGCTCGGTCACGTTCAGCCATGTGACGACGATGCGATCGGCAAGCTGCTTCCAGCTCACGGTACCGGCCTGCGACGGATTCAGGTCGTCGTGGACGGCTGCCACGCGCGGCTTGGCGAAATGCTCGGCGAAGCTCGGCGTATAGTCGCTGTCGCTCGAACCGAAGGTGATGTTACCGTTGGAGTTGACGAAGAAGCTGGTATAGGCCGTGCCGTAGATGAAGGCACTCGAACCGCCGCCGATGGCCACGTTTGCGTTGCCGTCGTCGGTCAGCGAGAGGTTCGTACCGCCCGCCGGATCGACGGGAAGCTGCACGATCGGCGTCGCACAGGCGAGGTAGTAATCGTTGGAACCGTTGGGCACGAAGAGCAGCGATGTGTTGTCGAGGTCGGCGTCAGAGGATTCGAACAACTCGGTAAAGAAGTCGGGCACCTCGGGCGTGGTGAAGGTGTAACATGCCCCGCCGTTGTCGTCGGTGATCATGTTGCCCGCCTCATCGATGGCATCCACGACGTAGAAGTAGGTCGTGTTATCGGTGAGACCGGTCAGGCCGATGGAATGGGCGGTGTTGAAGCCGCTTGCAACCTGGGTGCCGGTCAATGTGTTGCAGGCCAGGCCGTAGCGAATGGTGCCGTTGGCCGGCTCATCGGTATTGAAGCCGATGGTCGCATTGCGGGCGTTGAGGGCGGTGGTCATGACATTGGAGATGACCGGGGGCGAGCAGTCGATGACGGCGAGATCCGTCACGACCACGTTCATACCACCCATGCCGTCGTCGGCGTCGATGTAGGTCGCGGTGACGGTATCGCCGTCGGCGATCAGGACCACGCCCGCCGCGTCGACGGTGGACAGGTTGATGGTTGCCAGGAAGGTCGAAGTCGCCGGGTCGGACTCGGTGAGCAGGAGGGACTCGCCGCCGGGCTCCGAGGTGGATGAGATGTTTACCGTGACGGTGTCGATGATGTTGTCGTCAGTGTTCAGATCGCAATCGACGACGCGGACGGTCGCGGTGGCGCTGCAGGCGTACTTATTGCTGTCCATGGCGATGACGCCCTGGGTGGAGCAGTTGACCAGGAGCGGCGAGGCCACGAGCGAAAAGGTCTGCGGGCCCTGCGGCACGTTGAAGCCGTGGACCTCGACGCGATAGACGCCGGGCGGCGGCGAGTTGACCACCACCTGTTCGATGTTGTTGATGTGGTCGGCCTGGGTCTGCACCGCGGGGGCGCTGGGGTTCAGGTGATTGAGGGTCCAGGGGAAGCGCTGATTGTTGGACGGGTCAAAGACGACGAGATCGAGATCGTTGACGAGGACGGGGTTGGCGTTCGGCGTGGCCGGAACGTCGTCCCAGGTGAGGGTGATCTTGAGCTGAGGATCACCGGGGTTCACGATGACGAGCACGCTGTAGACATCGCCCTGGCTCGCCTGGTTCTCGAGCCAGTTCCCGCTGCGCATCTGAAGCAGCGCGGGCTCGACGCGGACGGAGCCGTAGCCGAACTGGTAGTCGGGACCGACGTTGCCGAGATCGACCGCGGTGTGGGCCCAGAAGCCCTTGAGGGTGGCGTTTCGAAAGTCAGGATCACCGGGGTACTGGATGCGAAAGTCCTGGAGCAGCAGGGCCGACAGACCGCAGACGGTCGGCGAGGCCATCGAGGTGCCGCACTTGACTGAGTAGGCCGTGTCGCTGCTGCTTGCGCAGGATCGGACGCCGCCATCACCACCGGACTCGCAACCGGGCGCTGAAATGTCAGGCTTGATTCGTCCGTCATCGACGGGGCCCCAACTGCTGAAGGAGGTCATGGAGTCGTCGTTTGCGTTGAGCGCGCCGACGGCGATGTGATTCTTGGCGCCGGCGGGCGGGGCGGTGCTGTAGTAGTCTCCGAAGCCTTCGACGTCACAGCGGCTACCCTGTCGCTCGTTGCCGTTCGCCCAGACGATGCGGAAGGGAACGCCAGAGCTAACCGATCCGCGGACGATGGCGTCGATCACACTGGACGTGAGGCCATAATCGCCCTGAAAGCTGCAGGAGAAACCATTGGTCTCGGTGTTGGTGCCGATGGAGTTGTTGGAGATGTCCGCGCCGTGGGTGTTGATGGCGGAGCCGTAGTCGGCTTCGATGTCGCCGGGGTTGGTATAGAGGAAGGTTCCTGTACCGTCGTACTGAAAGCCGTAGCCCCTGATCTGAACTGCCGGGGCCATGCCTCTTTCAACGCCGCCGGACGCCACACCACTGCCGCCGACGGTGCCGGCGACGTGGGTTGCGTGATCGGATTGACTGGCCGAATCGCCGTTGATGTGGCGACCGCCGAAGTCCTGGTGCGTCGAGCGGCCCGTTCCGCCGTCATAGACGAGGACGGTGACGCCGGAGCCGTCGAGGCCGTACGGTGCGGCCTGTACGACATCGGCGCCTGTGATGATTCGGTTTTCGGCGTTCATCTCGCCCATGCGCGGCAGCGGGGGCTCGATCCACTGGACCTTGTCCTCGGCAGCGAGAATCGCGATGGTCTGATAGGGCAGCTCGATGACGAGGCCGTTGATGGTTTCGAGGACGTCGCGCACGGTTGCGCCGTACTGCTGCACGAGCGCGATGCCGTCCTGCGCCAGATTGACGTCGGGATGGAATTTCAGATAGGCGCCGACCGTCGGATTGATGAGAAGTTCCTGATCCTTCTCGCTGACGGGCTTGCCGTCTTCCATCTGCGGGGCCTTTGACACCGCCGCGTACATGGGGACTTCGCCGGCGACCAGCATCGGGTGGAGCTTCCACTCGGTGGCCACGGCGGAGACGCCTCTTAGTGACTTGACTTCACCAAGACCAACTGCGTTCAGCCGGCTCGCGTCTGCATGCGCGAAGAATGCGTTCTCGCCGAGCGGGTCTAGCAGTCGCACACCCGACTGCTCCAACTTGGTGCGGACTTCGTCGGTGACGGGTTCGCTGAATTGGACGACGAGATGCGTCTCACCGAGAGGTTGCGCGAGACTGACCATGGCGGCCGCTGTCTCAACGGATGCTTGAGTCGGAATCAAAACCCGGCCGTTCTTGAACGGCACGTCGGCGCGGCTCTGATGGCTCGACGCAACAATAGATAGCGCAACACAACCAAGGACAATCGATTTGACTCGGATCATAGTTCCCTCGGGAGATTGGCGGGACGCAGGACAGCCCCGCTGTTGGGTGATGCTACAGGCATTCCGAACCTGAGCAGGTTTGAACTTCCTCCACCTCCGAAGTCCCCGGGTCGCACTTAGCGATCTATACGGGAACCCGACATCCCCTAGCTTAGCGGACAGTTAACGCAAACAAAAGCGTTTTCTCGATTGAGCGAGAGATTTCCGGCGATTGCGCCTAGGGACCGGTCCCAGCATCCGGGGCGGCGGGCGGGTCAGGCGCGATCTGCTGAAGAAGTTTGGCGGCCGAATGATGCTTCGGGTTCAGGCTCAATACCCTGCGAAGATGCGGCGCGGCCTCCTGCTGACGACCGGCCTGAACCAGGACCAAACCGAGGTTGTAGTGGGCCCGAATGACGGTTTCGGGGTTTGTAGAGGGCTTTGAGTATCGGAGGGCGCTCTCGAGGGAGGAGACGGCCTCGTCTGTTCTGCCCAACTCGGAGAGGACCAGACCCATGTTTACCCGGGCTTCGACCAGGTTTGGCTCCGTGGCGAGCGCCTGCTGGAATACACCGACCGCCGAGTCCCGGCGACCCAGCTTCCAAAGCCGATCCGCGAGGGCGAAGTACGCTTGTTCGAGCCGGGGGTTCTTGCTGATGGCGAGCTTGAGTTGCTCGATCGCCTCCTCCGAGCGATCGGTTTCGGCCAGGGCGGTGCCGAAGAGGAGGTGCGCCTCGGCATTTAGGGAAGATGGACTCACGTGCAGCGCGATGCGAAACTCGCGAACAGCGGACTCCATGTCTCTCTTGCGATAGTACGCCTTTCCCAGATTCACGTAGGCGGGGGCGTAATCTGAATCCTGGCGAATGGCCTGCCGAAACAACTCAATCGCGGCGTCGTGGGCGCCGTTGCCCAACTCAATAAAGCCGAGGGCGTTGTACGGGCGTGGATTCTGTGGGGCCTTGGCGGCCACGTCGGCCCACAACCTCTTTGGCTCGGCGTACAGGGCATTTCGTTCGCGGGTCAGCATGATCAAGACAAAGCAGGCGATCGCCGCCGCATAGGGACGCCAGGACCACCGGCGGGTCGTCGCCGAGCTCGCGCCTCTTTGTGACGGCAGTCTTACAGCGTGAATCAGCACGACCAGCGCCACCAGTGCGGGGGCGAGCGGAAGATACATCCGATGCTCGAAGGCTGGGTCCTTCAACGGGACAATGCTCGACGTCGGGAGCAGGATCAGAAACATCGAGCAGATGAGGAACCCGACGGCGCGGCGGCGGAAGAAACACGCGATGCCGAGTGCAGCAAGCAATCCAACGATGATGGACGGCAACAGGATTTCCGAGGAAGACTTCGCCACGGGCCATGCGTAGTCGAGGCACTGGCCGATGGGCCAGACGATCAAGGTCAGGTAATGCAGGATGACGCCGGGCTGGGTCTTCAGGTATTCGATGGGCGTGATGCCCTTGAAGCCGAAGCCGACGGTCGCGGTCTCGGACGATTCAAAGAGCAATCCATGGAATACTCCGAGCCCCAGGGGAACGAGATAGGTTGCCGCGAGGCCGGCATAGAGTCTCCACCGATTGCGAAATAATGACTTCCAACTATCAAACAAGAATGCGCGATCGTAGAGCAGCACCACAAATGGCGCGGTCACGGCGACGGACTTCGACGCCATCGCCGCGGCACAAGCAAGGATCGCCGTCAGATTCCAGGCCCACTGCGTCCCGGACGTCGCCGCTCGCAAGGCGGCGTAAAGGGTCAGCAGGTAGAAAAGGCCCATCAACGATTCGCTGCGCTGGACGAGATAGGTGACGCTCTCGGTCTGGAGCGGATGGACGGACCAGAGCACCGCCGCCGCCAGGGCCAGCCCATCGGCACTGTCGCGCAAGCGTTCGGAAACGCCGGGCAGGACGATCGTCCGCCGGACGAGGCCGAATAAGAGCAACGCGGCGAGGCAGTGAATCGCCAGGTTTACGCCATGAAACCCGCCGGGGGTCAGGCCGTCCGAAGCGTAGTTGAGGGCAAAAGTAAGGTCGGTCAGCGGTTGAGTGGACTGAAGAAACCGCTCGATCGGCAGAACGCGACGAATCAGTTCGTTGTCAACGATTCCTGCGTTGTCGTCGAAGACAAACTTCCCATCGAAACTGTTGAAGTATGCCAGGAGCGTGACCGCGCAAATGCCGAACGCGGCCGCGAACGTGCGGACAGGCCCCGGCATGCCTCGCGGCGACGCGGCGGAGTCCGAGTCGGAACGCGACTTCGTTCGATCGCGCCGTGTCATCATCCTCACACCCTCAGCCGAAATCGCCATCCAGCCGTCCGGCGAACATCGTTGCGGCCGTTACGAGCCTACACACGTCGAGCGGGCCATGATAAGGCTCAGGGGTGGAAGATTGAACACGCGAAGAAGTGACGAACCAGCCGCGGCCCCCAAAAACAGGGCAGCCCGGTCACCGTCCATGGTGATCGGGCAGCCTCAACGCGTTGAATCGCATCGCCCAGCCACATTTCGTCGGCGTGCGAAACGAATCGAGGTCATCGCCGGCATCGAGACTACTTCCACCCGCGGCGGCACTATTCTGTCAAACCAATTTGGCGGCACAGGGTGCAGCGCCTCGAGCGCTGACGGCGAGTACACCCATTGTTTTGCCGAATCAGTTGAAGAAGACCGTATCGGGGGCCGCGCCTTTGCTATGCAAAATGCCCTGTTTTCGTTCGTTCGATCCACTCGCGTTGCTATTCCGGCGACCATCAGCCGTCCGTGTCCCGCCGCCGGAAACTTGAATGTCAGGAAGAGATAGTGGGCGGAAGGAGGCCCTCATCCGGTACTCCTTCCGCGCCACCTCACTCGAAACTACCTCACCCGGGTGAACACCGCGCCACCCGCTGGTCAGGTTTCACCGGCCTCTCGGCCGGGTTGCCGCCGTGCCTGTTTGTATGCCTCGCGCGCCTTCTGCTGAATCTCGTGGAACTTGGTCCATCGCTCATCCAGCTTTTTCTCAAAGTCCTCGCGGCGGCATATCTCCACGTGATCCCGCACTCCGCTGATCACGACCTCCCGACCGATCTCTGATCTCCTCACCATTCGGTCGGGCAGAAGGATTCGCCCCTGGCCGTCGAGTTCTACGAACTCGGCCAGCGGAAAATAGATCTCATCGAAATCGAGCTGATTCTGGTCAGGGATGAGGCTGGACTCCGCGAACTCGGAGAGGGCCTCGAAGTGACGTTCTGTATAGAGCCAAAGCGTGCCCGACTGACGGCCGGGGACGACATAGAAACCGTCACCATCCCGATCCCGGTTCCACCGAGCCCGCAGCTTCGAAGGAATCGAGAGGCGATTTTTCTCGTCGATGGCATGCTCATAGTGCCCTGCGAAAACCATCCAAAAACCGCCATTTTCTCACCCATTTTCCCCCACTTCATGGGATTACTCTACACTAAACCACATTCCGCTTGCAAGCGAATTTCTCAAATTATTCTTGTGCGACGGCTCTTCAAACTCGTCGCTCACCAAAGTTTATTCGCTGTAAGAATTTGCAGATCGGAAGGCTCAAAAATCACAAGCAGCTATGCGACCCGAACGCTCGATTTAGCTTCCGAGCAACCGGTCATAGACGTGCATCCACTGGCCGGCGACCCGGCCCAGGTCGTGCCGCTCCTCAATCCGGGCGATGGCCGCTTCGCTTCGCCGGGCTGCCGCGACGGGATCGCTCAGGACACGCCTGATGGCCCCGGCAAAGGCCGCCGGATCACCCACCGGAGCAAGCAGGCCGTGCAGATCGTGGGTCATCAATTCGCGACACGGAGCGATGTCGCTGGCGATGACGGGGCAACGACACGCCATCGCCTCGAGCAGCACGTTAGGACACCCTTCGGTGCGAGAGGTGAGTACGAGACAGCTTGCCGCCTTAAGCCACCGTGCCACCTCATTCGACCAACCGGGGAGCAAAAAGGACTCCGCCGCCCCGCCATCGCGAATCGACTTCAGCAATGTGCTTCGCTCGGGCCCATCGCCGACCAGGACCGCCTGCACGCGGCGCCCTGCGGCGACGACACGAACAGCGCTTACGAATGTCGCCAAATCCTTGACGCGATCCATCCGCCCCACCCAAAGGACGATGGGCACATCCGCGGGAATGCCGAAACTCTCGCGATCAATCGGCTCGGCTGACTCAATTCCCGAGAGCTCGATGCCATTGGGAATGACCGCCAACCGCTGGGGCGAAAACGCGAGTTCATTTTCAAGGTGGGCCGCCACTGCCAGACCGTTGGCAACATGCAGATTCGAAAGGCCCTCCGTCGCCCACTCGCCCCACCGATGCCAGGCGCGCTCAATTTCAATTGTGACGGTCGACGTGATGATCGGCCGTGGGCGATCG
>CAZCGF010000021.1:0-13043 GCA_964498115.1 uncultured Planctomycetaceae bacterium | reverse complement strand
TACCAGCCGGCACAATCGAAGGGGAAGTCCGCCGCGCTGAAGGTCGGTCGAGAGATACAGGACGCGGGGCATGGATCGCCGACTCAACGACCGACCGGAATCGGCACCGGCGTGCGACGGGGAGACCGCATTGACCATGAAATCAGCAGCACGAGGGCGAAGACGCCGGCGCCGATGGCGAAGGCGGGCCCGCGCTTGCTCGGGTCGAACATGGAGGGATACACAGCAGCGGTGGCCTGATAGTTGGGAATTCGCGCGGACTTGGCGGCTGCGGCAGTGACTTTGGCGATCTCGTCGTCAATCGCAGCTATCTTGGCCTCGGCGGCGACGATCTTCTTCTGGCCTGCGGCGATCTGATCCTGAAGGCCCTTGAGCTCTGCCATGGCTGTGGCATCGTCGGCGGCGACCTCGTCGATTCGCAGGAACTCATCGGAGAGAACCTCGTGACGACGGGTGGCGGTATCGACGGCGCCCTTTAGTGCGACGTGCTCGGCCTTGGACTGCTCCTGCCTCTGGGCGACCAACTCGGCGGTGACCTTTTCCCTGTGGCGTACCTTCAACTGCTCGATGCGCGGGGCGAGGTCGCGGACTGAATCGCAGGCGGCGCGCAGGACGAGGTTGTATTGAGGGACGACGTTGCGAGCGATGACGATCCACGCGTTTCTGGCTTCCAGGCCGGCGTGGGCCAGGCTGGTCAACTCATTCTGAATCACGCGGCGCTTGGTCATTTCCTCGCCTTCGCGGCCGATCGCGTCGGCCCGGTCGGCCGCGGCGCTGAACGGGACGCGTGAGTCACCGTAGAAATTGCGAACGAGGAGTTCCGCCTTGGCCTGATACTCGAGCAGCAAGCCGGGATCGCTGGTGCGCGGCCAACCGGCGATCTTGTCGGTGAGTTCCTTCCACTGGCCCTGGAATTCGTCGGCAAGTACGGCGTACTCGGCCAGGTCTTTTGCGATCGAGTCGAGTTCGCCGCGAATTTCGGCATTCGACTGAATCTCTATCTGATGTTTGACGGCCTCGCGCATCTCGCCGATGGACGCCTTGAGGTTTTCAAACGGCTCGGCGGCCTCGCCGATGGTCTTGTCCAACTCCTTGAAGCACTCCTTGGACTTCGCGTTGCGCTCGCGGAGGGCCTCGGTCAGTTCGACGTCCTTTTGATAGGAAGCGGCGAGCTGAGAATCTGACGGGAAGACGGGCGCCTCGGAGGGAGGCGACGCCTCAAACTGCGCCAGGGCGGCCTTGGCCTTGGAGATATCCGCAATGGCCGCGGAGATTTGAATCTTCAGATCTTCCTTGCGCTTGCGCACGGCCTCGACGTCGCGCCCTGACAGGACCGCGGCACGCTGCTGGAGGCGATCGATGTCCGCACGCGCTGAAGCAAGGGCATCTTCCTGACTCTTCCTGGATGTTTGAAGATCGGCGATTTGCTGAGTGAATCGCTGGGGCATCGCGGAATCGCGGCTCAAGTATTGCTGGAGAGACGCACCGACGGCGCTGAGCCATCGACCCGCGGCAGCCTCGTTCTCTGGAAGCACGCTCGCATTCAGGGCAATGGCGTCGCCGGAATCGGCAACACTCATCTTGAGCGATCCATCGGCGATGAGCGACTTGACGTCCACCCCGGCGGACGCGGAGACCTGACGGAGCCAGGCCTCATCGGTACTCACTGTTTGAAGCGCAGTCGCCGGAACAATCGCATTGGGCCCGCCCTGCGGCAGGATCAGGCGCCCGGTCACCTGGACTTCGCGAACCGGCAACCACATGTACCACAGGGATGAGGCGGCTCCAAGGGCGAGGGCCGCGATCACCGTGAGGACGCTGGTGAATTTGGTGCGCGACGTGCCGCCGGAGGGAATCGCCGCTCCAGCCGGACGAATCGCCTCGGGCCAGGCATCGGCGGCGAGGAACGGCTCATCGTGCGCTGCATCGGCATCACCCGGCGCGAATTCGAAGGGATCGTAATCCTGGCCCGCCTTAATGGGCGTGCGATGCGAAGAGCTGGGCGCATCCGCCTCTTCTTCCAAGAGCTCGAGCTCGGAATCCTCGTCATGTCGCATGTCATCGGCGCGGGCGGCGCTTTGCAGGCTGGCGCGCTCGCGACGAAGGGCGGCCTGCTCTTCACGCACGGCGGCCTGACGTCGGCGAAGGTCTTCAAGCTCTGAATCGAGACGGCATCGTTTCTGCTCCAGCTCCGCTTCGTCGATCTCACGACGGCGAGCTGCCTCGCGCTCCATCTCTTCCTGTTGCTGGCGCGTCTCCGCCTTGAGCGATTCGAGTCGCTTGCGGAAGTCGGCCTCGGCCGCTTCAAGCTGTAGGCGAACGGTGCGCTCGGTATCCTCTTCCTGACGCGCTCGTTCGTGGAAAACCTTGGCGCCTTGTGATCTTGAAGCCTCAAGCTCCGCTTCGAGCTTGGCTCGGAGACGTTCCAGCTCTTCGGCCTCTCGGTCGAGCTCACGCCGGCGGAATTCCGCTTCCTCGGCGGCGCGTCGAACGCGCTGGTCGGCCTCGGCCATCTCTTCGGCCCGTGCGGCGATGGCGCGCTCGCGATCAGTCAGGGCCTCGTCGCGGGACTGGACCTCCGCGGCCATCTCGCGTGCCCGCTGGGTCATGATGGCAAGTTCGCTCGAGGCGTCGCGGTGATCGCGCTCGGCGGCCTCCAGCTCCATGCGACGTCGATTCCAGTCCGACTGCTCCCGGGCGACCTGCTCGCGGAATGATTCGATCTCTCGGGCCCGCTCTTCGAGGTGCGCTTCGCGCGCTGCAAGGCGGCGGTCGATCTCCTGGAAGTTTGATTCGGATGCTGACGCTGCCTGCAGCGACTTGGAAGACTCGGCCTGCTCGCGAATGAAGCCGTCGCGATCGGCGGCGAGTTGTCGGCGGTCCTTTTCCAGTTGGCCGCGCTCGTGCGAGATGGCGGATCGCTCGCGCTTGGCGGCCTCGAGTTCCTCGTTCAATGTTCTGAGTCGTGCGTCCACCGTGGCGGCGTCCGTGGCCAGCTTCGCCTTGCGCTCGCGGAGCCGCTCGGCCTTTTCCACGAGGGCGCGACGAAGCTCCTCTGTCTCGGTGATGCGCCGTGAAAGCTCACCGCGAACCTCCTCGGCCTCCTGACGCGCAGCTGCCACGGTCGAACGCTCCTCGGAAAGCGATCGCTCCTGTGACTTCACGGCGGACAGTGTGCGGTCCAGATCGGCCTGGGCCTTGCGAACTTCGGTCTCGCGGGCGGAGAGGTCGTTCTTCTCGCGCTCGAGGCGAGCCAGGCCGGTGCTGATTTCCTCCCGCAGCTTTTCGCAGGTCTCCCGTTCGGCGGCGAGTCGCTGCGACTCCGCGCGGACAGCGGTCTCCTGCTCGCTGAGGGACCGCCGTGCCTCGTTGATGCGATCGCGTTCTCCCTTGGTCGCCGATTCCTTTGCGTCGATCTCCGCTTTTCGGCGATCGATGTCCTGGCGGAGTTGCAGCAGCTCCTGGGCCTGCTCTTCCTGGTGCTTTTCGATTTCGGCGAGCCGGAGGCGCTCGGATTCGTGATCGGCGGCGGCGCGGCGCAGTCGCTCTTCGACCTCTCGCGCCTCGGTCACACGCTGCGCGACGCGATCTTCGCGATCGCGCAGCTCGGCCTCCTTGGACTCGAGACCTTCCCGGATGGCGTCCAACTCATTGCGCTGGTTCTCGTGTTCGCGCGCTTCTTTTTGGGCGGCGGTGATTCGATTCTGAAGCTCCCGCTCCTGCCGCTTGACCGCCTCGGCACGGGCCTCGGCGTCTGCGCGGATTCGCTGATACTCTTCCGTTTTCTCGGCGATGTCTTCCAGCCGGGCGCGCTTTTCGAGGACTTCCTGAGACTCGGCCTCGACCTGCCGCTTGAATTGCCGGATGTCATCGAGCCGCGATTCGAGCGACTTCTCGCGCGTCGCCAACTCGGCATAACGGGCGGCAACGGCCTCCTGCTCGTCGTGCAGTCGACCTTCGGCGGCCTTGATTTCGGCGAGTCGGGCTTCGATCTCCGAGGCGCGCTGCCTTGCGATTTGGGCGGCCTGATTGATCTCGGCCTCCTGCTTTCGCAGGGCATCCTGGGCTTCGTTGATTTCCTGCTCGACCTCGGTTGTTCGCTTCTGCCAGGCCTCGTACTTACGCTCGCGGGCGGCAAGCTCGGTCTGCGTCTCTTCGATGGCGGCGTTGCGGGCCTCCAACTGGGCGTACTTGCCGCGAATCTCGGCCTCGCGGGCGGCCAGGCCGTCGCCGAGGCGCTGCACTTCACCTTCTCGGCGGGTGAGTTCGACTTCGCGCTCGGCAATCTCGCGGCCTCGCGCGTCGAGCGTTTCACGCAGCGACTTAAGCTCCGCCTCGCGTTCCTGAGTCAGCTCGGCAATTCGCTGCCGCGAAGCCTTCGCCTCTTCGGCGAGCTTTTCACGCTCGGTCTTGGCGAGCTCGGCCAGCTCCTTGGCCTTGGCGCGGAGCTCGGCGACGCGTGCCTCGCGCTCCTTGTTGAATTCGTCCTTCTTCTGCCGCAGCTCCATCTCGTGGGCGGCGAGCTGCTGCATGTGGTCTTCGAGTTCCTGGCGACGACCGGCGATCTCATCTTCGACCTCGGCCATGCGCGAGGCCGCGGCGCGATCCAACTCGGCGACGCGGCGGGAGAGGATGGAGATACGGCTTTCGAGGTCCTTGCGCTTCGCTTCGTGCTGCTGCTCGATCTCCGCGGTGCGCTGACGCGCTTCCCGCTCGAGGTCTTCCAGTTGCGTGCCGGCCTGGCGATCCAGTTCGGCTGCGCGATCGGCAAGCTGCTTCTGCTTGCGATCCATCTCGGCGCTGCGATCTTCGAGCTCCTTGATGCGCGCTTGAAACTCGGACTGACGGCGCTGCTGAATATCCTTGAACTCGGCTTCCCGCTCGGCGAGCTCACGTTCCTTCGACTCTATCTTGCGCTGAAGCGTCGCGGCGCCCTGCTCGATCTGATCCAGCCGGGCGTCGGTCGCCTGCTGCAACTCGGACTGGCGGCGCTGCCACGCCTTTTCCTTGGCTTCCAGGTCCGCCTGCCGCGTGGTGATATCACGTTCCAACTCGGCTCGTTTGGCCAGCGCGGCGCGTTCGGCCTCGGCGAGCTTCGCGGCGACGGTCTTCTCCGTCTCGGCCTCGCGCTGAAAGAGGGCGCGCTCCCGGGCGTCGATGTCGGCCTGCTTCTGGATCGCTTCGCGCTCAACCTGCGACAGTCGTTCGCGCGCGGCGCGATCGGTCTGAGCCTCGCGGCGCATGAGTTCCTGCTGGCGGGACTCAAGCTGGGTTTGAAGCTCGGCCGTCTGCCTGCGGTATTCCTCGATGCGCTCGTTGGCGGAGCGCTCGATCTGCGCCTCGCGTTCGGCGATGGCCTTCTGCCGGGCCTCGAGTTGATACTGGCGCTCGGAGAATTCCTTTTCAAGGTCGCTTCGGCGGGACTGGAGCTGCTTTTCAAGCTGGGCTTCGCGCTCGGCCAGGACGCGCGACTTATGTTCCAATTGCTGCTGAAGCGTGGTGGCCCCGCGCTCGATCTGTTCGAGTCGGGCCCCCGCCGCCTTTTGCAGGTCGGTCTTCTGCTGTTCGATGAAGGCCTTGTTGGCCTCTTCGATCGCGGCCTGCCTTCCTTCGAGCTCCGCGCGATGGCGATTCAGTTCTTCGCGCTCTGCGGCCAACTCATTTCGCTGACGGGCGATCTCCTCGTCGATGCCGCGCTGTCGCTGCTCGGCCAGGCTGCTCAGCTCGCGGGCCTTGCGCTCGAGTTGCGATTGGTAACCGCGCAGCCGCTCGCGCTCCTGCGACAAGGCGGACTTAATCTTCTCAGCGCGCTGATCGAGGGCCTGTTGGGCTCTGACGACGCGCTGTTTGAGTTCGTCGGATTTGGCATTGCGACCGTTGCCGCCGGTGTTTCCGTGGCCGCCTCCCGCCGAGGGCTTGCTGGATGCGGAGGCATTGGGAACCGTCGGGCCACGGGGCGCGGATTGCGAGTCTTTGGACTGTGCAGCGGCGAGGTCGCCGGTCGCGGATAGCTTGGCCATGGTGGCGCCCCTGCCCCCGGAGGAGTAGTTTACCGGCTCGCGGCGGAACTGCGATGCACTAAAAGCCGAGGGCATGCTGGAGCCCATCTGCCATTGGCCCGTATGCAGCCTCATCAGATCCGGCGTTTTGGCGGGCTGGCGACCGAATGCGGACGGGGCGGCATGTGACGGTGTCGGTCCAACCCCGGCGATGGAGGCGCCGCCGGCAAGGGCCTCAAGGGCCGACGCCTCGTCGGGATACTGTTCTGCCCATGATCGGGCCTCGGACAAGTGCGAGGAGACGCGGCGAAGCCGGTCCAGGTCCCGCGCCATCTGAGCCTGAAGCTCGTTGCGGGCGTCGCTCAGGATGGGCAGCCCGGAGTCGGTGACTTCGGAGGGCTGTTCGGCGCGATCGTGACCGAACTGCGGCGATTCATTCGGATGATTCATCGCTGGAAGACCTCCGCCTCCGGCTGATAGCAACTAAACAGTGACGACCGCGTCAACGTGCCGTCGGTTAATGTTCTCGACCGGAGCAACACTCCGGCCACCGCCCTATGCCTCAACCAGCTTTTCGCCATTCGAGCTCGCTCCGCGATGCTGCACATGGTCAACCAACAGGCGTGGGCTGATCGGGGCAACTCCTCATCCCTGACCCGTCTTCTGAAGTCCAAAGTCGGGCAAATCGGTCCGCGTCGAAGAGGCCGGCTTGCCATCGATTCGATGGCCGGTGCCGATCCTGAACGACGAGAACTTCTCCGCGAAACGGGTCGTCAAATCGCCGCTTTTTCGGGCCCCCGAAAGCAACGACGCACGCCGGGACGCAAGACCATCCGTCACGCCTTTGTGATCGGAGTCGTCCTCCATCCGCAAGACGGCGCGATGCAGGTTTTCCAGTTCGGTTTCAAGCTGGGCGAGGTGTCGAACCTGCGGCTCTGCTGCCATCGGGGCCGGAGCACCACCCAATCCGAAAGTGGACTTGGGCGCGCGGGCCATCGACTCGACGCGCTTGGGACCGCCGCTCGACCCTTTGGCGTTGTCCCAGATCGCCATGATCCACGAATCCAGGCTTTCCTGTCGGGCGAGCAGCTCAGACTCGACGTCGCTCAATCGGACGCTCAGCAACTGCTCCAGCTCGGTGGCGGTCTTTTCGAGTTCCGCGCGGCCGGCCTCGGCGATGGCGCTGCGTTTGGCCTTGATGTCCGCCTCGGTGTCCTGAAGCTCGCTCTGCTGCTCGCGGACGATCTCCTCGATGGCGTGACGCCGCGTCCGGGCCATCTTGGCAAGCTCGCTGGCCCGCTTCTGAAGCTCGGTCTGCCGAAGGCGAAGCCGATGCCGCTCGCCCTCCAGATTGATCCGAAGCTCTCGCAGCCGGTCATCGTGTTCTTCCTGAAGCCTCGCCAGCCGGTTCGACTCGCGTTCCATATCCTTGCGAACGCGCTTGGCATCGGCCATGCGCGTGTTGAGCGCGGACTCCTTGGCATCCAGTCGACGCAGGCGGAGCATGAGCGCTTCGCGCTCCTGCTTGATGCCCTCGCTGCTGCGCTGGAGGCTCTCATACCGGGCTTCGTGCTCAGAGTATTGAACTTTGTGCTTCTCGCGGGCGCGGGCAACTTCAGACTTGAGTCGCTCGATCTCGAAGCGCAGCGACTCCAAGCGCTGCTCGGCCTCGTTCATGCCCTGCTGGTCGTCTCGAACGATCTCCATCAACTCGTTGACCTGATGCTGGAGACTCATCGCCTCCGCCTGGGCTTGTTTGCCGACGTCGGCCGCCGTCTCGGCGGTCCGCAGCGTGTGGCGAACATTCCGGTCCGATGCGGGAAGCTCAGCCGCGCCGCCGGCAAAGAGCTTTTCCAGCGATGCGATGGATTCTTCGTGGTCGCTGTGGTGAAGCGGCTCTCTTGAACCATGCGATGCGACCGACTTCTCCTGACGCGGAATTGCTACCGGCTTTTGCGCGGTCGCGCCGTCGCCTGGGGATTCTTCATTTGCCTTCGCCGCTTCCAGAAGGCGGCGCGCCTGCTCCTTGAGCTGATCCTGGCACGCCTTGAGGCGTCGGCGCTCTGAATCAAGCTCGTCTCTTAACTTTCGGGCTCGCTCGTCGAGGGCGTTCTGTGCCGCGATGACACGCTGCCGGAAGTCGGGCGAAAAGGCTTTCGGGGCGGATTCGCGTTCGTCCACGACACGTGCCGCGACGAGTTCGTCCGCCGTAAAAGACATCGAGCGCGGCGCGGCCCCCGTCCTGGTGTCGCCATGATGAGTCATGCCGGCGCTGTCTCCCTTTCTCGCTTCGCCTGATGAGGCGTGCGAATCCACCCTGGCCCCGTCCAATAGCTGGAGGACCTCTGAATCGTCGAGGGCCTCGATTTGTTCGGCATCATGTTCGGTCATCCATTGCCCATCGCGTGCTTCGTTGCGCTCGAGGTCTTCGACCAGCTCGCGCGTCGCGTCGTCCTCGTTCATCCCCTCGTAATCCGGCGGGCCGGCGACGTATGGAATCCTGTCTTCCGCCGCGCGAGAATCCGCTGCGTCGTCCTGCTCCGGGTATTCCTCGTGGAAAGTCCGGGGGCGTCCGTACTCCGCGGCGCTTGCCGGATCGGAGTTGATCGAAGCGGCGGGAGTCTTCGCCTCGATCTCAAATCTCATTTCGTGCGGACCGACGCCGATCGAGTCGCCCGAGTGGACGAGCCTCTGCCGGACGGCCCGACCGTTAACGCGTACGAGCGACCGGCCATGCAAATCGCGCACCAATGGCCCATCACCCGTCCACACCACGATGGCATGCCGGGGAGCAACATGAGCGCCGTCCAGAACAACGTCGCAGGCCGCGTCGCGCCCGATCAGCAGGACGGGGTCCTCACTGCGGATGACGCCGATGGTCAAATCGTTTCTCAGTGAGAAAGGGCGGGTGTGCGCCGAGAGGGCGCCGGACGATCGGCCGATCTCCACGAAATAGTAAAAGGACCCGATGGAAAGCTCGTCCCCATCTTCCAGCCTTGCCCAGCGCACGTGGGCGCCGTTGACCATTGTTCCGCCGGGAGCGCCCAGATCGCAGACGAATGCGCCGCCGCCCAGTCGGACGATGACCGCGTGTGCCTCATCCACGCTGCTTGATGCCAGGACTATGTCACAGCCGCCGCCGCTGCCGAGAACCGTGACGGGGCCGGTGATCATCCGCGCCGACCGTTCGGCCCCCGGCTCACCGGTTTTCAGCCGAATCACCGGCCGGCACATGTCGTTGTCATCCAACGTGTTATTCACTGGCTTTCACCTCGGAAGGCGGGCTCGCCGTCAGGCACGGAATCTGGTGTAAGAGCTCCGCGCGAGACACGTCCCGGGCCTCGAAACGATGCGAAACAATGGGCTATTTAACGGCGTTAACAACCCTTTCGCCTTAGTTCATTACCGATAATAGCGACCGCAAAACATTGCCAATGAGGCGATCGTCCTTATCGGACTGGATTCATCTATATCGGCGATACCAGCGCTGGAACCATGAGGCAGGGTGGAATTCCGCGCGGATGACCAAGGCGGGTGGCTCCTGCGGGAAGGAGGCCGGCGGGCGCCCACGGGGAATTCGGCTTGCATTACCTAATAAAGCATAGAACTGCACGGCCGGTGGATCAAATTCGAGGGGGTCGAACCGGCTGTCGGCCGGATGGGGCTTCGTGGGAAAAATCGGCAATTCTTGCGCGAGTGGGATTTCCGGCAGATTGAAGGCACTGCGAAACGAGCTTAGAGGGCTGGACCGTTGACCTTGACCGGCAACTGAACCTCGAACGACTCGCCGGTCAGTAGTTCGGTGAATCGCACCACGATTGTAAGTGACTTGTGAGCCGGCATCCGGCCGGAGGGCCACGGCGCCTTGATGGAGTAATGAGATGTCATGAAGCGACCAAACCAGGTCGCCGCCAGTTCTTCCGGGCCCAACTGGTGCATCAACACCTGACGCTCCGCATCGGGCGCCGCCAGATCGAAGACCTCCATGACGACGGAACCCGCCGCCTTGATGACATCGCCCTGCGCATCCAGCAGTTGAAGATATGCAACCGCCCCATCGTCGATGCCGTCGCGGTCGTCATCGTAGCCGCCGGAAAGCGATTGAAGCCTGATCTTGTCGACGTGGACCAGCCGGGCGAGCCGGTCGGGCTCGCTGAGGCCCTGAAGCGTCTGAATCTGACGGGCCTGTTCGGCGATTTGCGATTTCTGCTGAATCAGCTCGCGGTTTTGAGACTCGATGCGATCTTCAAGCTGCTGAATCTGTGTGATGCGGGAGTCGCCCGAATCCGGTTGAAGACAACCGGCGAGCCCAAGCGAGAGAACGAACAGAGGCCGCATGCGCCGACGGTAGTGAGTTCGCAGGTGAAGGGGCATCTATCCCGCTCCGCGGTGATCGAAAGACTCCGGACGACCGAACGAATCCTACCGCAGCCGATAGGTCGCGGTAAACGTCCATTTCGGAATCGACGGCCGTGCTAGTCGTCATCCACGGCGGAAGGCCGCTTGGTGATTTCCGGCTGCCGCTCGAGGACGCGATCGACCAGACCGTATTCCATCGCCTCGGTCGGATCGAGCCAGAGATTCCGGTCGCAGTCCTTGGCGATCTTCTTCATGTCGGTGTTGGAGTGCTTTCCGATGATGGCGTAGAGAACTTCGCGAAGCCGGAGAATCTCCTTGGCCTCAATGGAAAGGTCCGTTGCGGCTCCCTGCAGGACGCCGCCGATGAGCGGCTGATGCAGGAGGACGCGCGAGTGCGGCAGGGAGAATCGCTTCCCCTTCGCGCCGCCGCACAGGAGGATCGCCCCCATGCTCGCCGAGACGCCGACGCAGTAAGTCGCGACGTCGCACCGGAGAAACTGCATGGTGTCGTAAATCGCCAGGCCGGCAGACACGCTGCCGCCGGGGGAGTTGATATAGAAGTGGATGTCCGCGTTCGGATCTTCGTTGGAGAGGAAGAGCATCTGGGCGACGATGACATTGGCCACGTCGTCATCGATACCACCGGCGAGGAAGATGACCCGGTCCTTCAGGAGCCGGGAGTAGATGTCGTAGGATCGCTCCCCGCGTCCGGTCCGCTCAATCACGAAGGGGATCAACGATTGGTTGATGCTCATTGGACTCTCCTTAGCCACTATCTTGCGGTCAACGTGCTTCCATACCCCAGGCGGATCAGGACACAGACGTCGCCGCCTTAGCTCTTTTTCTCTTTCATGGCCGCGCTGTCGACGATCTCGTCGACGAGGCCCCACTTGACCGCTTCCTCAGGGGTGATGAAGCGATCGCGCTCGGTCTCTTCTTCGATCTTCTTGATGTCCATCCCGGTATGGAGGCCGAGAATCTCGTTCAGCTTCTGCTTGTCCTTGATGATCTCTTCGGCCTGAATCCGAATGTCCTCGGCCTGGCCGGTGACGCCGCCCCATGGCTGGTGCAGCATGATCTTGCTGTTGGGCAGTGCGAAGCGCTTTCCCTTGGTGCCCGCCGTCAGGATGATCGCCCCGCCGCTGGCGGCTTGGCCGATCGAGTAGGTGGCGATGTCGCAGGTGAGGAAGCGCATGGTGTCGTAGATCGCCAGGGTCTGGTCCACCATGCCCCCGGGGCAGTTGATATACAGGTGGATGTCCTGGTCCTTCTTGATGCTCTGGAGATAGAGCAGTCGCATGATCACCAGGCTGGCGCTTCGCTCGTTGATCGGGCCGGCGAGGAAGATGATGCGGTTTTCGAGGAGCATGTCCTCGATCGACATCTCACGGATGCGCTGATAGGGCGCGCCCTGGGCCATCGACTGCATCGCGGCCATGTGCGGCGGCACCATCTGTTGCGGAGTCATCAATCCGGCGTAAGGAATCAGACGATCGTCCATGACCAAATACCCTCTGCATTGTTTCGACGGCGCGACCCTGTCGCATGAACCGTCGAGATGATAGTCGAG
Organism: uncultured Planctomycetaceae bacterium; assembly: GCA_964498115.1. Classification (GTDB taxonomy): domain Bacteria; phylum Planctomycetota; class Phycisphaerae; order UBA1845; family UTPLA1; genus UTPLA1. Next base: position 1,115 of record CAZCGF010000021.1, on the reverse strand, counting down.
GCCTATGCCCGTCGCCCGACGCTCGCGGCGGCAGGCGGCCCGACGGCCTCCCGATCACTTCGCCTTTTTCGAGCCCGAACCTTTGGGCTTATCCGTAGCCGACTTCTTGGCGGCCCCTTTTTCGGCGGCGGCCTTCGCGGTCGGCTTTTCAGTCTTTTTCTGCTCTTTCGGCTCGGCCTGCGGCGCCTTGGCGGCCTTCGCGGGCTTCTCCGCTTTCGCGCCGCCTTTTTGCGGCACTTCTGCATCGGTTATCTTGGCTTTCTCCAGTAACTTGTCGATGCACTTCTCGTCCCGAATCTGCAAATAAAGCATCTCGATGCCGTCATTTTTCGCCAGTTCATCGCGGACGCGGTCGAATCGGCGGTTATAGGTCTGTGCCATCATGGCGATCGCGCCGTTGATGTCCTCTTCGGACACCTCGGTCGCCAGCTCCTCGGCGATCTCCTCAATGATGAAGTGCAGCTTCAGCTCGGCGGTCGTCTCCTGCCGGGCGATGGTGCGAAGCTCGTCGGCGTGCTTCTCAATCTCCGCCATCGGCACGCCCTGCCGCTGCAGGTCGATCATCTTGCGGAGGACGGCCCGCTCGGTCTGCCGCGTGGACAGGCCCTCGGGCAGTTCCAGCTTGGTGTTGTCGAGCAGATACTTGCGGGCCTGATTCCTCATGCCGCGCTTCAGTTCGGATTCAAGCTGGCTTTCCATTCGCTGGCGAACCCAGGCGCGGTACTCCATCTCGGTTTCAAATCCCTGGGTTTCGAGGAAGGCCTTGTCCATCGGCGGCAGGTTCATCCGTTTGATGTCATTTAAGGTGAGTTCGAACTTCGCCTTCTTGCCGCGAAGCTCCTCGACCTCGTAATCCTCGGCAAGCTCACCCTCGAGGGTCACGGTCTTGCCGACCTTGGTGCCTTTGATCTTGTCGCCGAAGTCGTTGAAGGCGGCGCTCTCGATTCGCTGGGGCCGCGCGGCGATCTGAATGTTCTCGGCCTTTTTGACCTCTTTGCCGCCGACCGTCATGACCATGTCGCAGATCAGCAGGTCGTCCGGCTCAACTGAGCCGTTCACGACCGGGGCGTAGTTGCCGCGCATCGCGCGAAGCCGATTGATCTGAACGTCCACGT
>CAZCGF010000020.1:27558-32162 GCA_964498115.1 uncultured Planctomycetaceae bacterium | reverse complement strand
GGCCGACGCCTTCGAGGGGGAGATTCACGGCGCTGAGGACGACGACCATCATGACAGTGCCGGCGTGGGGAATGCCGGCGGCGCCGATGCTGGCGAGGAGGGCGGTGAATGCGACGATGAGCTGCTGGCTGAGGCCGAGTTCGTGTCCGGTGACCTGGCCGATGAAGAGGACGGCGGCGGCTTCGTAGAGTGCGGTGCCGTCCATGTTGATGGTGGCGCCGAGGGGGAGGACGAAGGAAGTGACGCGGTTGGATATTCCGGCGCGTTTTTCGACGCAGTTCATGGTGAGCGGGAGGGTGCCGTTGCTGCTGGCGGTGCTGAAGGCGGTGAGGAGTGCGGGCGAGACGGATTTGAAGTATTCCCAGGGCGAGCGCCGGGCGAGCAGGAGGAGCAACAGCGGAAGCGTGATGAAGGCATGGACGCTGAGGCCGAGGGCGACGGTTAGCACGTACCAGCCGAGGGCCACGAAGACGTCGAGGCCCTTGCCGGCGGCGGCGTAGAGCATGAAGCCGAGGACGCCGATGGGGGCGAGCTTAATGATGAACATGGTCATGCGCATCATGACGTCGAAGGCGGCGGAGAAGATGCGCGTCAGCAGGGCACCGGCCTCGCCGCCGACGACTGTGATGAAGATGCCGAGGAGGATGGCGAAGAAGATGACGCCGAGGATGGAAGTGTTCGACGGGTCGGAGAGGGCGGCGAAGGGGTTTGAGGGGATGAGATTGAAGAGTTGGTTCCAGATGATCTCGCCGATTCCACGGCCTTCGGAGGCGAGGGCAGTGGTGGGCGCCTCGGCGGCTTCTTCGACGAGATCGAGGCTGGTGTGACGGCCGGGGTTAATGAGATTGAAGAAGAGAATGCCGGTGAAGATCGCGATGAGACTCGTGCTGATGTAATAGGCGAGGGTGCGTCCACCGAGGCGGCCGAGTCCGTGAAGACTACCGCTGCTGGTCACGCCCGAGACGAGCGAGACGAGGATGAGCGGTGCGACGATCATGGAGAGCAGGCGCAGGAAGACATCGCCGACGCGCTTGCCATAAAAGGCGACGGTGCGGGGCCAGTATCCGCCGGATTGGGCGATCAATTCTTCTCCGCGTTTTTTGAGTCGGTACTCTTCGCGCTTGCCGTCGATTCGCCAGCGCCGGCCGGGGCGCTCTTCGACGAGGCGCGCGTCGGTGGGGATTGCTGCACCGGATTCGGTAAGGCGTGTTGAGATTTCGGAGGGGATTTCCATAGAGCCCGGCGGGAAGTCCGCGGGGAGGGGGATGGTGAAGAGCGTTGTCGGGCCGGCGTAGATGTTGAGGGGCAGGCCGACTCCCGCGCCGAGGAGCATGGCGATGAGGATTTGATGATGCAGCTTGAGGTGCATGGAGACGGCATGTTAACGGGAAAGTCGGTGAGGCCCCAGGTAAAAGTGGGGCCATTAGCGATGAGTGAACTGCGTTGCGCTTGAGCGGCGGGCGAGCCAGGCGGCTAATCGGGGTCGGACTCGTATCGGGCGACGACGGCGCAAGCGGTCATGTCGCCCCAGACGTTTGTGACGGTGCGACACATGTCGAGGACGCGATCGACCGCGAGGATGAGTCCGATGCCGTCGAGCGGGAGGCCGACGGCGCCGAAGACGACAGCCATCATGACGATGCCGGCGTGAGGGATTCCGGCCGAGCCTACGGCGGCGAGGAGGGCGGTCAGCGCGACGACGGCCTGATCGATAAGGGTGAGATGGATGCCATACGCCTGGGCGATGAAGAGGGCGGCGGCGGTTTCGTAAAGGGCGGTTCCGTTCATGTTGATGGTCGCGCCGAGCGGGAGGACGAAGGAGCTGATGCGGTTGGAGATGCCGGCGCGCTGTTCGACGCTGGTCATGGTGACGGGGAGGGTGGCATTGCTGCTGGAGGTGCTGAAGGCCATGAGGATGGCCGGCTGGCAGGCTTTGAAAAACTCCCAGGGACTTCGCTTTGCGAAGAGCCAGACGCAGATCGGAAGGAGAATGAAGGTGTGTATGAAGAGGCCGATGAAGACGGTGAATACCCACCAGCCCAGGGGCACGAAGACGGCCAGGCCGCGTCCGGCGGAGGCGTAGAGCATGAACCCGCAGACGCCGACGGGAGCGGTCCAGATGACGGCCATGGTGAGCTTCATCATGACTTCGAAGGCGGCGGAGAAAACGCGCGAGAGCAGTTGCCCGGCCTCGCCGCCGACGACGGTGATGAAGATGCCGAAGAGCAGCGAGAAGAAGATGACGCCGAGGATGGAGCGATTGGTGGGATCGGCCATGACGGCGAATGGATTGGTGGGGATGATGTTGAGGAGCAGGTTCCACACGGCATTGCCGACACCGCCGGAGGTGTCAATCGCGGGCGGTGTTACTGTCTCGGCACCCGATCGGAGGGCGTCCAAGTCTGCGCCTACGCCGGGACGGATGGTGTTGAACAAGATGAGGCTGAGGATGATGGCGAGGACCGTTGTGCCCATGAAGTAGGCGAGGGTGCGGGCGCCGATGCGGCCGAGGCCCTTGAGACTTCCGGTGCCGGAGACGCCGGAGACCATCGAGGTGACGATCAGCGGGACGATGGTCATGGAGAGGAGGCGGATGAAGAGATCGCCGACGCTTTTACCGTAGAAGGCGATGTTGCGAGGCCACTCGACGGGCACGCGGCCTTTTTCGGCGAGATAGTTAAGCGGCAGGCCGACGCCGGCGCCGAGGAGCATGGCGAAGATGATGTAGTGGTGGAGCCGGAGGCGGCGCATGGGCGGGGATTGTAGCGAATCGTCGGCCGGGGACATATGCAAGCCGAATCGGCGTCGATTCACACCTGAAAGTGATGAAGGTCACCCAAAAAGTGAAACGCCCGGCGCGAGTGATCGCGTCGGGCGTTTGCTGTGGGTCTTGCTATTTGTTGGCTGGACGCGGGGAACTACTTCCCCTATGCCGTGGCGGAGGCTTAAGTGTGCCTGGGCTGCGGCAATTGCGGCGTCTTCGGGCTGCTTCCGTTTTTGTCGTTATGCCGATCGACCGGCTGATTCGACTCGTGGGTGGTCAGCAGGGCCTGGGTGATCTGATCGCCGACCTGGCTCATGCCATCGGGGGTGTAGGGGATCATCATGATCGTGGCCTTGCTGCGGGCGCCGACCGACGAGACGGTGTCGTAGTGCTGGGTGAGGAGGACCATCTTGGTTGCTTCCTCGGGCGAGATGCCGGCCTCGGCACAGGCATCGACCGACTCTTTCAGACCACGGGCAATGGCGAGTCGCTGCCGGGCGATACCGACACCCTGAAGTTCTTTGGCGCGGGCTTCTGCTTCGGCCTCGGCGATGACGCGGATTTTCTTGGCCTCGGCCTCGTTCTTGGCGGCCTCGCGCAGCCGGGCGGTGGCGTTGACCTGATTCATGGCGAGCTTGACCGCCTGGTCGGGCTGGATGTCGTTCACCAGGCTCTGCAGCATGGTGTAGCCGAAGTTCTGCATGACATGCTCGAGGCGCTCCTTCACGGCGAGGGCGATCTTCTCCTTTTCGGCGAAGACGTTGTCGACCGGCATCTCGGGCACGAGGGCGCGGACCGTGTCGAATACGTATGAGGAGATCTGCCGATCGGGGTTCATCAGTTTGTAATGAGCGGCGACGACCGCCTCGTCATTCTCTTGCACGAAGAACTGCACGGCGATGAGCAGATCGACGAAGACGTCGTCCTTGGTTTTGCTCTCGATCTTCACCTCCAGCTCGCGCACGCGGTGGGTGATGCGACCGGCGACCTTGTCGATCAGAGGGACCTTGAAGTTGAGGCCCGGGTGAGCGACTCTGTGGAACTTGCCGAATCGCTCGACGATGGACTTGGTCTGCTGCTCCACGGTGAAGAAGCCGCTGGCCAGTATCATCAGGAAGAAAACGAAACCGACACCGAAGATGATGTAGGGGGCCATGTCCGCATACCTTTCTGCCGTCAGCACGGCGTACCTATGCAGTGTTCCTGTTCACATCGGCCGAGACGAGGGTGACGCTTAGTTCCCGCGGTTCGTCCGGTAGCTCGTAAGACGGCACTTCGACGCGGACCTTATCGCCGCGCGGCAGCCGTTCGATCTCCTGACGAATGCGGAAGGGCGCCTGATCGCGGCCGCCGACTCCCGATATCTCGAGCACTACGGCCTCTAAAGAATGGCCGCAGGATAGAACACTGAGCGAAAGCGATTCGCTGCCGAGGCGCGAGCCGCCCCACGCGGAATTGAACTGATAAAACACGTCCATGGCCGCGGCCACGGGGCTCATTTCCGGCGGCGGGCTGAGCGGGTTCGGATGAACCGGGCCGCGCGGTGCCTGTGGCGACTTCGAATTACCGGCCGCCTGCTGCCCGCAGTTCGGACAGTAGCGAGCGGCCTGGCGAAGAGCGGCGCCACAGGCTTCGCAAAGCTCTATCCCGGCGCCGTTGGATTTCGATGAGGGTACAAACGACAAGCGTTATCGCTCCTTTTCTATACCAAAAGTGTAGCTTACGCGTAGGGCGCGGCCACTATAAACGGGGGCCGCGCTTCTACCCGTCGGCTGGGCCGGTGGCCGGCTGGTGCTGTTAGTTCGGCAGGTATTCGAAAAGGCGGACCTGGGCGATGGGC
>CAZCGF010000020.1:11151-27458 GCA_964498115.1 uncultured Planctomycetaceae bacterium | reverse complement strand
CGGCTGGTGCTGTTAGTTCGGCAGGTATTCGAAAAGGCGGACCTGGGCGATGGGCCTGCGGGCAATGGTGGCGACGATAGTCGGGGACTGGTGGAGGAGGCGGAATCTCGTCAGCGGCTCAAGGGGAACGCAGGGGACGTAGGGGCTGTCTCCGGCGAGGACACGGCTGCCGTCGGTCGCGGCGTTCACGAATGCGATCGCCTCATCCACTCGATTGAAGATCTGCTTGCCGAGGACCGCTCTCAGGCCGTCCGAGCCGCGCGGTCCGAGCAGGTATACGGTCGGCTCCCTGGGTCCGGCGATGCGCAGGCCGGAGAAGACGAAGAGGCGGGCGCACATCGATTGGTAGTATGCAGGGTAGTAAATGAAACGGGTGACGCGCCGGCCGTTTGGCTCGGTCATGATGACGCGCTCGTAGTACGGGGCAAGCGATTCGCCGATCCACAGGGGCATCGCGGCGAACTTGCCGGAGACTTTGCCGCCGCCGGGCGGCGCCCAGCGAGGTAAGAGCCAGTCCATGACAACGTAGCGTGCGCCGAGGCGGTCGAGGATGTCGCAGGCGGCTTGTTCGTCCTGGGCGAGGAAGAACCTCGCCGAGTCGGCAGCGCCGGCCTGTGTCGGATTGCTGTTGGGGATGCGGCGGGCGATGGCGTTGATCCAGTAGCCGTAGTCCCACCAACTCATGACGCTGTAGGCGGATGTCGCGTCGAAATGGCGTTCGAATTCGTCCGCTGATGGGCATGGACGAACGTAGGCGCCGTCGCCGTAGGGCTGAGGCGAGTTGTCGCGCAGCCAGGTGAGCACGTCGCGCCAGTCGGGCGACGGACCGTCGTAGTAGGAGTAAGCCTTGGGGAGTTGATACAAGCCGGGGATGAAAGCGGCGGCCAGAAGCACCGTCGCGACGAGCGCAGTGGCGGACCATCTCGCGGCGCCGGGCGGGGACGGGCGCTTGGCGTCAGCATTGCGATTGAATCGCCAGCACCACGCGATCATGCCATGACAAAAATGCCCGACGAGCAGTGCGACGATGGGAGCGGCGTAGTATGCGAAGCGCGATTGGCCGAACATGGCGAGAAGGACGATAGCGCTCCAGATGAGCAGCAGGGAGTGACGGGCGTCCTGGCCGCGAATGAATCGCCAGGTGAGCGCGATCATAACGAAGAGGGCGATGGGAAAGGTCGTGGTGAACATCTCCCAGAGCGGCTTGAGGGTGAGGCCGTGGAGATCGAAGATGATCGGCCGGGCCTCGGTGATGGTTGAGACTGTCTCGTCGGGGGCGAATCTGCTGAACTCCGAAACAACGCGCATGAAAAACTCAGGACTGACGATACGAGCGACGAGCGTGGCCATGATCGCCAACGCAGCGATCGTCAGCGGATAATACAGGCGTCGAATTTTTTGCCGCACAAGTAACGCGGACAAAGCGCCGAGAACGATGACCAGCCCGAGCCCTGCGACGAGGCCGATGATTTGCAGGCGAGCCATTGAGACGTTTCGGAATGGATAGACGATGATGAGGGCCATCGCGAAGGTCGGGCCCATGATGCAGGCGAGACGCATAACGTTGCGCCCGGCGAGGTGATCGCGGCCGTGCTGGACGACGCACCATGCAATCAGGATGAGCAGCAGGAAGCTGCCGCCGATCCATGTGATGAGGTAGCAGCCGAGGGCGAGCCCGGCGGCGAGTGCGATGATTGTGATCCTGGTGTGCGATGGCTTGGGGCCGTTTGTCGATTTGAGGGCGATTGCCAGCAAGAGCAAAAGCACCGTGCTGAGCAGGACTTCCATGACGTGATGGTCATAGAAGCCGAGCGCCGATCGGATGAAGTAGGGGCCCGGGATGACGGCGATCGTGGCGGCGGCGATGAGTCCGGCCCAGCGGTTGAAGATGACTGCGCCGGCGAAGAACGTCACGATGCAGACGAGCACCGCGAGGATCGGGGGGTAATAGGCGGCGGCGGTTTCGATGGTGTGCTGCGGAGGGGAAGCGCCGGCGAACAGCCTGATTGCGGCGGCAAGCGACAAGTCGAAGAACGGCCCGACCGGCACGCCGCTGCCGCCGGGATGGACGAGGAATGGATCGTGGCCTAGGCGGTGGGGGAAGTTGGGGATCTGGTGTTCGAGCAGGCGGAGGTGATACCAGGGATCGTTGTCCTGGAGGTTCACGACGCCGTCGTCGAGGAAGATGACCTGACGAAGGGCCTGGGTTCTTAACAGGAAGCATGCGGCGCAGGTGAGGAGGAGGGCAGCGGCCCATGCGAGGCGTTTTTGAACCACTCTGGCTGGAGTCGCGGGCGCTATGTCCTCTCGATTGCGTGGCACGCCATCTATCATGTCATAGATGGCGCACGCGTCCAGCGGAGAATCCGTGGCTTCGTCGGCTCAATCTTTGAACGAGTTGGGCGCCGGAAACGTAAACACGCCGGTCGGCTCGCGGGAGTTGGAGCCGCCGGCGTGTAATCTTCTCGCTGTAACTGGTTGCCTGGTTTCGGCGTCGTCAGGCCGAGCAGCCGAGGAAACCGCCGATCAACGTGTTGACCGCGGGGGTCGGCGAACCGAGAAACGTGAGCGGGAACCAGGCGATATTGACAATCTGCTGGATCGTGTCAAAGAACGGGGTCAAGAAAGTGCAGAGAGTGATCACTTGTGCGTACCTCCCAAAATCGCCGGTCGGGGACCTGATCGTGTACGTGAGCCCGCGCTCAACAAGGAAGACCGACCAAGCCGTCGAGTAAGGCAACTACAAGGTCTTTCGGCATTTAATGGGTGGGTTCAATACCGGTAACTGGATTGCGGCGGGCGGACAGGCGGCCGATAATCACAACGCAAAGGACGATTCCGCCGGGGGCGGCATCATAAGTCTGTGAGTCTGAACACTTTATACTGGCCATGGGAGGCGAGTTGATGAAACTGTTTGTCGCCGGCGGCGCGGGTTATGTGGGGAGTCATACCGTCCGGGCCCTCGTTGATGCGGGTCATGAGGTGGTGGTGTTCGACAATCTTTCGGCGGGCCATGCGGCTGCGGTTAGTCCCGGGGCGCGACTGGTCGTCGGCGATCTGGAAGATTCGGTTTTGCTGGATGACCTCTTTGGCCAGTCGCGATTTGATGCGGTGCTTCACTTTGCGGCGTTTATCGAGGTCGGCGAATCGGTGGTGAGTCCGCTGAAGTTTTATCACAACAACGTGGGCAACTCGATCCGGCTGCTGTCGGCGATGGAGCGGCACGGCGTGAAGCGGATGGTGTTCAGTTCGACGTGCGCGACCTACGGGACGCCGGAAAAGATGCCGATCAGCGAGAACACGCCACAGAATCCGCAGAGCCCGTATGCGCGGGTGAAGCTGGCGGTTGAGTGGGCGATGGCTGATTCGGCGGCGGCGTGGGGGCTGGGCTGCGTGGCGCTGCGCTATTTTAATGCCGCAGGCGCGGCACCGGATGCGACGATCGGCGAGGACCACGATCCGGAGACGCACCTGATCCCCAATGTGCTGAAGGTGGCGCTGGGGCAGCGCGAGCATGTGATGATCTTCGGGACGGATTATCCGACGCCGGACGGGACGTGCGTGCGCGACTATGTGCATGTCGATGATCTGGCGGCGGCGCACCTGCGGGCGATTGAGACGGCGAAGCCGGGTGAGTTTCGTGCTTATAACGCGGGCACCGGAACGGGATCGAGCGTGCGGGAAGTGGTTGAGGCGGCGCGGGCGGTGACGGGGCATGCGATTCCGGTCATTGAATCGCCGCGGCGGCCGGGGGATGTGCCGGTTCTGTGCGCCGACTCAAGGAAGATTCAAAAGGAGCTCGGCTGGTCGGCGAAGCATACGGACCTTGCGGGCATCGTGGCGAGCGCGTGGGCGTGGCACAAATCGCATCCGAAGGGGTTTGAGGATCGAGCTGCGAAGTGCTAGTGATGTGATACCGACCGGGGTATGCCTGTCCCGACGGAGTGGGCGGGGGCGGATTTTTCGAAGACGCCGGGGATGACTGCGGCGCAGGCGGGGCACTTGCCGGGGGATTTCATACGATTTTCATTAACAAAGAAACCGGTGCGGCGGATGATGAGTTCGTTGCAGGCGGGGCAGTAGGTGTTTTCGCGGTCGCCGACGCCGCCGTGGATGTTGCCGGGGTAGACGAATTGCAGGCCTTCCGCCTTGCCGATGTCGTAGGCGCGGAGGAGTGTCTTCGCGGGCGTGCGTTCGACGTCGTCCATTTTGTAATCGGGGTGAAACGCGGTGACGTGCCAGGGGATGGTCTTCGACACGCCGGCGAGGAAGCGGGCGATGCCGGTCAGTTCGTCGTCGCTGTCGTTGAAGCCGGGGATGACGAGCGTGACGATCTCGACCCAGAACTTCATGGTGACGAGGCTCTCGATGGTCGCCAGCACGTTTGAGAGCACGCCGCCGAGCTCGCGGTAGTGTTTGTCGTCGAAGCCCTTGAGGTCCACCTTGTAGAGGTCGACGTATGGGCGGAGGAACTTCAGCACTTCAGGGGTGCCGTTTCCGTTGGAGACGTAGCCGCAGGTGAGGCCGAGGCTGCGCGCTTCCTTGAAGACCTCGACGGCCCATTCGCTGGTGATGAGCGGCTCGTTGTAAGTGGAGACGACGACGGGGGCGTTGTGCTCGACGGCGAGGCGGGCGAGTTCGCCGGCAGAGCAGAACTTCGGCAGGCTGACGGCCTTGTCATCGCGCAGGGCCTGCGACGTGACCCAGTTCTGGCAGTAGCCGCAGTGAAAGTCGCAGCCGAGCATGCCGAAGGACAGCGCATCGCGGCCGGGGAAGGCGTGATAGAACGGCTTCTTCTCGATGGGGTCGATCTGCAAGCCAGCGACATAGCCGCCGGGGACGCGCAGCTCGCCGCCGCGATTGAAACGGACGCGACAGACGCCGGCGCGGTCCTCGCGTATCAGGCAGCGATGTCCGCAGGCGACACATCGAAGGGCGTCGCCTTCCGGGAAAGCGAGCTGCGGCGAAGCTGAGATCGTGTTGTCGTCGAGAAGCGTCTTGAGTGAGGTGGATTTCGCCATCATGGGGCCCTCCTTGGAGGGGGCGGGCGTACGGACGAGTCAGCAAGTCATTCGATAGCGGATTATACACGGTAAAAAAGAAGACGGCCGACGCGAATTCGCGCCGGCCGTCGTTTTCATCATCAGATTGCCGAACGTAAGAGGCCGATTATTGCTCTTCCTCGGCGTCGGCGGATTCGCTTGCCTCTTCCTTCGGCTCGGGCTTCTTATAGTTCTGGACATCTTTGCTGATCCAGCGCTTGCCATCAAAGGTGCTGACGGAAGCGGAGGACAGGAAGAAGTCCATCTTTCCTGCGACCGGGCCGAGCTTGGCCAACATGGTCGGGATGGCCTGAAGAATCGGCCGGGCCTCGGGCGGGAGGTCCTGAGCCATCATGCCCATCATTCCCAATCCCATCGAGAGACCGCCGATGAGGGCCTGCAAGTTTTCCGCGGTCTTCGACTCATCGGTGTAGCTGATGGAGTCGATCTTTTCGCCGGATGCGGGGCGGAGGCCTTCGGCGTTCCAGCGCTTGCTCTTGAGGATGCTGGCGTGCTTGCCGTTGGCGGTGTCGATGCACTGCTTGACGACCTTCTGGTTCGCGCCGAAGAAGAGGAAGCCCTCGGCACAACCAATGACGGGCGGAGAGAGACCGCCCATCATCATCATCATGGGATGAGAAATCTGGGTGAATTCGACGTCGCCGGTGATTTCGACCGGGGTCAGAATGACGGCATTATCCGGGCCGAGGACACCATTGACCCGCTGGAAGAGATTCTTGATGCGGGCGCTCGCTCTCTCTTCGTCGGTGACCTTGCACATGAGCACCCAGCCCTTGGGCGTCTCGACGGTGATGATGGAGCCTTCGAAGAGGTTGAGAATGTCCTTCTCGATGTTCAGCTCCCATTCTTCATCCTGCATGCGATCGAACTTTTCGATCATCGCCTTGCCCTCGGGGATGGCCTCTTCGACGAAGGACCGGCCGTAGTGGTAAAGGGCCTTCAGGTCGATGCCGGAAGAGCAGCTGAAGTTGATGGCTTCCTTGGGGATGAAGCGGTCGAACTTGTCCGATGCAGCGGTCTTTCCAAAGATGCTGCCGAGTGGCGTGTCGATGGCGCCCGGCTTGAGGGCGGTGTTGGACTGCTGGAAGACCTTGAAGCCGTCGGTCCAGGTGACGGAGGCGACGTAATCCAGGAAGCAGAGGTCGTCGAAGACCTTGGTGATCGCGCCGAGGGCGGCGGCATCGTCGTTGTTTCCTCTGCGGGCTGCTCGCCGGGCCTTACGCTTCTTGGCGCGCGGCGCCGCTTCGGCTGAGGCGCCATCGTCTGAGGCTTCTGCCTCGGCGGTTGCGCCGGATTCCTCGTCATCCGCGGCGGCGGCGGCTTGCTGGTTGGCGTGCATGCCGGAGAACATCTTGATCATGGCGCTGACGGAGCCGAACATCCGCGAGGGGTCGAAGAAGGTGAACTCGTCTTCGGCGGGCGGCAGCGATGCAAAGGCTTCCTTGAAGCGGTCGGTGCTGATGAGGCCGGGCGACTTGGACTTGCCGCTGAGCAGGTCGATGCACTCAGGTAGGAGCGTCGAGCCGCCGAATGACACGGCGATGACATCCTTCCAGTAGGCAACGCCGATGATGGGGCCGGACGCGCCGGGCGGCATGATGCCGGCGATGGTGAGGTCGTCCATCTTGATCTCTGCGACCGTGACCGCGCCCTCGGCGCCGTGCGCGTCGGCCAGCTTGACGACCTCCTCGAGAATCGCCTTCATGGCGAGATAGTTTTCCTTGGCGCGCTTGGTGTCGAGGCGGCCCAGCATGACGCCCTCATACGGCGTCATGATCGGCGGCTTGGGCGTGACGAAGCGTCCGACGTGGACAAACTCCTTCTCGAACAACTCGCACCACTGCACCTTTGTGCAGAGCCCGTGGAATTGCTCGTGAACGCCTTCCATGGTTTCGAGCTGTTCGTCGCTCATGGAGTCGGCAATCATGTCCCAGGCATCCTGAAGAATGCCGCTGTCCATGAAGGCGGTGGTCACTTCGCCCCAATATTCGTCGAGGAACTTTCGCTCGGGATTTGCCCGGGCGGCGACGGCCACGAACGCATCGGCCGGAAAGGCCTTTGCCAGGGGGAACTTTGAAAGGTCGGTCTGCGCCGATGCCGGGAGGCATGCGACGAGCGGCCACGCAAGCGCGAGGCCCAAGGCAATCCGTTGAGAGAACTTCAGCATTATCAGGCTCCTTTAGTCATGTGCGCCGGTACGAGTCGGGCTCAAATCACGGCTGCCAGAAAATGTGCGTCGGTCGGATACCGGCCGGCTTTGCTATAGACGCATGCGTCCACATCTCTTCTGCCAAGTGGGTGAAACGACAATCCCCGGCAGGGTTCACGTTTTTACCCGCGTTTTGGGACGATCGGCCTCTTTTTCTCCGTGCTCCGGGCCTTTGGGAATGCCGGGAACAGTGAATGAGGGTCCACCTTGTATCGCAAGGCGTGGCCGGTATCAACTTATGGAAGGGCCGGCAATAGCAGGTGCGTCAAAATCGTTAGGTAACGTGGGGCACCCATACGAAACGCGTCTGGAGCAACCCCCGCAACCAACCCGAAAGGAGTATTCACATGGCAGCCAAAAAAATCATGGTCATGACGCTTGGAGTCGGCGTGATCTTTGCAGCAGGAACCTGGGTCGAGCGCGCCGCGGGCGGCGCTTCAACGGAAGTGATCGCACTCGCATCAGACAACGACGACGGGCAGCCGCCGGCCCATCGAGCGGGACCGGATGATCGCCCGCTTGGACCACCGGATGGCGCGGACCGTGGAGGGCGAGGCGACGGTCGACGCGGTGAGGGACAGCGCGGCGAGGGCAGACGATTCGGCCGCGGCGGCGGAGGCAAGGGCGAAGGCGCGAGGGGCGGCTTCGGTTTGGAATCTAAGATCATGGACGTGGTCCTTGAAGTCGTCGGCGACATCGGACCGGAGCGCGAGGCGCAGCTAAGAAATCGCCTTCGCGACGTACTGAAAGATGCTGCTCGGCGACATCAGCGCCGAGACGATGGCGAAGGGCGCGGCTTCGGTCGCGGCGGCCGGCGCGGTTCGGTGCCGGGCGCAGGGCCGTTGGATGGGCGCCGCGGCGATATCGGGGTGTTCAGTGATGTTCCGCCGCCGCCACCACCTCCTGCTTCCGATCCGAATTGGGACGCCGACGCTCGTCCGCGCGATGAGCGCGATCGGGCGGAGCGACCGCGCGGCGAGCGCAGGAATGAGGACCGAGCGCGCGAACCTCGCGATGGGGGTCGCCGGTTCGAGCGATTTTTTGCCAGGTTCGATGAGGATGGGAACGGCTCAGTCTCGCGCGACGAGTTCCCAGGCCGACCGGAGCGATTCGACCGGCTCGACCTCAATCGCGACGGAGAAATAGACCGGGACGAATTTGCCGAAGCGATGCAGCCCGGTGAGCCGCGAAAGTAATCTAGACTCCGAGACGGTAAAGCGACCATTCATCGGACTCTGGAGAGGCGCGACGCAGTTCATACCTTCCCATCAGGCGAGCGCCGAAGAATTCGACGGTCCAATGGTCTTCGGTCAGGATTCGGGCGCGGCACCCGCCCGAGTCCTGGCGGATGACATCCCCGCGATCGTTTGAGACGGGCCCTTCGTAATCGAGGTAAAGGGGTCGATGTTCCGCCAGCCGGACGCCGGGCTGCGGCTTGGCATTGGATTCGCCGGGGAAGGTCTCGAACTTCCAGGTTGCCAGGCGGTCGGCGTTTTCGATCATCAGATCGAAATGAGACCCTGTTCGCAGGGTATGCCGCAGGACGACAAATCGTCGCAGGTCAGGGTCTTTTGGTTTGTCTGGGGCCATCATCTACTGATCCCGCGCAATACTTGCCGAAGGCGGTCATCGGATGTCGATGGGCTCGTCGGCTTGCGATTCGGAAAGCGGCTCATTAGCATCCTACCCGTTAGGAGCGTGGCGAAAACGTCGCCCGGGGGCAGGATTTCCGCCGATTCATGATAGCGATGAAACCAATCTTATCGTCGAGACTCAGGAGCATCGGAGCGATCACCCTCATTGCGGCGACCATGCCGGCATTGATGGGGGGCTGTGGGAAGCCACGCGCGGGATTCGAGGAAGTATACACGGAGGCTGTCCGCGAATACGACGCACAGAACTACTCCGAAGCCCTGGGGATGTTCAAGCACGCGGCGGAGATCGACCGCGAGCGACCCGAGCCCTCTTACTTTTACGGCCTCTGCTACATGGGGATGGCGGACGCCCATTTCAAGAATGACAATCTGCCGGCGGCCCTGCGCTGCTGCGACCAGTCGGTTTCGGCGTTCGACGCCGCGATCGGCGCGTTTCCCGGGTATACCAAAGCGGTGCAGGGAAAGGCGGATGCCCTACGGTTGAAGGGCAAGCATCAGGCGGCGCTGGACATTGCCCGATGGGCGGCGACGCAGTCCGGTCCGCAGGCGTCGATGTTGATTCTCAAGGGGCGAGACCTTGCCCAGTCGGGAGACATCGACGGGGCACAGTTGTCATTCCGTCAGGCGACGAGTGTTGAGCCGGAGAATGCAGCTGCTCACGCCGAGCTCGGTTTGTTCTTCATGCGATGCGGGAATGACCGCGAGGCGATTGCATCCTTACGCAAGGCGTACGAGCTCGATCCTGGTGCTCCCGGTGTCGTGGCTGCTTTGGCTCGCCTCGGTGCGATGACGGACGCCCCGCCGGGCAAGTAGAGTTTTCCGCCCATTCAATGACTGCCAGCTTCATTGCCGAGTCGGGCAATCCTCTCAATCGCTTTCTTAATCCGCGACCAGCAGTTTCAGAATTGAAAATAGATGAACGCCGTGATGTCGGTGGGGGCGAGGACGGTCAGGGCGATGATCCAGAGCGCGTAACCGATGCCTGCGATGGGGGCACTCAGGACCAGGCGGGGCCGGCCTCGGCGGATCGATTCTTCGTACAACTGAATAGCCATCATGATGGCAAGCAGGCATAGCAGGGGGGCCTTGTTCATCAGCCACAACGGTTCGGCGATCTGGGTCGGCACGAACAGGTGTTTGAGGAAAAAGCCGGCGCGGGCGAGAGCGGCGGAAGTGGGCTCGAGCTTTTCGGTCATGGGGTCAATCATGGGCTGGCAGCGGAAGAACACCCACGCGAAGTGGACGACGAGCAGCGTCGAGAGCCAGCACAGGGCCGTGGTTCCGAATTGGGCCAGTCGAGCGAGACCTGACTCGGTGCGGGCGGCACTCGCGGGATCGTCGGTCGGACGCATGCCATTGAACCATTTCGTGAGGGCGAGCCCAGCGCCGTGGATTGCGCCCCATATGACGAAGGTCCAGCTTGCGCCATGCCAAAGGCCGCCGAGGAGCATGGTGATCAAGAGATTGCGATAGGTCAGCCAGCGCGAGATGCGAGAGCCGCCAAGCGGAATGTAGAGATAGTCGCGGAGCCAGGTGGAAAGCGAGATGTGCCATCGTCGCCAGAAATCGGAGAGGCTCGTCGCGAGGTAGGGGCTGCGAAAGTTCTCGCAAAGGTCGAAGCCGAGCACTCGGGAGGCGGCAATGGCCATGTCGGTGTAGCCGGAGAAGTCGCAGAAGATCTGCCCGCCGTAGCAGAACATGGCGATCCACAGGTCGCGCGTGACGTAGCGATCGGGCTGGGCGAAGACGGGATCGACGAGGGTGGCGAGGGAGTCGGCAATGATGACTTTCTTGGTGAGCCCAATGAGGAAGAGGACGGCGCCAGACGACAGGCGGTCCCAGTCGAATCGTTTGATGGTGCGGAGCTGCGGGAGGAAGTCCGCGGCGCGCACGATGGGCCCGGCGACGAGCTGCGGGAAGAAGGCGACGAAGAGGGCGAAGTCGATGAATGAACGCGTGGCGGGAATCCGACGGCGATACACGTCGATGGTGTAGCTGAGGGTCTGGAAGGTGTAGAAGCTGATGCCGACCGGCAGAATGATCGAGAGGGTGGAGAGATTGGTATGGACGCCGGCGGTCTCGCACAGTGATTTGAGTGAGAGGATGAAGAAATCGGCGTACTTGAAGAGGGCGAGGATGCCGAGGTTGCCGATGACGCTGGCGACGAGGAGGAGCTTTCGGTTGCGCTGCGATGCAAGGCGGTCAAGCCCGATGGCGACGCAGTAGTCGAGGACAGTGGAACCGACGATGAGGGAGACGAGCCAGGGGTTCCATGTCATGTAAAAGGCGTAACTGGCAAAGAGCAGGAGGATGTGCCGGGATCCTCGGCTCGGTAGCGCCCAGTATGCGGAAAAGACGAAGGTGAAGAAGGCCGCGAAGAGCCAGCTTGAGAAGATCAAGGTTGGGTCTCCGTGGCGTCATCCGCCCGGGCGACGGTCGGAGATACTGAGGGAATCAGGTTCATCGCGGTGGACTGTCGGACGACTTGCCGGCTGATGCGCAGGCCCAGGTCGTAGCCGACGTGCGTTTCGTCGAGATATTCGCGGTTGGTTCTTGGGACGAGTGACTGGGGGCATTGCACAAATGATGTGTCATGTTCACGGCACACTTCCGCGATGGCGGCGATCATCTGCGGTTCCACGATGGCCCAGCGTTTTTCGGTCCGCGGGCTGTTGGGCACATAGGCGACGATCGTCGCGATGCCGGCTTCCCTTAGCCAATCGAGCATTTCGCCGAAGCGGCGATAGGCGGGCGCTTCTTTGGAAAAGAGCGGCACGGAGGCGGTCTCAAACGCTACCGGATTGGCCAGAAACTGCTCTTCGATGTTCTTCAGTCGCTCGCCCATCGCCCACGGATGTTCGTAACCGTCGTGCGTCAGAGGTCGAGCGACGCGTTCGCGCACTTCGCGGGCAAACTGGGCATGTTTGGGGAGGAGGGCAGCGAGCTTTTCCTCACCCCACAGGCGCAGCTCGCCGGATCGGTAATAGGTCGCCCAGAGCGGGCCGAGCTTCTGCGCCGCAAAAGCGCCCAGCACGTCCAGCGAGGGTCCGTCGTGGACAACGGCCTCGGCAAGGTCGCTCCAGTTAAACAGATGGCGGGCAGCCTGCGCTTGCGTGTAGTCGGCGCGGAATTCACTGGCGTTGACGCCGAGAACAACCAGCTTGGGCCGCCGCTGGCTAAAGGAACGCTTCACCAGTAACTGCCACTCGGCAACCTTCGAGCCGGAGATTCCGAAGTTGTAGGCTTCCAGGCCCGTCGCCCTGGTGAATTCATCGGGAACAAGGGCGTACATGGACCGCGAGGAGCCCATCAGGATGATGTCGGGCAGCCGCCGGGATGACACATCGGTGTACTTCTTGTCGAAGTTGTTGATCTGGTATGTATTGAGCAAAGGCTCGGCATGGCGAACGATCAGATCGGCGGCGAGCAGGGTCGCAGCGGCGAAACAAACGATGACAATCCGCCTCCTGGCTGGGGAGGATGCGCGGTCGGTATTGGCCGATGGATCGAGGCTGGACATTCACTTATTTATCGGCAGGGGGGAGGGGTGTATGAAGGCCCGCACTAGGGCCCCGGCAGTGTTGTCGGAAGGCGCGGGCGACGCTGTGCGATCAGGGACTTGCACCGTTCGACCAGTTGCGATGGTGCGGCGAAATCGGCCGGAATGGGTTCAATGGTTTCGCCGGTGAGATCCGTCAGGACGCCGGCCGCGACGGATGCGACCGATCGAGGGTCGGAGGCGGATGGGCCCGAGCTGGCCACGCGGAGACCCTTTCGGGCAGTGACGGCGGATGAGACGGTTTCGATCTCCCTTTCCGCAGCCAGTTTCCCCACAAATTCGCCGCTGTCGCTGAGGGCCTGAACCATGACGCTGATCGGATCAAGTTCTCCGGTTAGGGCGTTTTGGTTGTCCAGTGAAGGCTGAAGGTGGGCGGCCAGTGATTCGACGGCCTGGGCTCGGACCTTTGGCGACTTGTGCGTTTGAATGATGGAACAAAGGGCATCGGCGGCGGTGGCCGAGTTGATCCTGCTGAGGCCGTACGCCGCGGCACAGGCCGTGGAATCGGACGGAGTCTGAGCAAACGCAATCAGGGATTGCTCGCCCGGTGCCCAGTGGGACAGGGCGATTGCCGTAGCCGCTGAAGCCTGGAGTTCCTCATCGTCGTCGAGGAGGAGTGCGAACAGGACCAACTCGTGGCGAATGCGTGGCGTCAATCCCTGGGAAGCGGGGATCGCGAGCATTCGAATTTCAATGCGAGGGTCGCCAACAAGAGCTTCCACGCTTTGGGCCGCAGCGTCGCCCACACTTGTCAGGCAGGCGATGTAGTAGGCCTGGTCAGCGAGGTCGTCGGTCTGTTTGAGTTGGTAGGCCCAGTAGCGCGCCCGGATGCTGTTTCGCTGTAAGACGACGACGAGAAATGCCACGACCATGGCGGCGATAATCAGGTAGAAGCGCGCGCTGTATCCCGAAGATTGGATCGGCGGCTTCGGCACAGAAGAGTGGAGCGGGGGCGAGTCGGACATGGCAGGACGAGCCTACTCTCGGCCGTAGTGGGCGAGCTTCCACTCGCGGCGCACTTCCTTGTGGGCGAGCTTGGCGCAGACTTCATCGTGAATGCGGCGCCAGAATCGCTTCCATTCGTCCGGCGGTTTGCCGGGGCCAGTCAGGTAGGTCTTGAGAAATCTCAATCGGTCGGATGCGGTGCAACCGGGGCTGGCCAGAAGGCTGGCGCACAGCCGAACGACGGCGCGGATGCGCTGCGACTCGGTGGATCGCCGGCGGTGGGAAATGCCGTCCATGTCGATGAAGACGAGGAGCGGCGAGCCGTGATAGGGCGGCGCCCAGCGGACGAGCAGGTTCGGAGCCTTCATGTCGCGGTGGATGAAGCCTCGCTCATGAAACGCCTTAAGCAGTCGAACGACCGAGAGGATGAGCTGGTCCTTGACGCGGCGCTGCTCGAGCGGGGGAATCGATGCGATTTCCCGGGTCAGGAAAGCTTCGAGATCGATGGTGTCGCCGACGTACTCGGTCAGGCTGATCGAATCGGTGCGAATGAAGCCGAGGGCGTGTTTCTCGATGACGGCCAGGGGCGTGGCGACGGGCAGATCGCGATTGCGAAGCATGTTGGCCATGCGCCAAGCGCGAAGGTTGCGAGACGGTCCAAACCACTGAACCAGGCGCTTCCATGCGTTTCTGGCGAGGGAGCGCTTCACCACTGCGGTGACGTCGCCGAGGTCGGACTCGAGCTTCGCCTTGCAAATGGTTGCGGTGTGAGAGTCCTTCAGCAACTCGGCGCGGGCAGGATCGAGCAGGGCAAGTGGATCTGCCAGCAATGAACGCCACTGGGCCTTGGTGAACTCAATATTGATGCCGTTCCCGGCGGTCGGGTGCTTTGTTTTCAGCACCGCGTGGCCTCGCCAGCCATCGGCCAGCCGAAGCTTCGCGAAATAGCGACTGGTTCGCATGGCGCGACGATCGCGCTTGCCCCAGAGCTTGTTGGCGTGCCGGTCGGCTTGCACAGCGAGGTCGGCCGAGAGCCGTCGGAGATCGATCGGCCAATTGCGCGCGAGTGAGCTCGCCTGCGCGAATTGATCGCGATAGCGGATATAGCTCTTCATGAAGCGGAGTCGCTGCGAGCGGCTCGCGTTTCGCCGGAACCATTGATTCAAGTGGGCGAGATTGGCGACGGCCTGTCCCGAGGCGACGCGCTTGCCGATGCATACGCGGTGAAGGTCCACGAAGAAGGCCTCGCAACGCTGGTCGACCCGGCGAACGAGGACATTTCCAGGGTGCATGTCGCCGTGCTGAAAGCCGCACTGATGGGCTCGGGCAATGAGGCGCGCGAGGCAATCGACGAGCAGGTTCGCCTGGTGTCGATCGTCCCGGATCGTGCGCCAGTAGTCACCGAGGGGAATCGCATCCACGACGGCCTCTGTGACGAGGAGCGATGACCCATCGAATCGTCTGCCCTGTTCCCAGGCGACGGCCACGGGGGAAACGGCGGCAACGGAGTGGGCCGCAGCATAGAGGCCGACGTCCCATTCCTGGTTGGCGATGGGACCGCGGAGCATGAGCTTGATGCGGGCGGGCATGCCGACCGGATGGTAGATTTTTGCAAAATAAGCGCGATCGCCGACATTGACCTGCCAGACGTCTCGCTGGCCGTTGCGCTTGACGAGTGTGGCCATCGGAGAATCGGCCAGACGGAACCAGTCGATATCGAGGAGGCGAAACCGTTCGGCGTGAGCGCGAACGATCCGCCAGGTATGGGGCCCGGTTGACGATTCTACATAACCGTCAGCAGGCTCGGATTCCTCCGATCCGGGCGCAAATTGACCACGAATTGACATGGGGTTTTCCGCCCTGAGCCCGGGGGACTGTACAGCAGCGCTCGACTCCCTGGCGGTGGAGGAGACGCTTCGTGTGGAGCATGAAGCGCCGGGAGAAGGTCGAGGTCGACTTTCGATGATAGGCCCGTTCGCCTCGTTTTTCAAGGTTTCAGGGCGGGTTGCTGAATCCATTCGCCGCGTAGTGTATCGGATTGGGCCGGGTACGCCACAACATGTTTGCCGCGCCGGGCTGGGCGGAGTCTGGTACGGTTGACCTGTGAATCGGCCTAATAATCCGGCCGGCCAATGCGGGAATTGCGATTGGGGTAGGGGGGGTGGCCTTGGACCAGCCTTCGGAGGAAGCAAACCCGAGGGCGATCACCCTTTTTGGGGGGTGGATGACTTGCGACTTCCAAGGACGTAGCCCAGTCCCATCGTAATGAGCGGACCAACAGCGTAGCTCCAGGCGAAAGAGGGGTATCTGACATTTCCGTTCGCATCGAGGCCGAGGTTCCAAGCGTGAAGCAGCACGATGAGAATGACGGCCGCGGCAATCGCACCGACTTTGAGGACATCCCCGTGCAGCCGTTTCAGGGCGAGGGCCAGCGCGGCAAGACACCCGCCCCAGACGATCCAGTCGGTGAGATCGGCGGACGCTCCGCCCAGCAGGGGGATATCCCAGTCGTGTTGAAGCATTCCGAATACACCAAGGACGGCGAGGGGCACGGCCCAGGGTAGGCCGGCGTCGCTCGGCGGTTTTGAGAGCATGGCGAGGAGAAAGATCCCGAGCAGCGGTCCCATGGTGTAACCGGACATGGCGAGAACGAGGTCAATCGTGTTTTCGAATCGACTCTCCATGAGGCGACATGCAGAGGCCATGAGGCAGAGGACGACTCCCCAAACAAGGACGAGCGATTTTGAGACGGCGACTTCGCTATGCCAGAAGGCGGACTTTCGAGACTTCTTGTTCTTCTTTTTGGGTGTGCCGAATCGCTTGAGCAATGGACCGGACGTCGTCTGAGCCAGGGCCGCCAGGGCGGACTCAAGCGT
>CAZCGF010000020.1:0-11051 GCA_964498115.1 uncultured Planctomycetaceae bacterium | reverse complement strand
GCGTCGCGCTGATTTCGGCAGCAGAACAACCGCTGCGTCATGACCTGATCGGTTCCGAAGGCGGCGAGGTTAATGAATGGTGTGCAGAGGATTCCCACCCAGAAGGTGTAGTTCAAACCCATGTCGAAGGAGAAATCAAAGAGCCGGAACTTATCAGCATCCCGGGCGATTTGAAGCATGTCCCCCCAACTCGCCGGCACACTCGAAAAGGAATACCACAAGACGGCGACCGCACCGAGGAGGAGCACGAAGAACTGGATCACGTCGGTCCAGATGACCATCGTGATTCCGCCGATCATGGCCCACAGCACCGAGAAGATTCCCATGAGCCAGACGGCGGTGATCAGGTCCACGCCTGCGACGGTGCTGAGGACGAATCCGCTGGTGTACAGCCTTGCGCCCTGCCCCAGCACGGCTCCGATCATGAACAAAGCCGTCGTCGCCTTTTTGACGCGGGCGCCCAAGCGGTAGCCGGCGTAGTCGTAGGGGCTGTAGATTTCCTTTTCGAAGTATTTGGGGACGAAATAGATCGCGACGATGATGCGGGCGATGATGCTGCCGATTGCCAGTTGGAGGTAGGTGAGGTTTCCACCGGCGGCGAAACTGACCGCAGGCACGGCGACGAAAGTCGCCGTCGAAATCTCGGTGGCGATCGTCGATCCGCAGATGGCCCACCATGGGAGTTTGCGGCCGCCGAGAAAAAAATCGCGGACCGTGGCCTGGCGACCGGCGAGCTTCGCGCCGAGAACCGTCGTCAGAACCAGATACAGGCCGACGACGCCCCAATCGGCCCACTGAAATGTCGGAACGGCTTCCGCGAGGGTCAGTTCGGGCATCGCGGGAGTATGGCCCAGAGGCGCTGCGTTTGCGAGCGGCTTGAGTGCCGCCGGGCATGCGTGCGTCCGAGAACGGCGCTCAAATCGTTGACTGCGTTCCCGTGCTCATATAGAGTATAGATGTAGGCAACCCCGCCCACCTGAACCGGTTGGCCGCGGCCAAAAAGCCCCGAACGGTCCAGCCATCCGGCACGCAAGCCTGGGAATTCAGCGAGCACGGAAGACAGAACTCGATACCGAGCGGATGCCTGCGATAGGAATGCAAAAGGTTCGCCCCCACCGGCACATTTGCCTGTCGGCATGATGCCACTTGGCAGGAGCGTCTCATGGCCTCGAAACAAGCAGTCTGGGGAATCGACGTCGGCCAGTGCATGTTGAAGGCCATCAAGCTCCAGCAGTCCGGCGAGCAGGTGGAGATGCTCGGCTTCGACGTCGTCGAGCATGCCAACATCCTCTCGGAGGGCGAGGGCGACTCGACTCAGCTCATCACCGACTCACTCAAGACCTTTCTCTCGCGAAACAACATTTCCGACAGCCGCGTGGTGGTCTCGGTTCCGGGCCAGCAGACCCTGACCCGATTCACCAAGATGCCGCCGGTGGAGCCGAAGAAAATCCCGGACATGGTCCAGTACGAGGCCAGTCAGCAGATTCCCTTCGACATCGACGAGGTCGTCTGGGATTACCAGGTCTTTGTTGAGAAAGAATCGCCCGACGTCGAGGTCGGCATTTTCGCCATTCGCAAGGAACTGATCCGCAACTACCTGATCCTCTTCACGCAACTGGGCATCGAGCCGTTCATTGTTCAAACCGGTCCGATGGCCGCGTACAACGCCGCTCGCTCGGAGCAGCCCGAGGAGATGAAGGAGTCGATCGTCATTCTCGACATGGGTGCGCTGGCCACCGACCTGATTGTCATGGAGGGCAACCGAATCTGGTCGCGACCGATTCCGATCGGCGGCAACCGGTTTACCGAGTCGCTGGTGACCGCGTTCAAGATTTCCTTTAAGAAGGCAGAGAAGCTCAAGCGAACGGCCGCGACGTCAAAGTATGCGCGGCAGGTCTTCCAGGCCATGCGGCCGGTCTTTGCAGATCTCGTCTCCGAAGTGCAGCGATCCGTCGGTTACTATACCTCGACTCACCGCGATGCGCGCATCGGCCGCGTCGTCGGCATGGGCAATGCTTTCAAGCTGCCCGGCCTCCAAAAGTTTCTGCAACAAAATCTCCAACTCGAAGTCGATCGCTTTTCCGGATTCAGCAAACTGGTCACGGGCGGACAGGAACAGTCTCCCGCCTTTGCCGAGAACATTCTCAGTTTCCCCGGCGTGTATGGACTCGCCCTTCAGGGGCTGGGGCTGGCAAAAGTCACGTCGAGCTTATTGCCGCTTGAAGTTCAGCGCACGATCCTGTGGCGGAAGAAGCGGCCGTGGTTCGCGGCATCGGCCGCATGCCTGGCGCTGGCCGGCGGTTCCGTGTGGGTCGGAAATGTACTGGCCAACAACCAACTTCAGGCCGGCCTAGGCAATCTGACCAACATCGCCGTCATGCCCGTCAGTACGACTCAGCAGGCCGAGCAGATTTTGAATAGCGCCGTGAGCGAAGCGCCGGTTGAGCGCGCCGCCAAGATCGCCGGCGCAGCGCAGTACTTCTCCAGCAAGCTCAGCGACGTTGAGCGGCTGAAGGTGGGTGATCGATCGACCCTGGTAGCGATGTCCACGCTGCCGCAGAACAACATCTACCTTCCGCGGGTGATGGAGATCATTCATCGCGGGTTCGCCGAGGCGCAGCTCCCGGAGTTTCGTAATGCGAAGTCTCCGCGGGAGTTCCTCGCGGCCGCGAAGTCGACCACTCGCGAGGATCGCGAGGACATCTGGATCGAAAAGCTCGATATGGTCTATCACCCGCAGGACCCGGAAGCCGTCTTCACTGGTCAGGGAACACCGGGTCGCGGGCGCGACGGCTGGGCGATTCGCATCGAAGGCGGGACGACGATGGCGCAGCCGGCGAAGTGGATTGACAACCGCCTCATCAAATCATTGGAGCGAGTCGGTCGCATACCATCCCGCGCGGTCTATCTCGATAAAGCAACGCTTGCGACGGTAATGGAGCGCAAAAAGACCAGTGCAGCCTCAAGCTTTGATGCCCTCACTCCGCCCGAAGATGACTCTCGCGGAGGCGGACGCGGGCGCGGCGGCGGAAGGCCGCCGGCGCGCGGCGGTGATGATCGAGGCACCGGTGGCCGTGGTGGGCGAGGCGGCCGAGGCGGTCCGTTGCCGGGAACCGGCGGCGGCGGCCCGGTGGATGAACCCTCGGGCGGCGGCGACATCAGCACGCAGGTCAATCGCCTGCGCGAGAAGTACAAGTCGGAAGATCCGCTTACGGGTGAACCGATCGCGACTGATCAGCGATTTGTGCTGGAGATCATCATTCGCAAGAGCGATACGCCGGCCAATCTGATCCCTGAAGAGTTCAAGCCCAAGGCAGATGAGAAAGCAGCTGAGTCCAAACGAGGATAAGTTCGCGGATTCGCCCGACATGATCGGCGCGTGTGAAGCCGGCAGGTAACGGAAGTAGCGATCAATGGCCATTTTGAAGCAATACTGGCGCATCATCACCTTCGCAATGGTCTGCCTGTTGTCCGTGGGCATGGGCGCATGGGCGTACATGGGCGGTTCGGAGGTGTCCGAACGGATGGCGGCCGTGGATCGGCTGCGCAATGCCGTGGAAGGTGCGGGCCGAAGCCCGGCGAATATGTCGGTCATCGAGGCCAAGAAGAAAACGATCGAGCAAGCCAACGCCGAGTTTGAGGCATCGATGAACGCGGCGCTCGATTTGCAGAGCACGAACCCGTTCTACGAGCGCGTCGGACCGGACGGCAAGGTCATTACCTATCCTCGAAAGCCGCTCCTTCCATCGGACGAGTACCCGAACGCGATCGTTCTTCCCGAACCGGGCAGCAACGCCGATGCCATTAGCTTCCGCACTGCTTACGAAACAGCGTTTGCCCAATTGACCCAGCGCCTCCGAGCCCGGGATAAGGCGACCGCGGAAGAAGTGAGCGACTATTTTGAACGGTGGTTCGCCCTTCAACAGGGGGCCACGGCGGGAAACACCTGGCGACCCTGGGGACCGCGCAAGCAGCAGTCGCAGGCCGAGGACGACACCAAGAAGAATCTCCCGCGCCCTGATGTGATTCGTCAGTATCCACGCACGCGTCTGGCCGAGGATATCGCCCGGTCGATCTACATGTACGTGGACAGTGGCGCCTTTGGAAAGCACATGATTCTGCAGAAGACCGATGTGCCGACAGCAATCGACATCTGGCAAGCGCAGATGTCCCTCTGGATTCAGCAGGACATGGTCGCGGCAATAGCCCGCTGCAATGAGGCCCGCGCGGAGGAATTGAAGAAGGCAGGCAACCCCGATCAAGCCTGGGTCGGCAATATGCCGGTGAAGCGGCTCCGCAAAATGACCATCGAGGGTCGGCTCGGCAAGGGCGGCGGATCGAACCCGATTACATTTACAGGATCGTTCACGACCATCAACAATGACGACCGCCGGTTTATGGTTCCAATCGCGCTGGAGGTCATCATTGAGGAGGCAGCTCTTCCGAAGTTGTTGGAGGAGATCTGCCGGGTCGGCTTCTACACGCCTTACAACGTCAAATATGAAATCGTCAAGCCCAATCCGATCCAGGACGACTACATCTACGGGGATGACCCGGTTTTGAGCGTCGTGATCGAGATTGAGGGATATTACTTCCGTAAGGTATTCGAGCAGTGGATTCCCAAGGCGCTCAAGGACATCCTGAAGAACCCGGACGCCCGGGATCCAACCGATAACTGATCGCTGATCGTGGACCGCTAGAGGAGACCGCCCAGTGGCGAGGAAAAACGCCGGATTCTTCGACCTTCATGCTGAGAAGCTGTCGATCGGCCTCTGCGCGCTACTCGTGATTGGCGCGGCGGTGTTCTCGCTCGGGGGTGGGCGATTCGCCGTTAACGATCTCGGTCCGACGGAGCTGTGTCAGAGAGTCGGCAATGCAGGAGATCAGGCCCGTCAGGCGGTGCTTGGCGCCAAGCCTTCCGCGGGTTCGCAGGCCGGTCAGAAAGATCTGGCCAATGACCCCGTGGAGATCCTGAAGAAGTGGTACGGTCAATCGGCCGAAGGATTGCTCAAGATCGCCGATGTTCCACCGGTGCTTGAACGGACGCAGCCCTTTCCGCCGACCTTCATCAGCGTGGCCGGCGAAGGCGGCGAGGGACAGCGAGCCCTGGCTCAGATCGTCGCGCCTGATATTCCCATCGTCGTCAGCGACACGGCGGACCTGGAATTGCCTGCCGAAAAGCCGACTCTGGCACAGTGGGACCCGCGCTCCGGCGGTGGTCGCGATGTGACGAAGGTGCGCAGGCCGTACGTCTCGGTCGCGGCGCAGCTGGACCTGGTCAAGCAGGACGCGAATTTCCGCACTGAAAATTACCCCGACGGTTCGTACATCGAAATCGTTGAAGTTCGATTGCAGCGACGTGACTTGAACGACCCGCGCCGCGGCTGGGAAGACGTTAATACGTATCTGCCGTTTCAGCCGCTTACCAAGCCGAAGCTGACCGTCAAGTCCGCTCGCTCATTCAAGTTTGAGGGGTTCGACGAGTTTCGCCGACTGATCGCCGCGGGCGCCGAAGCAATTGCCCGGCCGCCGCTGCCGAGCAAGTCGGCCAAGCTTCCTCTGGCGCCGTTTTTGGATGAGCCGCCGAAGAATGAAGAAGTCATGCCTCCGAGCGAAGTGACGCGCGAAGCCGAGCGCCGCGCCAAGGCCTGGACCGACCGCGCCAAGGCCGCACGGGATGGCAAGCGGCCGTTTGAGGAAAAGGATCTCGACGCCGCCTTTGTGCTGGCCCGCGCCGCCGCCGGCACTCTGAATGCCCCCGACAAGGTCACCAGCGAGGCCAAAAAGCTCCTCGATCAGATCATCAGAAAGATGCCGAAGGAGCGCCGGGACATTGTCAACTCCAACCCGCGACCGGCCGATCGCATGATGCCGATCGTCGCTCACGATATCGAGGCCACGCCCGGCCACACGTACGTCTATCGCATGAGATATGAGATTCTAAACATTTACGCCGGCAATCCCGCGGAGCTGGCGAATCTCGATGACGCCAAGGCCCTCACAGTTTCTTCCGACTGGTCTCCTGAATCTCGCCCGGTCGAGATTGTGAGCGATACCTACTTCTACCTGACCAAGGCGGACTCCAAGAAGGGCAACGTGACCTTCACGGTCTTTAAGACGACGCGCAGGGGTACGATCGACAAGAAGGATTACCGCGTGAGCGTCGGCGAGGAGATCGGTCGCAAGGAGCGCCGCGGTAACAAGGGCGATTTCTCGACCGGCACGGTCTGCATCGACATCGACTTTAACCGACTCGTCGACGGCAAGAAGGACGTGGCCGTTGTCTTCATGGACCCCGCGGACGGCAGCCTTCAAGAGCGCATCCTCTCCATCGACCGGCGCGATCCGAACTACGAAAAGCTGAGCGGCCGCCGCAGCGCATCGAAATAGCCGCCTGCGCCGGCACTTCCGCAAATCGGCCGTTTTCATTACGCTACCACCAGGAATTAACAAAGCGCTTCCGCCGTGCATCAACGTTGCGGCGGGCCTGAGAACTTCACTGCAATAAGGATGACGGACCAGCATGGATTTCAAGAAAGTCACCGCTCGCGCCAAGCACTACGAATCGAAAATGGTCTCTTTCCTGCGCGACCTCGTCGCCATTCCCAGCGAAAGCAGCAAGGAAGGCCCGGTCATCGCCCGGATCAAGAAGGAAATGCAGGCCACGAAGGCCTTTGACCGCGTCTGGACCGACCCGATGGGTAACATCTTCGGCCGCGTCGGTCGCGGTAAGAAGATCATCGCCATCGACGCCCACGTGGATACGGTCGGCGTCGGTAATCCAAAGGAGTGGAAGCACGACCCCTACAAGGGCAAGGTCGCCGGGGGCAGAGTCTGGGGCCGCGGCGCAGGCGATCAGGAAGGCGCGATTCCCGCGATGGTCTATTCCGCGAAGATCATGCGCGACCTGAAGCTCCCGCTCGATGAGTTTTCCCTCTACGTCGTCTGCACGGTCATGGAAGAGGATTGCGACGGCCTCTGCTGGCAGTACATCGTCAAGGAAGACGGCCTGCGGCCCGACGTCGTCGTCGTGACCGATTCGACGGATTGCCAGATTCTTCGCGGCCAGCGCGGCCGCATGGAAATCGGCGTCACCGTCACCGGCAAGTCATGCCACGGCTCGATGCCGCACCTCGGCGACAATGCCATCTACAAGATGACGAAGATCGTCAAGGAGATCGAGAAGCTCAACGCGAAGCTGGCCAATGACAAGTTCCTCGGCAAGGGGACGATCACCACGACGTTCTGGGAGTGCAAGACGCCCAGCCTCAACGCCGTGCCCGCCCATGCGTATATCCATCTTGATCGGCGACTGACCACCGGCGAATCGAAGGAACTCGCCGTCAAGCAGGTGAAGGATGCGGTCAAGCGCGCCGGCGTTTCGGCGAAGGTTGAGATTCCGATGTACGCCGAGCGCAGCTACACCGGCCTCGTCTATCCGACGGAGAAGTATTTCCCCACGTGGGTCATGCCGGAGAAGTCAAAGCCCGTGCAGGCCGCCGTCGAGACTTACAAGAAGCTATGGGGCAAGACGCCCAAGGTCGGCCGCTGGAATTTCAGCACGAACGCCGTCAGCATCAACGGCATGTTCGGCATTCCCTGTGTCGGCTTCGGCCCGGCCCCCGAGGCGGTCGCACACACCGTCAACGACAGCGTGCCGATCAAGCATCTCGTCGACTGTGCGGCGTTTTACGCGGCGTTCCCGCAGCTCTATTGTGGGTTGAAGAAGTAGCCCGCGGCGTCAGAATGAAAATCGCAGGCCGGTGACGAGGACGTATTCCGTCTCAGGTCGATTGGAGACATCCTGCCAGACCGGCAGTTGAATGGAAAGCTCCAGCGCCCACGTCGTCGCTTCGTACATGAGTCCCGGCGAGAGCAACAGCTCATTGTCGCCGTTCGTCTCGTAAGTGCCGTTAGCCTCCAGCATCGCGTACCACGCACCGCCCGACGACTCCGCCGTGTATTCCGCCGGAGAGAGGCGGTACAGGTATGCCCCGTTGTATCGCAGCAGGTCCGCCGTCGACATCCCCGGCAGGGTCGGATCGGCCACGCCGTCGGTCGTGAAGGTCCACTGCATGTGCCCGTTGAAGCCGTGCCGCCCCATGATGCGCGTCGCCGCGATGCCCAGGGTTGGGTTGTAGGCGTCGTTGGTGAAGGGGTTGTCGCCGGTGCGAATCTCGGCCCCGCCGATGGCGGCGATGCGCGTCGTGTCGAGCGGGCCGTGATCGACGCGGTGGAAGCGATACTTCAGCAGGATCGTCGCGTCGCCGACGCCTTGCTCGCGGTCCGTCCCGCCGACATCAAATGACCTGCGCCTCGCCGTCACCGGGGCGCGGAGGCTCATCGACAGGTCGGGCGTCAGACCGATGACGGCGGTGTTCATCAGGGTGTAGTCGCGGATCGGCCCGCGCCGATTCTTCGGACCATCGTCCAGATCGAGACTCAGGAAGCGGAATTGCTCTTTGAGGGTGACGTGGCCGGGCGAGGGCTGCGTGCCGGACTCGGCGTTGACCGGTTCCTGGGCATTTGTCGAGATGGTGATGCAGGAAACTGCTAACTGCGACAGGAGCAGTCGAGTCCACAGCGCGCGATGGCAACGGTGCATGAACATGTCCCGCAGGCGCACGATTCGCAGATGTTGCTGCTCGCCGCGCCGATCGACTCAACCCCCAGCATCCCAAAACCGCTCTGCTCGACGGCGTTTCCGAGCGTCTTGCCGTCCGGCGCGCCCTTGTTAGCCAGGCCGACGATCACCTCGCCTTTGCCGAGATCGACGCGCACACCTCGCACGCCGGGAATCGCCATCATCTGCTGATGAATGTTGTGCGCACAAAGCGGACAGGACAGCCCCGAGACACGCAGCACCGCGACCGGTCCGTCGGCGTGAATCTCGCCCTTTTGGGCGAGCCCTTCGCGACCGCCGCTCTGGCAGCCGCCCAGGAGCACGATGCCGATCAGGCCGGCGAGAAATCTCTTGTGTGTCATCATGATGGCACCCTGACTGAAGCGCGATCTGCAGGTCGCTTGCTCTTCTTGTCATCAATAGTATATCAAATGCCGCCTCCCAAGTCATCGTGATGCCGATTCCACACGGGTTAACGGGCGAAAATGGCATATTGTGAGCTACGGCAGCTTGATGATCGGATTCTCTTCTTCCGCGCCGGGCGGGTGCGTTTCGGTCAGCCAGTGCAGCCACGCTGCGCGCAACTCGGCGATCTCATACGCCTCCCCGCACTCGGGGCAAGTATGCTCGTCGGGCAGCCCTTCGAGCAGGTAGCCGCAATCCAGGCACATGCGTCCCTCGTGCTCGAACAGTTCCCGGGCAAATCGCACCTTCACCCGGCCGCCGATGAAGTAGGGATTCCCGACCAAAACGAGCACCGGCAGCAGGTTCATGATGTCGCCCATGATCGATCGCCAGCCGATGGCCAGGGCCAGCGCCATGAACCCAAGCTGCGTCGCGATGAGCACGAGGAGCAGGACCGACCACCATCGAAAGAGAATGACGATGGGCGCCTTCGAGTCCGTCAGGAACAGCCAGTAGGCCCCCGGCAGATTCTTAGGTCGCCGGCCGGTGAAGGATCGCAGGGCGAGACGGACATGATCCTGCGCCGCCGAGCGCACGAACGAACGCAGGTCCGGCTTTGAAGCGAAGAACGCCGCAAGGTCCTCCGGCGTCGGCTTCTGCTGCTCGGGATCGATCGATGTGGAGCTATTTTCCACGAGTTAGATCGCTTGAGGAAGGATACCGCAGACTTCGGGTCGCCATCCACCTGAGCCAGGATTGACGCACACTGACTATTGAGTACTTTCTGCCACACTCGGGACATACATGCTTTGGTGGCAATCCGTGAAGCAGATAACCGCAATCCGGGCATACCAGACCGGCGTGTTCAGCAAGATATTTGGCGAAGTGAATCCGAACGCGGCGACCGGAAATTGACGGAACTACAAAAAACGCAATACCGAATCCTAAATTTGCTATTGAAATCCATCCGGAGGTGCCTTGCCCCGCTGAACTAATAGACAGGAAGGTTCCGAGGATGAAGGACAGGCCGGCCGCGATCTGAAAAACATGCCCAAGTCGTAATAGATTAGTGGCAGGCAATCGAGACTCGCGAAACCAATTCCAAAGCGGGCGAGGAACGCCTGTATCCTCCATCGACCAATAATTGGAACCCATTAAGACGCGCAATTCGTCGTTGTTCTTTCTGACCAACACGTGGACGGCATCCGGCGATGGAAACGAATCCGAGGCTTTCGCTTCGTAGAACTGCTCGCCGGTGGTCATTGGCCCTTCATCCATCGCAGCCATGATTCCCGTAACGATCGGATCTCATATTCGCGCCCGCACTCGGGGCATGTGTGCTGATCCGGCAGTCCATGAAGCAGGAATCCGCACGAGTAACAAACGCGCCCCTTGTTTCCCAGCGCGTATCGGGCAAATCTCAACTTCACCCGTCGAGAGGCCAACCATGGACTCAGCATGAGCAAACCGAATACGCCTGGAATCACCCATGGATAAGGGATCGGCCGCCATCCCGTTATCACATGCACGAATCCAAGAAGGCACCATGCGAGGACGAATCCCTGCGCCCAGAAGTGCCATAGACGAAACCACACCTCAGCCGGGTGACTTGAATGGCGAATCCAATGGCAAAACGCCTCCGGAACTTCTGTGCTGCTTCCGCCTCCGCGAACCGCGCGTACGATCTTTCCCATTTCCTTCGTGTCAATTTTCACCAAGAAGGCAGCATTTTCCGGTCCGGGAAACGCGAAGTGGTCCGATTCGGTGATCGGTCTGCATATTCCCGTTTGGTCGATTGAGTTCATGAGGCCCGGCCCGATGATTGACGACTTCTACCGTCCGGCCTTCGGCAGCAGCTCGCGCAGCGCCGCCTCCAGTTGCTCGACGTTTCGGCAATCGACGATCGTGTCCTCCCGGCGGTGGTCCACGCTTTCCCCTGCGAGGCGCTTCGCCCAGCCGCCGCTTTCTGACAGGGCGATGATCGGCCGGTCGTACATCCATGCGTAGGCGATTTCGCTGAGCG
>CAZCGF010000019.1:29266-32930 GCA_964498115.1 uncultured Planctomycetaceae bacterium | reverse complement strand
TACGAACCCAGGCGTTTGCGGATCAGATCGGCGCGGGCGGCGCTGCGCTGTTCGCCGGAGAGCTTTGTTCCGTGCAGCTTTTGAAGGTGGCCCGGCTGGGTCATGAGGAATAGCTCGTTGATCGTCTTGATATCGACCAGCTTGATCCGTCCCAGGTGAATCCCGACGCGCAGGTGCGACAGGTGCAGCATGGTTTCTTCGCTGCTGATCGTCCGCGCGTTTTTGAGCGCGCCGTAGGATCGCCAGACGCGATCATCGAGGGCGAGGGCTCTTTCTTCGACGAGCGTCTTGCGCGCCCGATGCTCGTAGTCGATGATCTTGGGAATGACCATGTGCTTGAAGTCGTTGATGATCTCGTCCTCGGTGCGGCCGAGGGTGACCTGATTGCTGATCTGGAAGAAGTCGCCGGTCGCCTCGGTGCCTTCACCAAAGAGGCCGCGGACGGCCAGACGCATGTCCTTGGCGGCACGGAAGACGCGCTCGATCTCGCCGGTGAGCTTGAGCGCCGGCAGGTGCAACATGACTGACACGCGAATGCCCGTGCCGACGTTGGTGGGGCAGGCGGTCAGGTATCCGTATCTCGGGTGGAAGACGTAATCGAGCTTCTCCTCGAGGCGGTCGTCGATG
This sequence comes from uncultured Planctomycetaceae bacterium, assembly GCA_964498115.1. Taxonomy (GTDB): domain Bacteria; phylum Planctomycetota; class Phycisphaerae; order UBA1845; family UTPLA1; genus UTPLA1. Next base: position 32,303 of record CAZCGF010000019.1, on the reverse strand, counting down.
CGGTTGATCTCGGTCCAGATTTCGTCGAGTTGCAGGCCGCTGCGGAGGACCTGAATTCGCAGGTGATCCTCCTCGTTGACCATAACGGAGATGGATTCATTCTTGCTCAGAGCGACGCCGCGGCTGCCGCGCGGGTCGGCATGCTGTCGGCTGATGAGGTGCCGCTCCACGAGCATCTGCTGATCGATCTCGTCGGTCTTGGCGATCTCGATGTAGTCCCATTCGCCGCCGGTCGCTACTGCGTCCACGTGACGACGAATGAGCGAGGAGATTTCGCGCTTTTGCTCGTCCCCGGCCTTTCCCAGGAAGGGGTATCCGGCGATGTTCCGTGCCAGCCGAATTCGGGAGCTGATCACGACGTCCGACATCGGTCCGCTGCCGCGGAGCCATTCGCCGGGATGACCTGCCAGATTGTCGATGATCATGACTCCTCCATGACGCGAATCTCGTCGCGCAGGCGGGCGGCCCGTTCAAACTGCTCCTCGCTGACGGCGCGATTCAGTTCCTTGCGGAGTCGAATCAGGTCGGTCTCGCAGGCCCGGGGCGTGGCCAGCCGGCGCGGCACCTTGCCGATGTGGTGGCTGGCTCCGTCGTGGGCGCGCTCGACGAGGGGGAGGAGCGCCTTTTCAAAAGCGTCGTAGTCGCAGCCGCAGCCGAGCAGGCCGCCGTTGCGGAATTCGACGAAAGTCATTTTGCACTTGGGACAGCTCAACTCGGCAAGCTGCTGAACGGCAGCCTTTTGAACGACGAGGCTGCTGAGGATTTCACCGACCGGCATTTGAACGGGCATCTTGGGTGCGATGCCTTCTTCGCCGGCACACTTTTCGCAGAGGTGGCGTTCCTGCTTCTCTCCATCCAGGACGTCGGTAATGTGTACCGTGGCTGGGTGTTTCTTGCAGGATTGACAGTCGAGGTTCATGTTCAGCAGGCGCCTGTCTGGCTGGGGTCTAATCGGCGCCAAAAGACGTCCGAAAAATCCAACTCCGCTATCATTTTATCGTCAATCGGAGGACTCGGCATCAGAATCAAGACATCTCGGACTCAGCCGCCGTCGGGCAGGTAGGCTGCAGCACAGGTGGATGTCTCCCATACGCGGACCATTCGGATGCGAACGGAACCCGGCAATTGCGGCGCGAACCGGTCGTGGATGTGGCGGGCCACGTTCTCCGTGGACGGATTCTGCCGCGCAAAAGCCGGTATTTCATTGAGATATGTGTCGTGCAGCTCCGCCGTGATCCGGTTCAGGTTCGGCTGGAGTTGGGTGAAATCCGCGAGAAGTCCGATAGCGTCGAGCCGGGGGCCATGGACGTAGACCTCGACCTTCCAGTTGTGCCCGTGGAGCGGCTCCCAATCGCCGCTCAGGAGACGCAGCCGATGAGCCGCCGAAAATTCGGCCAGGAGCAGGATTTCGTACGATTCGCTCATGCGGGTTCCTTCGGCCGGGCAAGACTGCTTGCCATGAGCAGAATCATCGCCGGAGCGACCTGAAGAAACAACCTCGAGGGCGTCTGGTCGTTCAGCGCAAATCGCCCCTGGGGTGTCAGCAGGAAGACCATCGCGTCGAATGCGAGGAATCCAAATACGAGTGTCAGCGTGGTGATGCGGTGGGCGGCGCTACGGCGTGCGACGAGCAAACCGAGCCCGATCAACAATAGGGGGAAGAACAACCCCATCGACGACCATTCAAAGGCGTGTCGAACCAGCGCTTCCGCCACGCTGGGCTGCCAGGTGAATTGGGCGATGGTTTCTGACTGCTCGGAGAAATCGACGAGGGCGATGCACGAGATTGCGCTTCCCAGCAGCATTGTGACCGCCGTCGCCTGCTGACCTCGTGACATGACTCGAAAGGCTTCGAGACTGGTGATCAGGAACCCTGCGACGGCGATGAGCGCGAGCGGGGGGCCTTCGCGCTTGAGACAGCCGGCAGTCAGCGCGAATGCGAGGGCGATCGCGAAGTCTTGCAGTCGCCGGGACTCACGCCATTTAATCAGATGAAGGACGGTCGCGGCAAGAAACGTCGCCAGGGGCAGATCGGCGTAACCGGGTCGACAGGCATGAAGGAGAAGCAGCGGCAGCGACGCGACGAGATACGCGGCGATCCACGCGGGGAGGCTTCCGATGATGCGACGAAGTCCTCCGGCGACCAGCATGATCAGACTCAGATAGGTGAGCGGCCAGGGAAGAATGGCAAGTGTCTCGTGCCATTGCCCTGCCACCATCGGGACCCAGGCCGCGGCCAGCGAAAGGAACATCGGATACGCCGGGGCCGCGCCGCCGAGATAGTAAGGATGGGCCGGGTCGGTCGGCAGTTGATTGAGGATGGTGACGACCTTCGCCCGCAGCAGCCAGATCGATATCGCATCGTCGCCGCGCACGGGTACAAATAGGCTCGACGCGATGACCGGAACAAGCTTGCCGAAAATCAGCAGGAGAATTGCCGCGATGAGCAGCGAACGTCCTCGAGGTTTTCTCGCGGGCGAGTCCACCGGGTCCGGCGGATTCACATGCCGACGCGCCTTCCAGACGGCCGCGACCGCAGCGACAGCCAAAGCAGCGAGTATCCATCTGGGATTGGCACTGCCGCCTCCGATCCGCAGAACGGCGTAAAGGGCGGCCATGACGATGGTTTGGCCCAGCAGATAGCCGGCGCCGATCAAGTGCATGTGGCCGAATCGACAGCCCGGCAGTGCCGCGAGGATGGCTCCGCCGGCGATCCACGGGATGACGACGGCGAGGATGGCCCAGGCGATCATCGCGCCTCCCTGCGGAGCAGATAGAGTTGGTCTGAGTCCCTCGCGACAGGGACGACTTGCATCTCGGGCCATCGGCCGCTTCGGAGAACTCCGATGGATTCGGCGAATTCGGTATCCGACGCGGACATGATTACAAGGAAATCTGCCTTCGAGGCGTCTTCGATTTGAGTCCTCGCAGGGGCGAGCAGGTAGGCGAGCCGGTGTGATGGCCTGAAGGGATCATCGCTGAGCACGGCATAGGTCGCGCCCTCTGGGCATGCTTCGACGATGGCCTGATAAGCCCA